>NZ_JAMYQY010000013.1:0-203309 GCF_040321125.1 Mesorhizobium sp. M0518
CGACCTGGCATCTCAAAACACGAACAGGATGGAAACGAATCTCCATCCTGTTCGATAGGTCTTACCAGATCCTCATCCAGCCCAACTTAAGTGAACTGCATTAGGCACATGGCCGCCCTCTTGCGGTTGTGCATACGATTCTATTGCACGGTTAGCTCGGCTCGCTCGCCGGCCTTGACCGTCACGTTGCCTTCTTTGGAACTGTTGTCGGATTTCTCCGAGACGACGGCGTAGTCGCCCGCAGGGATCGCTGCCTGATACTTCTGGTCGAATGCATAGCCAAGCGACTTGCGGTTGCCGTTGATGTCCTTCTTGGCCTCGAAAATCTCGATCTTCGAGGCTCCGGGCGCGGTGATCGCCAGCACGCCGGCATTCATTGCGACCTTCAGATCCTGAAATTCGCCCACCTTGACAGTGAACGGCTGCTCGACGACGGCGAGATCAACCGTCGCAATCAACACATAGTCATCGGGTGGCAGATCGAATTTGCTGTCGGGTCCGTAGGCATAGGTCACCTCGTCCCTGGTTCCATCGATCTTCTTTTTTGCCTTGAGCACCTTGAAGCCGATGCCTGAACCGTCCGCCTTGTCGCCGCCGGCAGCATAGTAAGCATTGGCAACGACATGGCCGACACCGGCAATCATGTCCTTTTCCACGGTCTTGCCGGCAGCCAGCGGGATCGTATCGGTAGCCGCGCCCTGCCCGATCGTGACAGTCACCTTCTGGTCGCCGGCCGGCAACACGGCTTTCGTCGTCCCATAAAAGGTCGCGGGCATGTCTGCACCCGGATAATCGATGACGACAGCCGCGCCATCGACGACATCCGCCCCCGCGTTCGGTCGCGGGTGGATGATCAGCGTGCCGGCATTCAAGTTGAAGAGAGGCTTGTAGACCTGGCCTGCCTCGATCTTGACCTTCTGCTCGGTCTTCGCCTGGCCGTCACTGGCCACGACGATATAGTCGCCCGGTTCCAGATTGGCCTTGTAGGCGCCGTATTCGGTGCTGACGTAGTCGCCGCGCGTACCGTCGGGTTTCGCCTTGTAGATTTCCCAGGCGTTGCCGTCGGTGACGGGATCGCCGCCCTCGGCAAGCACTGCTATCGGCTGGAAATTGAAGTCCGGTTTGGCCGGCTCCGGTGCGGGCGCTGGCTCCGGTGCCGGAGCGGGTGCCGGTTCCGGCACCGGCGCCGCCACGGTCTCGGCAAGCGCCTCCTGCAGCGCCTTCTCGTCGGAGGCCTGGATGTATTTGCCGCCGGTGTTGTCGGCGAGGCAGGCGATCTGCTTGCCCTCGTCGGCGGTGAGGCCGAAGCCGACGACATCGGCGGTGAAGTCGACGCCGGATGCCTCGAGCTCCTTGCCAAGCGCGCAGGGGTCGCCGCCGCATGTTTCGAGCCCGTCGGTGATGAGCACGACGGTCGCCTTGTCCTCGGTGTATTTCAACGCCTCGGCCGCCTGCTTGACGGCAGCGGTCAGCGGTGTCTTGCCGAGGAATTTCAGGCTGTCGGCAGCGGCCGAAATGGCGCTGCCCGAACCTGCCTGCGGCGGCACGATCAGCTGGATGTCGTCGCAGCTGCCCTTTGCACGATGGCCATAGGCCATGAAGCCGATCTCGTCGTCGGTGGGGACCGATTGAAGCACGGTTCGAAGCGACTCGCGGGCGATTTCGAGCTTGGGCTTGCCGTCGATCTGCGCCCACATCGAGCCGGACGCATCGAGAATGATGATGACCTTGTTTGCGGCGAAGCCGAACGTCGTCATCGACAAAAGGAGGACCGCCACCGCGACACCCCGTGCAAGTCCCGCCATCGAAATCTCCTAAATCCACCCCTGATCCGGGCGGCAAGCTATTTGACGCGGCGCCGGGACACAAGTCCGGGCGCCGGTGCGTAGGGCTCCGAACCCAGCTTGACAAAGACCAGACGGCAGCCAGTTCGGCAGTGCCGGCAGTTTTTGCGATAGGAATTTTTTCTTGACTCTATGCCCTCAGCTATGGTACATTTTCGTCCATGGTGCTGATTTGCGCCGGTGACCCGCCGCTCAGGCGGGTTTTTCGTTTGATGCACCCGTCAGCCTACGCGCAGCGAAGGCACCGAAGGAACCCGTTAACCCGAAATCGCTGCCCTGGTCCGATGCGCCGGGCCGAATGCCGTACTTTCAACGGAAGCGAAGTTCAGTAGGTCGTGCGGCGCTCTTCCGAGGGCGGCCTGCCGAATTGCAGCCGGTAGCTCTGGGCGAAGTAGGAATGCGAGGTGAAGCCTGTCGCGATCGCCACGTCGAGGATCGGCATGTTGGTCTGGCGCAGCAGTTCGCGCGCCCGCTCCAGCCGCAACCGCATGTAATAACGGCCGGGCGTGACGCTGAGATGGCGCAGGAACAGGCGCTCGACCTGGCGCACCGAAAGGCCGGCGGATTTGGCCAGCTGTACCGCCGACAGCGGCTCGTCGAGGTGGTCGGCCATCAGTTCGACGATACGCCTAAGCTTCTCCGACTTGCCGGTCAGGTCGCGTTCCGGCCCGACGCGCTGACGGTCGCCGGCCGAGCGGATGCGTTCGTGCTGGAACTGGTTGGCGACGCCATTGGCGAGGTTCGAGCCGAAATCGCCGCGCACGATCTCCAGCATCAGGTCGATCGAAGTGGTGCCGCCGGCACAGGTGTAGCGCTTGCGATCGATCTCGAAGACGTTGCCGGTGCAGTTGATGTCGGGGAAGCGTTCGACGAAGCCGGCACGGTTTTCCCAATGGATGGTGCAGCGATAGCCTTCGAGCTGGCCGGCCTCGGCCAGCAGATAGGAGCCGACCGACAGGGCACCCAGCGCATTGCCGCGCCGGCCCCAGCTTCGCAAAGCCGCCAGCACCTTGCTCTTGCCGGGGAATTCCGTCGTCAGCCCAACCGAGACGAACAGGATATCGACCGGCGGCAGGTCGGCAACGGCATAGTCGATCTTGAGCGGCAGGCCGTTGGAAGCCATCACCGGATCGCCATCGGCCGACACCGTCGTCCAGCCGTAGAAGTCACGGCCGAGCAACCGGTTCGCCGACCGGAACGTATCGATCGCGGCAGCCAGCGAGAACATGGAGAACTTGTCGACCAGCAGGAATGCGAACTGCCGGCCACCTTGAACGGGGTCCGCGATGACCGGCCGTTCTGAGGGAACACTGGGGTTCGGCAAAGCTGCGGCTTTCTGGCGGGTCAGAAGGACGGCCGTTTCAATCCGGCCGCAAGGTAGGCCGAGGCTAACGTATTGGCCATCAGCATGGCAATGGTCATAGGCCCGACACCGCCAGGCACCGGCGTGATGGCGCCGGCGGCCTTGGCCGCTTCGGCATAGGCGACATCGCCGACGAGACGGGACTTGCCCTCGCCCTTTTCCGGCGCCGGAATGCGGTTGATGCCGACATCGATGACGGTGGCGCCTGGCTTGACCCAATCACCCCTGATCATCTCCGGCCTGCCGACGGCCGCGACAAGAATGTCGGCGGTGCGGGCAAGTGCCGGCAGGTCCCTGGTGCGGCTATGGGCGATGGTGACGGTGCAATTGGCGGCAAGCAGGAGGTTGGCCATCGGCTTGCCGACGATGTTGGAGCGGCCGACGACGACGGCGTTGAGACCGGACAAATCCTTACCGCGCACCCGCTCGATCAGAAGCATCGAGCCGGCCGGCGTGCAAGGCACGAAGGCTGTCTCGAGTTCACCGGTGCCGAGCTTGCCGACATTGATGAAATGGAAGCCGTCGACATCCTTTTCCGGCGCGATGGTCTGGATGATCTTGCCGGCGTCGATGTGGGCCGGCAGCGGAAGCTGCACGAGGATGCCGTTGATGGCCGGATCGGCGTTGAGGTCGCCGATGATCTTCAGCAATGCCGGTTCCGAGGTTTCGGCCGGCAGCGTGTGCTGGACGGAATGAAAGCCGCATTCCTTGGCGGTGCGCGACTTGGACGCGACATAGACCTGGCTGGCAGGATCCTCGCCGACGATGACCACGGCAAGACCGGGCTTGGGCTTGCCCTTGGCGACAAGTTCAGCCGTCAGGGACTTGACCGTCCCCACAACGTCCCCGGCAACGCTCTTGCCATCAATCACTACAGCCATGGACTACCCTCAACACCAGAATGCCCAAGCGCGTCGCTTCCGAAAGCGACGCGCTTTTCGATCTTTCACAGCGTGGCATTTTCACGAAAATTCCAACATGCAATCCCGCCAAAGCGCCGTCCCATGCCGTTTACGCGAAACCGGCATGTTTTTGTACGGCGCCTGGAAGAATTTTGTGGCTCAGAAGTAGCGGCGCCGCGCGCGGCTCTCGGTCAGTTCGCGAACCGCTTCGCGGAATTCGCGCAGGCTGGCGCGGATTTCCTCGATTGGCGCTTGCTGCTCGGCATCCTCCACGGCCCGCGACGGCTCCGCCGATTGCTGATGAGGCTGAGGCGCCTGTTGCTGCTGGAGGGGCGGTTGTGGATAGGACTCGGAAGCAGGCTGAGCCGGATCGGGCTGCTGCCCGGCGTTGGCGGCCGGCATCGATGGCAAATAGGGATAGCCCGGCGGCTGCGCGTAGCCCAATGGCTGCGCGTAGGGATAGAGCTGCGGCCCGGAATATGGCCGCTGCGTCACCATGGGAGGCGGCAGTGGCGGCTGCGCCGTCTGCTGCGGATGGCCGCCGGGCTGGAAAGGCGGCGCCGGGTATGCTGTCGCGGCCGCCTGCCGAGGCTCGAAGGCCGGCGCCGACTGGGGATAAGCGCGGTATTGCGGATCCTGCATTGGTTTCGCGTTTTCGGCAGAGGCCCATTCAACGGTATCGAACGGCTCCTCCCGGGATGGCCTGCGGGAGACGGACTTATGCAGTCTCGACAGCAAGGCACCGATCCGGCCGGGACCTTCGGCCGGCGAGACCTCGGCTTGCTGGACAGGCGGTGGCGCGGCCGGCGGTGGTGATGCAGGCGGGGGTGTCGATGGCTGCGGCGCTGGTGTTTGTGGCGGCGCCGGCGGCGCTGCCCGATATGCCTTGTCTTCGTAAGGCGTCCGGCGTTCGTCCGTGCCATGGTCGCGGCGCGAGCGCGAATTGGCGGTGTCACGCAGGCTCTCATAGGCGCCACGCATGGCTCCGAGGCCAATGCCGGAGGCAAAGCCCAGCAACAGGCCGCCGAGCGCGACCACGACCCGCGACGGCCCGTTTGCCTCGAGCGGCGCGAAGGCCTTCGAGATCACGTTGATGTTGGCTGTGTTGATGTCCTTCTGCTCGCCGGTTTCCTTGGCGCGCAGCAGATACTGTTCGTAGACGGAACGCTTGGCGGTCGCCTCGCGCTCCAGTTCGCGCATCGACACCAGGTCGCTGTTGACGTCGCCGCTGCGGACCTTCAGCTGCGCCAGGCGAGAGGCAAGGTCCTGTTCGAGCTGGACCGCGCGCTTGAGGTCGACCTGCAGCGACGAGCCTATACGGCGCAGCTCCGCGGCGATGCGGTCGCGTGCGCCGGCAATCTGGGCATTGAGCGCCTGGAGTTCGGGATGACGCGGGCCGAACCGGATGGCGGCGCGGTCAGCCTCCTGCTTGAGCGACGCATATTGCGAACGCAGATCGCTCATCGTGTTGGAGTTGATCTCCTCCGGCAAGGTGCCGGTGAGGACCGAATTGACGTCGACCGACCGCGCCGAAGCGGCCCGGGCATTCAGCTCCAGCGTGCGGGCGCGGGCAATCGACAGTTGCTCGTTGAGCTTCAGCATCTCGTCATCGCTGATGAGATGGCCCTGCGCGTCGACAAGGTCGTGCGTGGCCCTGAAATCTTCGACCTTGCGCTCGGCGGCCTCGACTCCCTTGCGCAACTCGTCAAGCCGGGCCGTCAGTTCGTCGGTGGCGCGGCCTGCGGTGTCCGACTGTATCTGGCCGAAAGTCTGCAGAAAGACATCCGTCATCGTGTTGGCGATGAGGGCCGATTTCTCGCCATTCTGCGTGGTGGCACTGACGGTGATGACGAAGGTCTTGCCGCCGCGCTCGACCGAAAGGCTCTCGGCCAGATTGCCGACAGCAAGCGCGCGGCGGCGGGCGTCGTCGACACCGCCCGGCCCGTCATTGCGGGACAGGACGGAGCGGATGAGCGACATGACGCTGAGGCCGCCGCCGCCTTGCCCATTGAATTCCGGATCATTGACCAGATTGAGCTTGTCCACGACCTTGTTGAGAACGGTGCCTGATGTCAGCACCCGGACCTGGTTCTCGACGATGGCCAGCGTTGCATCGGAAGCCACGACCGACTGGGTGAGGTCGCGATCGGTGAGCTTCAGGTCGCGTGGGTCGACGATCAGTTCGGTGGTGGCTTCGTATTTCTTCGGCGTCGACAGCGCGATGGTGATGCCGAGCGCGGCGCCCAGTATCGTCGTCGTCACGATCAGCAGCTTCGACTTGCCGACACCGCGCACGACCTGCATCGGGTCGATCAGCGGCTTCCACTGCTGGCTGTCCATGCCGTCGTTTCGGGATACCGACGCGTCGCCCGCAGCGTAAGGTTCCGATGCATGATCGGCGCGACGGGCGCCAGCGGTTTCGGCGGCACTGATTTGTGTCCGTGGCGTGGTTTGCGCGCGGTGCGGCGATGAAGCCCGCTCCTGATCCCCGTCGGTTGCGACCGGATCCGACAGTTTCGGGTTGCGCGCCTCGCGCTGCGAACGGGCGAGGCGATGACGGGTGGCGGCATCCTCGCGCCATGACGGGTCTGCCCGATCGCCTATCGAGACCAGGGAAGCGTCGGGTTCGTCGCCGCGCACAGCCTGGCCAAGCGCCAGCAATGAGCGCTCGCGCTTCCAGTCTTCGCGGTTTTCCCTGTCGACCATCGTCTGGAACTTTACCTTTGGCGACCTGCAAACGGCGATTGGCCATTCGTTAAGCCACGCTAAACAGGCATGGAAAACAAAAGGTTAATTTTCCCGCGCCGAAGCGTCGGTTTCTCGCTTCGGTTGCATCTATTTTCGACACAAGCCCAAGCTCCAGAACGGCACGTTAAGTTTTCCGGCCTAGGCTCTCCTCGAGACATGACGCAGGCCAGTGACATACCGCAAAGGCGGCCCCTCGCCCGGATCGGCAGCTTTTTGGCCGAACGACGGGGGCTGCTTCGCGACTATTTCTCGGCGATCAGCGGCGCCGGCGGGCGACTGGTGTTTTCGCTGGCCTATTTCATCGCGTTGGCCAACACGCTGTCCATTTCCGAATTCGGCATGTTCGCCACCGCGTCGGCGGCCGGTGTCATGCTGTCGCGCATCCTCGCTTTCGGGTTCATCTCGGCGCTCTACCGCACCGCCACCATCCGCCCCAATCTGATCGGCACCTTCTCCGCCGGCTTCCTGCTGCTCGGCGTGCTGTCGCTGCCGCTGCTGGCCGCGGCCTCGTTCGGCGTCTATCTGCTTTTCTTCGCCGACACCGTGCCGCTGTCGGTGTTTGCGGCAATCGTCTTTGCCGAAGCGCTGTTGTGGCGGCCGGTCGAGGTAGCACTGATCGTCAACAACGGCCTGGGCAAATTCGGCCGCGCCGCGCTGCTGGCCATCCTGGCGACCGCGCTGCGGGCAGTCGGCGCGGTGCTGTTCATGTTCTCAGCACAACACAGCGTCTGGATATGGTCTTGGTTCTATATCGGCGCCAATGCCGCCTCGCTGCTGATTGCCTTCGGCTTCTTCTACCCGCGCCAGAGGCTGCGGCTGCGGGTCGCTCTGTATCTTCGGCGATTGGCCGATTCCATCTATGTGGCCGGCGCCGAAGTGCTGTTCTACCTGCAGATGGAGTTCGACAAGCTGCTGGTGCTGGCGATCGGCGGCCCGCATCTGGCTGGCATCTACGCCATCATCATGCGGCTGGTAGACCTGACGGCCATTCCGATCCGCACCTTCTCGATGATGCTGGTGCAGCGCATGATGCGCGCACCGGAACTGTTGTCACGGCTGGCGGTCAAGAGCGGCATCGAAGGCGGTGTGTTCGCGGTCTCCACGGCAGCGCTGCTGACGCTTGGCATCGTGCTGCACTTCTTCCCCAACGCACTCGGCAAGAATGTCGCCGAGGCTGCCCCGCTGGTGGTGCTGGCGATCTGCGTGCCGGGACTGCGCAATCTTGTCGAATACCAGGCCGAACTTTTGTTCGCGCGCGGCCAGACGCTGGTACGGGCGCTCAATCTCGGCCTGCTCGCCGCGCTGAAGGCACTGTTGCTGACCTATGTGCTGACGACCATCCTCGACACGCCGAATCTGGTGCTATCGCTCAATGTCGTCTTCCTGCTTCTGTATCTCGCCTCGGCGCTGCTCACCTATTCGGCGATGCGCAAGCCGGCCAAACCCGTCTAGGACTTTCTTTGCACCTGATCTTTTCCAAAAACCGGTTCCCGCTTTTCGGGATGCTCTAATCCAACCCAATCAGTCGGCGGATGCGGCCGATATCGGTGCCGATGAAGGATTGCATGCCGATCGCCACCTGCTCCGGCGCCATGGCGGCAACGAAGCGGCGGAACTCGTCATCCGAAAGCGCTTCGCCGGTCCAGTGGACGCGGCAGAATTCTTCCGAACCGTGGAAGTGGCCGGCGCCCTCCAGCAGATCGTCGACATAGCGGCCGTAGATCATGCATTCGGAGAATTTGCGCGCCGAGCCGACGACCTCGATCCAGTCGCGGCCATGGACCTTCTCGATCTCGGCGCACATGGCCAGCACGGTGTCGCGCCGCCAGGCGATCAGCGTCGAGATATAGTCATGGATCGACGTCCGGGACGGGTCGATGCCGAGTGCCGATCCCGCATTGCGCGACCAGATGCGATGCTCCTCATGACCTTCGTCCGCCAGGACACCGTCGCGGCGAAACAGGCGCACCTTGCCGTCGCGCCAGAAGGCGCCGCAGTCGAAAGGTTTGAGGAAAGCGACGTCTGAATCGCAGAAGATGAGCACGTCTTGAGATGCATGCGCCGATATGGCGATGCGGCGCAATTGCTGTACATGCCAGCCGCGCAGCGGCTGAGTCTTCAGGCTGAGCCAGACGCGCCGGCGAAACAGGCTGAGCGGATCGTCGAAGGCGTGCAGCCAGCGCGGCAGCAATTCACGCTCGTCGACGACCGTGCGGCGGCCGGTTTCCAATTGGCGAAACAGACTGACGTCGCGATGTTCGACCAGGATGTAATGGTGCGCCGCGCCCGAAACGTGGCGATCAAGTGTCTCGCACAGCAGGCGGCAGCGCTCGAAGTCGGGCGCGTAGCTTGCCGTCACGATTGCCGCCGTCGGTGTCTGCCGCAGCGGGCTTGGCTCGACAGCGGCACCTGGCACGAACCTGCTGTTCACTTGATATCCCTCGCAGCTTCGGGCGCAAGCGAGAATTTCTGCCTAAGGACGCGCAGCAGGAACAGCGGATTGCCGACCACATAACGGCGCCACAGGCGGCTCGGTTCGACAGCCAACCGGAACAGCCATTCGAGCCGCAGCCGGCGCATCCACAAGGGCGCGCGGGGCACCGCGCCGCTCAGGAAATCAAGCAACGCGCCGACCGCGATCGGCAGCGTGCAATGGCGCGCGTCGATATGGCGTTCGATCCACAATTCCTGGCGCGGCACGCCCATGGCGACGAGCAGCACGTCGGGCCGAAGCGCGGCAATCCGGTCGACGATTTCCTGCTCCTGCGAAGCAGGGAAATAGCCGTCATGGATCACCACGAATTTGTGCTGCACCGCCAATGCGGCCAGCTTGACCGACGCCGCTTCGGCATTGACGCGCGTCGCGCCGAGCAGGCCGACGGTGAGCGGCGTCGTCGAGGCCTGCAGGAAGGCCGGGACGAAATCGGTACCGTTGAGATTGTCGGGAAATGGCGCCCCGTAGAGGAGTCTCGCCGCCAGATCGATACCGATGCCGTCGGGCAGGATGAGGAAATCATCGAGTGCCTCGGCGAACACCGGGTCGGTATAGGCGATGTTGGCGTTGTGGGCGTTGAGGAAACTGACCTTGGTGAAGCGCCGCTCGGCAATCAACCGGTTCAGCAGGGCGATGGCATCGTTCCAGCGGACCGCAACCACCGGGATGCCAAGGATCGTCTTCAGCGTGTCGAGCCCGAACGCGGCGCGGGCGGAATGCATGTTCACGCAAATGCCTCCTGCCTGACGGGTGCGAGCTTTTCGAGGCCGAGCCGGATGGCAGCGTCGAGCGCCTTGACCTGCGAGCCCCGGAACGCGCTGCCGTCAACGTCGCGGATGTCGGCCGCCGCAGCCTCGAGTGCCCTGGCGAAGGCGACGGGATCGTCGGTGACGACGCAGTTGGCCGGACGGTGGTCGATGCCGCGCAGCGAACGGCTGGTGGCGACGGAAGGCAGGCCGAGCTCGAAGGTTTCGATTGTCTTCAACTGGACGCCGCTGCCGGCGGTGCTGATCAGCGGGATGACGGCAGCGCCACGCACGAAAGCCTGCGCGTCGGGCACGCGGCCGACAAATTCAACACCCGGATGCTTCGACGTGACGCCCGAAGGCATGTGGCCGGCGATGCGGATGCGAAAGTCGAGCCGCAGATGCGGCACGACCTTGCCCAGGAACCAGTCGAGGCCGATGCGGTTCGGCTGCCAGGTCCAGGTGCCGATCAGGGCGGCGTCGCAGTCGATGCGGCGCGGGCCTTTCAGGGTCGGCGCGTGGGCACCGGTCACCAGCGGCAGCACCGCCGAGCGGTCGTGCGAGGCGACACCGAGGGCGGTGCGGTCTTCTTCGGCCAGGGTGAAGACGAAGCGCGCCCGGCGGCAGAGACGGTCTTCGATGGTCTTGAGCAGCCTCGCCTCGCGGCGAAACAGCAGGCGCTGGAAGAGGCTGCCGGCGGCAGCGGCATTCTCCCGCGCCGAAAGATGCTCGACATTGTGGGCAACGAAGATCGAAGGCCGGTCGGTGAACAGTTTTTCGAAGGCACCGGCGAACTGCACGGAATTCAAGACATAGCCATCAACCGGTCCAGCGCGCTCAATGGCAGCGAGAACATCGCTGTCGGACACGGCGCGCAGCTTGGCCGAGGCGAAGGTGAGGCCCGAAAGCAGCGCCTTGCCGACCCAGGCCAGCTTTTGCCGCGCGGAGGCATTGTCCGTGCGCACGTCGATGGCACCCAGAACCACGGTGTTTTCGGGGTCGGCCGCGGGTTTTCCCGGCCAGGTGAAGCCGATGACGGTTACGCGCGCGCCAGCGCGCCGCAAGGCAGCGATGATCGCAGCGTTGGCGATCTCGTAGCCCGAGGCGAGAGCGCCGTCAGGCACGATCGATGTGGCGAACAGCAGATGCATCTCACCTATCCTGTGGTGTAGCCGGTAGCAAAGTGCGGTGAACCCTTGATTAAGCCAGCACATTCGACGGCCGAAAGTCCCTGTCTGGCGGGCTTCTCCGTGGAAGGTGATTAACGAAACCTTATCAACCGTGGTGCTACCAGAGCCCAACTCACCATGTGGCTGGACGCGGATGATCCCTTTGCCATCGGACGGTTCGGTATCGATCGCTGGACGCACGCCGCGGCTCGACGTCGAGGCCGTCGAAGCCGTCGTCACCTTGCCGACCTTCAAGCGCCCCGAGCAGGTGCTGGAAACGCTGGCGTCGCTGCGCGCGCAGCAAACCGGCAGGCGCTTTGCCGTGATCGTCATGGAAAACGAAGCCGAGGCGCGGGCCGGCGCCAAGGCAGCGCTGCCGCTGTTCGAGCGGGGCGAAATGTCGGGCTTAGCGATCATCGCGCATGAGCGCGGCAATTGCAGCGCCTACAATGCCGGCTGGCAGACGGCCATCCTGCAATTCCCGAACTTCAGGCATCTGCTGGTCATCGACGATGACGAGATCGCCGATCCGCAATGGCTGGAACGGATGTGCCAGGCTGCCGAAACGCTTGGCGCCGATATTGTCGGCGGCCCGCAGGTGCCCATGTTTGCCGACCCTGCCCATGCGCGATGGGCCGAGCATCCGGTGTTCGCGCCGCCTTATCGGGAAACCGGGCGCGTGCCTGCGCTCTATTCGTCCGGCAATCTTCTGGTCGGGCGCAACGTGCTGATCGCCATGGGTCCGCCCTTTCTCGATCTCAGATTCAACTTCATGGGCGGCGGCGATTCCGACTTTCTCAGCCGGTCGGCGCAAAAGGGCTTTGTTCTGGGTTGGTGCGCCGAGGCCAAGGTGCTGGAAACCGTTCCGGCGCGGCGTATCGAAGCCGACTGGATCCGTGCCCGCAGCCTGCGCAACGGCGTGATCTCGACACTGGTCGAAAAGAAGAAGCGTGCCGGCACGCCAATGGCCGGCGCCAAAGTGTTGCTGAAGAGCCTGGCACTGCTTGCCGCTTCGCCCTTTCGCGGCCTGATCCGGCTGGCGCGGACCGGATCGCCTGATATCGCCATCTACCCCGTCCATGTGGCGCTGGGCCGCGTGCTGGCCGAATTCGGATATGCCAATGAGCAATACCGCCAGCCTGAGAAAAACTGAGCACGCGCCGCTCAGCGCCGCGTTCACGCGCGAAGGCGTGGCCACCGCCATTGCCGCGCTGCTGTTCACCGTCATCATGGTGTCCTTCCGGCCGTTCCAGCCGGGCGGCGCAGAACTTACCGGTCAAGGCGGCGACATCGTCAACCAGCTTGGCTTCGGCTCGCTCGGCGCCATGTCGATCTTCTCGCTGATGGCCTTTGCCGATCCGCGCGTCGTGCGCTCGCTGCTCAGCCCATCCTGGGTGCTGATGCTGGGCTTCTTTTTCCTGTCGGTGGTCCTGTCGACCGATCCGCCTTCGGCGATGCGCGCCGCCTCCTTCACCCTGATCGGCATCCTGACGATGGCGACGATCCTGGTGCTGCCGCGCGACGCCGAAGCCTTCTCGAAGGTGATCATCTTCACCGCCGTCGTGGTCATGGGCCTTTCCTATCTCGGCCTCATCGTCTTTCCGCACGAGGCGATGCACACCGCCGACTCGCAGGAGCCCGAGCATGCCGGCCTGTGGCGCGGCGTGTTTACCCACAAGAACATCGCCGGGCCGATCATGGCCTGCCTCAGCTTCGCAGGCCTCTATCTCTACCGGCGCGGACAGCGCTACTGGGGCGCCGGGATCTTCCTCGCAGCAATGATCTTCATGCTGCACACCGGCTCCAAGACGACCGCCGGCCTGGTGCCGTTCTCGATCCTGATCGTGATGTTCCCGAGCCTGATAGGCATGCGGCTCGGCACGCCGATCCTGTTTTCGCTGGCGATCGTCGCGACAGCGGTCGGCACGCTGGGCATCGTCTTCCTGCCGCCTGTAAAACATCTGGCGGCGATCTATTTCCCCGGCATGACCTATACCGGCCGCACGACGCTGTGGGAGTTCGCCGGCAGCATGCTGGCGAAGAAGCCATGGACCGGCTACGGCTATGAGAGCTTCTGGGGCACGCCGCTGCTGCTCAACCAGGATCAGCCTTTCGACCGGCCGTGGGACATCAGGACCATCGTGCACGGCCATGACGGCTATCTCGACATCGCCGTGCTGATGGGCATTCCGGCACTGTGCGTGGCGGTCTACACTTTCCTCATCGCGCCGCTGCGCGACTACATGCGCATTCCGTTGCGCAGGGAAAACATCTTTCTCGGCGACTTCTTCATGATGGTGGTGCTGTTCACGGCGCTGAACGCCTTCCTCGAAAGCTTCTTCTTCCATCGCGGCGACCCGGTCTGGCTGTTCTTCGTGCTCGGCGTGCTTGGCCTCAGGCAAGTGTCGCTGCGGCCAATCGCGGTACGCGATCCCGATCGTGGCTCGCGATCCTGACAGGGCTTCCCCAGGGAAGCGCCAGCGTCTATGTGATGGCTTCCTTCGGAGGGCTTTCGATGACGATCAGACTTGTTCTCGCCGGCTGCGGCAATATGGGCTACGCCATGCTCTCGGGCTGGCTGAAATCCGGCAAGCTTGCGCCGTCGGCGGTCTTCGTGGTCGAGCCCAATGCCGATCTGCGCAATCGCGCGGCAGCGCTGGGCTGCGCGACATCAGCCGATGCCGATGGCATACCGGCCGATGCCGTGCCCGATCTCGTCGTCATCGCGGTGAAGCCGCAAGTGATCCGCAACGTGATTGCCGCCTACAAGCGCTTCGGCGACGGCCGCACCACCTTCGTCAGCATCGCCGCCGGCACGCCTGCCGCCACCTTCGAGGAAATCCTCGGCAACCGCGCGCCGGTCGTGCGCTGCATGCCCAACACGCCCGCGGCGATCGGCAAGGGGATGATGGTGGTGTTCTCCAACAGACTGGTGTCCGACGATACCAAGCGTTTCGTCGCCGACCTTTTGTCGGCGAGCGGCGAAGTGGCCACCATCGACGACGAGGGCTTGATGGATGCGGTGACCGCCGTGTCCGGATCGGGGCCGGCCTATATCTTCCATTTCATCGAGGCGCTGACCGTGGCCGCCGAGAAGGCCGGGCTGCCAGCCAAAACCGCCAAGCTGCTCGCCATGCAGACCGTCTACGGCGCTGCCTCGCTTGCCGCAGAAAGCAGCGAAGAGCCGGGCGTGCTGCGCCAGCAGGTGACCAGCCCCAAAGGGACGACGGCCGCGGCGCTGGAGGTGCTGATGGGCGAGGACCGGCTGACAAATCTGCTGACGCAGGCGGTGGAGGCGGCGCGGTTGCGGTCTGTCGAGCTGGGGAAATAATCCTCAGCTTGCCCCGTACAGCATCTCGTCCTGCAGCCGGCGCAAGGCGAACAGCCTCGTCGTCTGGTCGGGCGATGCATTGTCTGACGTCAGCAACTCACCTTTCCTGACCGGTTTCAGCACCTTGCCGCCCTCGAGCAGGCCGACCGGCACAGCGCGCCGGGCGCGGGCTTCGCCGACGGTCATGGTCCAGGAGCGGTAGCAGGTCTCGCCGATCGCATCGAAGGTCTCGCCGGCGGCAAGGTCGCGCTTGGCGACGGCGCACACTTCGGCCACCGGCCTCGGCAACGGCACCATGTCGGGCTTGCCGAAAAGCACGATGCGGGCGGCGGTCAGCGGCACCTCCAGCGACGTCAGATGATAGGGCCGGAACAGGCTGTAATAGGGGCCGTGGCCGATATGCAGATCGTCCATGCGCTCGATGATGCGCGGATGCGTCGCCTCGACGATGACGAAGACGCCAGGCGCGACGCCTTTGCCGACCGTGTAGTCGACGACGCCTTTCTTCAACAGCAGACCGCCATCCTCGCGCGGAATGAGCACCTTGGCGAGGTCGTCGCGGTCGGCCTTGGGGCCGTGCATGCCGGGCACATCGGGCACCAGCCCGGTGGCGTTGGCGATGGCGCACATCTCGACCATGGTCTTGGAGCCGTCGACGAACTCGACCAGCATGCGCGGGTTCATGTTGCGGCGGATCGCTTCGGCGCGATAGTCGTCCGGCACGGCATCGTGGTTGAGCGGGTTGTTCTTGCCCTTGCCGGCCGAGACGATGGTCAGCCCGAGTGCCGACGCAAACTCGATCAGTTCCATGCAGCTCGACGGCTCGTCGCCCGCACCCACCGAATAGACGACGCCAAGCCGGTCGGCCTGCTGCTTCAGATAGCAACCGATGGTGACGTCGGCCTCGACGTTCATCATCACAAGATGCTTGCCGTGCTCCATCGCCATGAGGTCGAAGTCGGCGGCGACACCCGGCTTGCCGGTGGCGTCGATGACGACGTCGATCAGCGGATTGGTGACCAGCATCTCGTTCGAGGTGATGGCGATCTTGCCGCTCTCGATGGCGCCGGTGACTTTCGACGCGGTGTCGGCTTCGACCGCCATGGCTTCATCGCCATAGGCGATGCGGATGGCATCGCGCGCGGTGTGCGGGCGGCGCGTCGAGACGGCGCAGATCGAAATGCCTGGCATCAGCATGCCTTGCGTGACCAGATCGGTGCCCATTTCGCCCGAGCCGATGACACCAATGCGCACCGGGCGGCCTTCGGCGGCACGCCTGGCGAGATCACGGGCAAGGCCGGTCAGGGCGACGTTGATCATGCAGGAATGTCCACAGCTTCGTGATTTGGGATCGGATAGCAGGGAACGGGTTCTATTTGCCAACGAAACCCGGTCGCGACCGGCAATTTCCACGAAATCGTCTCGGAAGGGACGTCCTTCGGGGCTCGATTGGCCGAAGCGCAACCAATTGACATCGCAGCGAACAACCCCAATAAAACATTCGTTTGTCAACAAAGGCAAATGTTCACCGACGCGACAGTCGGGAAGCATTCGCCTCTGGCGCAAATTGGGGAGTGTCTTTGCGCCACGGCGTCAAAGGCTGGATGGAGCATCATTGCGAGGCGTCGAGCGAAGGCTCGCGGCTCCAGGGGAGGAAAAATGGATACTGTTCTCGCGGGCCTCAAAGGGGCCATCGATACGCTTGGCCCGACGATCCTGCTGCCAATTGTCATTTTCATCATCGCCGTGGCTCTGGGCGCCAAGGTCAGCAAGGCTTTTCGCGCCGCCGTCACCATCGGCGTCGCCTTCATCGGCATCAATCTGGTGCTTGGCCTGATGTTCACGTCGATTGGCGATGTCGCCAAGGCCATCGTCACCAACACCGGCATTCATCGCGACATCATCGATGTCGGCTGGCCCTCCGCGGCCGCGATCGCCTTCGGCTCGTCGGTCGGCCTCTGGGTCATTCCGGTCGGCATCCTGGTCAATATCGTGCTGTTGCTGACACGCATGACGCGCACGCTCAATGTCGACGTCTGGAATTTCTGGCACTTTGCCTTTGTCGGCTCGCTGGTGGTCGCCGCAACCGACAATCTGGCCTATGGCATCGCGGTCGCAGCACTTGTCGCAGCACTCTCGCTGCTGTTCGCCGACTGGTCCGCGCGCGCGGTACAGCAGTTCTACGGCGTGCCCGGCATTTCGGTGCCGCATCTCGCCTCGGCACAGATTCTGCCGATCGCCATTGTGCTCAACTGGATCATGGACCGCATTCCCGGGATCAACCGCATCAACATCAACACGGACACGATCGAGCGCAGGTTCGGCGTGTTCGGCGAACCTGTCGTGATGGGCCTGATCATCGGCCTCGTGCTTGGTGCGATCGCCTTCTACAATGCGGGTGATCTCAGTGTGGTGCTGGCAAAGGTTCTGGGCACCGGCATGACGCTGGCCGCGGTGATGCTGCTGCTGCCGCGGATGGTCAAGATCCTGATGGAGGGGCTGATCCCCGTTTCCGACGCCGCACAGGCGTTCGTGCGCAAGCGCACCGGTGACCGAGAGCTTCTCGTTGGTCTTGATTCGGCGATCCTGATCGGCCATCCGGCCGCGATCTCGTCGTCGCTGATCCTTGTGCCGATCGCGATCATCCTGTCCATCATACTGCCGGGCAACCGCGTCATCCTGTTCGCCGACCTCGCGGTCATCCCCTTCATCGTCGCGATGACCGCGCCGCTGGTCAAAGGCAACGTGTTCCGCATGGTGGTGATCGGCACGGTGACGCTGGCCATCGGCTTCTACGTCGCCAACGCGCTGGCGCCGCTGTTCACAAGCGCTGCTGTCGCATCGGGCTTCAAGTTGCCGGCGGACGCGCTGCAGATCACCTCGGTGGTCGACGGCTTCCTGTGGGTGCCTTACGTGGTCATCGAGGCGATCCAGGGGATGGGGCTTGTCGGCATCATCGTGATCGCGGTGGTCATCGCGGCATTGTTTGTCCTCTACCGCCGCAATCCGCTCGGCTGGGAGCGGGCCGCGGGCGCCGAGGACGAGCCGGCCGAAGAGACGGCCTGACCTGATAGCGTCCACCCTTTAAACCGATCGTGCGCCCTTTCCGGGGCGCACGATTTCATCGACGGAGCAAAGAATGTCCGACGGCCTCATGCAGCTTCTGGACCCCGACGCGATCGTGCTCGGATCCGATGCCTCGACCAATGAGGAGATCATCCGCATCCTGGCGGGCCGGCTGGAGAGACTTGGCTATGTCAAAAGCAGCTATGCCGACGCGGTCGTGCGCCGCGAATTGACCATCCCGACCGGACTGCCGCTGGAACGCTCCGACAATGTCGCGGTGCCGCACACCGATCCGGAGCATGTGCTGAAGCCTGGCATCGCGATGGGCACATTGAAGCAACCAGTCACCTTCGCCAACATGGAGGATCCCGACGAGATGCTGCCGGTCGGCTTCGTCTTCCTGCTTGCCATCAACGACAAGGACAAGCAGATTGAGGCGCTGCAGGCCGTCATGGCCACCATCCAGAACCCGCAAGCCTTGGATGATTTGAGGTCGGCCAGAACCCTCGAAGACGTGCGAGCCGTACTCGGCTGAAACAAGGAGAAGCAGAGATGTCCAGACAGAAAACCATTCTCTTTGCCTGCGGCACGGGCATCGCCACCTCGACCGCGGTCAATGTCGCCGTCACCGAGGAAATGAAGAAACGCGGCCTCACCTTCAACGCCCAGCAGGCAAAGGCCACCGAAGTGCCTGGACTGGCCGACAATGTCGACTTCATCGTCGCAACCACACCGATCTCCGCTTCGGTGACCAAGCCGGTGATCAAGGGCCTCGCCTTCCTCACCGGCATCGGCAAGGACAAGGTGCTGGACGAGATCGAGGCGCAGTTGCGCAAATGACGGCACAGACGCTACGCGCAGGCTGACGCGGCTTCACACCACCCTGACATAGCTCGTCATTCCCGATTTCTGGTGCTCGATGATATGGCAGTGCAGCAGCCAATCGCCGGGATTGTCGGCGACGAAGCCGAGCTGAACCTTCTCGTTGGGCTGGATGAGATAGGTGTCGGAAATCGCAGGCTGAACCTGGCGCGTCGAGGATGACAGCACCTTGAAGCTCATGCCGTGCAGATGCATCGGATGGGATTGCGGCGTCAGGTTCTCCATGTCGATGACGTAGCTTTGGCCAAGCTTCAGTTCGGCCAGAGGCGCGGTCGGATCCTTGGTGTCGCCGGGCCACGGCACTTTGTTGATGGCCCAGAAACTGTAGCCAAGCGAACCGCAGATGCCATCGCTCGGGACGTTTTCCGCCGTGGCGCTCAGTGCCAGGGAAATATGCCTGGCGCTGGCGAGATCCACTTCCGCCACCGGATTGAGCTCCAGCGGCGCGAGATCGCGAATGTCCCGTTTGAGCGAGTTTCCAGTCGCACGCAGGGTCGCCAGGATTTTTGGCTTGGTGCCCCTGACGTCCCTCAAGCTGACGATCGCACCTTCCTCGTCGGGCATGCGTATGGCCAGCTCCATGCGCTGGCCGGGTCCAAGCAGCAAGGCATCGGGCGAAAAACGTTCAGGCACCGGATTGCCGTCGAGCGCCATGACACTCGCCTCCGCACCGTCGACGCGAAAAGCGTAGATGCGCGTGACGTCGGTGATGGCGACCCTGAGCCGCACCAGCCCTCCCGCCGGCGCGTCATATTGCGGCTGATCCAGCCAATTGGCGGTGCGCACCGTGCCGTAAGTGCCGGTTCTCGCGGCATCGCGCGGCCGGAACTGGTCGATGAACTGACCGTCGTCGCCGAGGCGCCAGTCGCGCAGGTTGAGGACGATTTCGGCATCGAATTTCGGGTCGTTGGGATTCTCGACCACGATCACGCCGGTCAGGCCATGGCCCATCTGCTCCAGTGTGTTGCAATGCGGGTGGTACCAGAAGGTGCCGGCGTCGGGCGGCGTGAAGGCGTAGTCGAAATGATCGCCGGTATAGACGTAGGGCTGGACCAGGAACGGCACGCCGTCCATCTTGTTTGGAACGCGAATGCCGTGCCAGTGGATCGTCGTCGGATCGTCGATCGCGTTGACAAGGCGTGCAGCGAAGGGCTCGCCCTTTTTCATTCTGAGCACGGGCGGCATTCCGGCGTTACCATAGGTCAGCACATCCCTGGTCTGGCCGACATCCATCAGCTTCGCCTGGATCTTTGCCGTCTGCAAAACCACCGGCTCAGT
This sequence comes from Mesorhizobium sp. M0518, assembly GCF_040321125.1. Classification (NCBI taxonomy): domain Bacteria; kingdom Pseudomonadati; phylum Pseudomonadota; class Alphaproteobacteria; order Hyphomicrobiales; family Phyllobacteriaceae; genus Mesorhizobium; species Mesorhizobium sp. M0518. The sequence goes on from NZ_JAMYQY010000013.1 coordinate 19,824, forward strand.
TGTGGCAGCTGCCAAGCCGCCAAGCCGACCCATGGCCGAAAGCCCGACCCCGCCCGCGCCGGCTATCGCTGCCGTTTTCAAAAGCCTGCGGCGTGTGAGTAAGGTCATTCGGCGCTCCAACTGCAAAGGCGACTGCCCGCGAAGGTGTAACCGCCGCGCCATGGATCACAAGCCGGGAACCCGCGCAAATTCTGTTGAGGGCATGCCGTCGCTATTCAGCCGCCTCGGCGTAGTGTGCCGGCACGTAGTTGAGGATGGGGCCAAGCCAGCGCTCGACCTCGGCCAAGGGCATTGCCTTGCGGCGTGCATAATCTTCGACCTGGTCGCGTTCGACCTTGGCGACGCCGAAATAGTAGCTTTCGGGATGCGACAGATAGATCCCCGACACGGACGAGCCCGGCCACATCGCATAGCTTTCGGTCAGGCTCACGCCCGCATTGCCCTCACCGTCAAGCAGCCGGAACAGCGTCGCCTTCTCGGTGTGATCCGGCTGCGCCGGATAGCCGGGCGCCGGACGGATGCCGCGGTAAGGTTCGCCGATCAGCTCGTCGGGCGCCAAGGCTTCGTCGGGAGTATAACCCCAGAATTCCTTGCGCACCTTCTCGTGCATGCGCTCGGCAAAGGCTTCGGCGAAGCGGTCCGCCAGCGCCTTGACCATGATCGACGAATAGTCGTCGTTCGCCCGCTCGAACCGTTCGGCGATCGCCACCTCCTCGATGCCGGCGGTGACGATGAAGCCGCCGATGTAGTCGGGCTTTCCGCTGTCGGCCGGCGCGACAAAATCCGACAGCGCGACATTGGCCTTGCCGTCGCGCTTGGTCAGTTGCTGGCGCAAGGTAAAGAAGGTCGCCAGTTCCTGCGACCGCTTTTCGTCCGTGAACAGCCTGATGTCGTCGCCGACGGCATTGGCCGGCCAGAAGCCGATGACGCCGCGCGGGGCGAACCATTTTTCGGCGATGATCTTTTTCAGCATCGCCTGCGCATCCTCGAACAGCTGGCGCGCGGCGGCGCCTTGCGCCTCGTCTTCGAGAATTTTGGGATAACGGCCCTTCAGCTCCCAGGTCTGGAAGAACGGCGTCCAATCGATGTAGCGCGCGAGTTCGGTGAGATCCCAGTTCTCGAACACCTTGACGCCGGTAAAAGACGGCTTCGGCGGCTCGTAGGCAGACCAGTCGATCCGGTGCGCATTGGCCCTCGCCTTGGCCAGCGGCAGCCGTTGCTTGTCGGCTTCGGAGCGGGCATGTGCATCCGCGACCTTCTTGTATTCGGTGCGCACCGTGTCGACATAGCCGCCCTTGCTCTCGTTCGACAGCAAGGACGACACGACGCCGACCGCCCGGCTGGCGTCGGTGACGTAGACCGTCTGCCCCTTGCTGTAGCGCGGGTGGATCTTCACCGCCGTGTGCACGCGGCTGGTCGTCGCGCCGCCGATCAGCAGCGGAATGTCGAAGCCTTCACGCTCCATCTCGGCGGCCATGTGCACCATTTCATCGAGGGATGGCGTGATCAGGCCGGACAGGCCGATGATGTCGACATTTTGGTCGCGCGCCGTCTGCAGGATTTTCGCTGCCGGCACCATGACGCCGAGATCGATGATCTCGTAATTGTTGCAGGCCAGCACGACGCCGACGATGTTCTTGCCAATATCGTGGACATCGCCCTTCACCGTCGCCATCAGGATCTTGCCCGCGGTCTGGCGTTCGCCATTGTCGATGCCGTTGGCGGCGTTGGCCAGCTTCTCGGCCTCCATATGCGGCAGCAGCCCGGCCACCGCCTGCTTCATCACACGCGCCGACTTAACCACCTGCGGCAGGAACATCTTGCCCGCGCCGAACAGGTCGCCGACGACGTTCATGCCGGCCATCAGCGGGCCTTCGATGACATGGAGCGGGCGCTCGGCGGCAAGCCGCGCTTCCTCAGTGTCGGCGTCGATGAATTCGGTGATGCCGTTGACCAGTGCATGGCCGATCCGCTGTTCGACAGTCCATTCGCGCCAGGCGAGATCGCGCTCCTGCGCTTCCTTGCCGGCCGTGCCCTTGAAGCGTTCGGCGATCTCCAGCATGCGTTCGGTGGCGGTGCCGCCGGCCTTGGGCATGCGGTTGAGCACGACATCCTCGCAGGCTTCGCGCAGTGCCGGCTCGATCGTATCGTAGACGGCGAGCTGACCGGCATTGACGATGCCCATGTCCATGCCGCGCTGGATGGCATGGTAGAGGAACACGGCATGCATGGCCTCCCTCACCGGCTCGTTGCCGCGGAACGAGAAGGAGAGGTTCGACACACCGCCGGAAATGTGGACATGCGGCAGCGTCGCGGTGATCTCGCCCGCCGCCTCGATGAAGTCGACGCCGTAATTGTCGTGCTCCTCGATGCCGGTGGCGATGGCGAACACGTTCGGATCGAAGACGATGTCCTCGGGCGGGAAGCCGGCCTGTTCGGTCAAAAGCTTGTAGGCGCGGGTGCATATCTCCACCTTGCGCGCTTTGGTGTCGGCCTGGCCATCCTCGTCGAACGCCATGACGACCACGGCGGCGCCATAAGCGCGCACGAGCCTTGCATGATGCAGGAATGCCGCCTCGCCTTCCTTCATCGAGATGGAGTTGACCAGCGGCTTGCCCTGCACGCATTTCAGGCCAGCCTCGATGATCTCCCATTTGGAACTGTCGACCATGACCGGGACACGGGCGATGTCCGGTTCGGCGGCGATCAGGTTGAGATACTCCACCATCGCCTTCTTCGAATCGATCAGGCCTTCGTCCATATTGATGTCGATGATCTGCGCGCCATTGGCGACCTGGTCGCGCGCCACGTCGAGCGCGGCGACATAGTCACCCGCCGTGATCAGCTTCCTGAACTTGGCCGACCCGGTAACATTGGTGCGCTCGCCTACATTGACGAAGGGAATTTCGTCCGTCAGCGTGAACGGCTCCAACCCGGACAGGCGCATCTTGCGCTCGATGTCGGGAATGGCGCGTGGGGGATACTTTTTCACCGCCTCGGCGATGGCGCGGATGTGCTCGGGCGTCGAACCGCAGCAGCCGCCGACGACATTGACCAGTCCCTCGCGGGCAAACTCCTCGATCTGCGCGGCCATGAAGTCCGGGCTCTCGTCATACCGACCGAATTCATTGGGCAGGCCGGCATTCGGATAGGCGCAGGTGAAGGTGTTGGCGACGCCTGAAATCTCGGCCAGATGCGCGCGCATGGCGTTGGCGCCGAGCGCGCAGTTGAGGCCGATGGTGAACGGGCTGGCGTGGCGCACCGAATGCCAGAAGGCCGTCGGCGTCTGGCCCGACAGCGTGCGGCCGGAGAGGTCCGTGATGGTGCCCGAAATCATCACCGGCAGGCGCACGCCCTTCTCGATGAAGATCTCTTCCGCTGCAAAGATCGCCGCCTTGGCGTTCAGCGTGTCGAAGATGGTCTCTATCAGGATGATGTCGGCGCCACCGTCGATCAGGCCGCGCAGCTGCTCGCCATAGGCGAGGCGCAGATCGTCGAAGGTCACGGCGCGATAGCCGGGATTGTTGACGTCGGGCGACATCGAGGCGGTGCGGTTGGTCGGCCCGAGTGCACCGGCGACAAAGCGGCGCTTGCCGTCCTGCTGCTCGGCCCGAACAGCGGCGCGCCGCACCAGCCGCGCGCCATCGCGGTTCAGCGCGTAGACGGCATCCTCCATGCCGTAATCGGCCTGGGCGATCGAGGTCGAGGAGAAGGTGTTGGTTTCGAGGATATCGGCGCCTGCGATGGCGTATTGATAGTGAATCTCCTCGATCGCCTTCGGCTGCGTCAGGATCAGAAGATCGTTGTTGCCTTGCTGGTGGCAGGCGCAGCCGGCGAAGGCCTCGCCGCGAAACTGGTCCTCGTCAAAGCCGAGGCCCTGGATCTGCGTGCCCATGGCGCCATCGAGGATGAGGATGCGTTCGCGTGCTGCTGCCGTCAGCGCGGCAAGCACTTCCGAGCCGTCCGGTTTTGCCGCGACGGGGCCGAACAAATCGTCCAGCGATGCAGAATTCTGCGACATTTTTTATCCCTTTGGCGACAGGCCTTTTCATGTCACATAAGGATATCTTTATGTCAATATACGGTAGGTGCACGTGATTGTCACCCACCTGTCTCGAAGGCGGGGTCTGTGGCGCCGGTTTTCCGACGGACCTACGCTCTGTCGAAGCTTGCCAGGAAGCGGGCGAAGACCGGATTGAAGCGATCCGGCGAATCCCAGAACGGCGCGTGGCCGGATTTGTCGAGCAGATGGGCCTTGCCTTCCCATAGATTGGAGAATTTCACAGCGGAGACGAAATCGGTGTTGACGAATGGCTCGTCGATGCCGTTCAGAACGGCGATCGGCGGCGTCTTGCCGGCCACGATCTCGCGCTGGTTCCGCCCGGTGCCGGCCGCGAACTTTTCGAACATCAGGCGCCGCGCCCTTCCATCGGTGCGCGCCACCGTGTCGATGAGAAACGGCTCGAACGGCTCGCCGCAGGTGCTGCGCGCATAGGCCTGGACATCCGCGTCAGTGAAGGTTTCCTGCCCGGCAAGGTGCATATGCGGGCTCGGCTTGAAGCCGTTGCCGACCTCCTCGGGCGAGACGGGCGGCGTGCCGGTGATCATCAGGCCAAGCAGGCCGGGAAAGCGGTCGATCATCTCAAGCCCGATATGGCCGCCGAGCGACCAGCCGAAGACGATGGCCTTGTCGATGCCGAGCAGCCCGAGCACTTCGGTCATGGCGTCGGCATAGCCTTCCATGCTGTAGGAACGCTCCGGATCGATCGCATCGGCGGACGCTCCATGGCCGGGCAAGTCGGGAGCGATGAGATGGTAGCGCTCGCCCAACATGCTGTCCAACTGGTTGCGGAAAACGGCGCTGGAAGATGAATTGCCGTGGATCAGCATGACAGCGGTGCCTTCGCCACCGGTCTGGCGAACAGCGATCTTGCCGTGGCTGGTTTCAAGGGTCTTCTGCGAGATCGTCATTGTCCGCTCCGTCGGGAATTGCCCTGTTTTAATGCAGTTGCGCAGCAAAGCGCCACGGCTTCCATACCTTTGCGGGAACCATCTTCCCGGCTAGGTTGCGTTGAAAAATCCTTTTCAAATAAGAACAATTATGCGTAGATTGTCAATTATCCAACTCCCGATGAACGGGAGGAAAACAGGGAACAGCACGATGAAGCCCAAATCCGCCGCAAGTCGAATCCGCCATATGCTGATGAGCACGACGCTGATCGGCATGTTTGCCGTGTCAGGCGCCCCCGCCTTTGCCGAAATCGTCAAGATCGGCCTGCTTGCGCCGCTGACCGGCCCTGCCGCGGCGGACGGCCAGGAATTCCAGCGCGGCGTGCAGATGGCCATCGACGAGGCCAACGCAGCCGGCGGCGTTGCCGGGGATACGTTCGAACTGGTGGTCGGCGACGTCAAGGATCAGTCCGCCGGCAACGTCACCAGCGCGGTCGAGCGCCTGCTTGGCGATCCGGGCGTGCACTTCATGCTGACCGGCTATGCCAGCCTGACCAATTTCGAGATCGACAACATGGCCGAAGCGGAAATGCCTTACATGCTGGCGGCCACCTCGCAGCAGACCAGGGACATCATCGCGCCGAGCCCCGATAAATACATGTGCTGCTGGTCGCTGACGCCTTCCTTCGACGCCTACAACACCGACGTCACCCTGTTCGTCGAGAAGCTCGCGGCCGACGGCAAGATCACCTTGCCGACCAAGAAGGTCGCCATCATCTCGTCCGACAACGCTTATTCGAAGACCATCTCCGAAGGCATGAAGAAGACCTTCAAGGAGAAGGGCTGGACCATCACCGTCGACGAGATCGTGCCCTTCGGCGAAGTGACCGACTGGCGTTCGATCCTCGCCAAGGTGCGCGAGAACGTTCCCGACGTCGTCATCAACACCGACTATCTGCCGGGCAATTCGGCGTCCTTCCTGAACCAGTTCCTCGAGCAGCCGACCAAGAGCCTCGTCTTCCTGCAATACGCACCGAGCGTTCCGGAATTCGTCGAACTGACCGGCAAGAAGTCGGATGGTGTCATCTACAACCTGCTCGGCGGCGCGCTGACGACGCCGAAGAACCCGCGGGCCGACGAGGTGGCAGCCAAGTTCAAGGCAAAATACGGCGTCGAGAGCGGCACCTACGGCATCGGCCTCTACGAAATGACCAATGTCTATTTCGACGCGGTCAAGAAGGTCGGCGGCGCATCCGACCATGCGGCGATCATGAAGGCGCTGTCGGAGACCGACAAGCAGGTCGCCGAAGGGCGGCTGAAATTCGATCCCGCCACCCACCTTGCCACACAGGGCGACGACTACATCCCGATCACCTTCTTCCAGATTTGGGACGGCCAGCGCACGCTGATCTCTCCGGAGAAATACGCCACCGGCGCCTTCAAGCTCCAGCCCTGGATGAAGTAGGGAATGGCCCTGCTTGAACTGGACGACGTGTCGAAGGCCTTCGGTTCGCTGAAGGCCGTCGACGGCGTGTCTTTCAAGGTCGAGGCCGGCGAGATCTTCGGTATCGCCGGCCCGAACGGCAGCGGCAAGAGCACGCTGTTCAACATCATCACCGGCATCCCGTTCGGCCCCGACCGGGGCAACATCCGCTTTGACGGCATTGCCATAAACGGCAAATCGGGACACGCCATCGCGCGCCTCGGCCTCGCCCGCACGTTTCAGCGCGAGACCAGCTTCGACGGGCTGACCGTGTTCGAGAACGCGCTGATCGGCGCCAGTTACGGCAAGCAGGAAAAGACAGCGGCCACGGCCCGCAATGCCGCCGCCGAGGCGCTGGAGTTCGTCGGTCTGGGATCTCAGTCGTTCGGCCGGCTTGCCGGCGAATTATCCGTGTTCGAGCGCAAATGCCTGATGCTTGCCACCGCGATTGCCATGCAGCCGCGCATGCTCTTGCTCGACGAGCCGGCATCGAGCCTGACCAAGCCCGAGATCGAGACGTCGATCGGCCTGATCCGCCGCACCGCCGAGCGCGGCATCACCATCCTTCTGATCGAGCACGTGCTGACCTTCCTGATGAGCCTTTCGCAGCATCTGCTGGTGCTCAACAATGGCCGTGTCCTGGCCGCCGGCGATCCGGCAGGCGTAATCGCCGATCCGCGCGTCATCGAAGCCTACCTCGGCACGAGGAGGTCGGCGGCGTGAACCCCATTCTCAGCGTCGAAGGCGTCACCGCCGGCTATGGCCGCGTCACCGTGCTGCACGATATCTCGCTGGAGGCCGGCCGTTTCGGCAATGTCGGCCTGTTCGGCCCCAACGGCCATGGCAAGACGACGCTGCTGCGCGCAGTCTCCGGGCTGCTGCAGCCGAAGAGCGGCCGCATCCTGTTCGACGGGCAAGACATTGCCGGCCGCAGCGCACGCGCCATCGTCGGCGCCGGCCTGATCCATGTGCCGCAAGGCAACCGGCTGTTTCCCGATCTCTCGATCGCCGACTGCATGGCGCTCGGAGCCTATTCGCCGCGGGCCCGGCCGCATGAGGCGGAGAACCGCGAGAAGGTGATCAAGCTGTTTCCGAAACTGGCGGAACGCTGGCGCCAGCGCGTGCGCACATTGTCGGGCGGCGAGCGCCAGATGGTGTCGATCGGCACCGCGCTGATGAGCCATCCGCGCCTGCTGATCCTCGACGAGCCGACGCTGGGGCTGGCACCCAAGATCAAGGACGAACTCTGCGCCTCCGTCATGGACATTTCGCGCGGCGGCGTGCCGCTGATCGTCGTCGAGCAGGATATCGAATTTCTGCTGGAACTGACGCAGCAACTCTACCTCGTCAACCATGGCGCCGTGGCGACCGAGATCAAGCCGGGCGAAAGCCTCGACCACGGCGAGATCATGTCGATGTATTTTGGCCATTAGGAAAATCCGAAGATGAGCGCATTGGCGGAAATCCTGTTCGGCGGCCTGTTCCAGGGCTCGCTCTACGCCATGATGGCGGTTGGGCTCGCTCTCGTCTGGACGACGATCGGCGTGTTCAATTTCAGCCATGGCGTGTTCATGATGCTGGGCGCCTACATCGCCTGGCAGCTGGTCGAACTCGGCCTGCCGGCGGCGGTCGCCTTTCCCATCGCCGTCGTCGTCATGGCCGGCGTCGGCTGGATCCTGCAGGCGAGCGTCGTGCGGCCGCTGATCGGCCGACCCAACATCGTGCTGGTCGTCGTCATCACCACGCTGGCAGCCGGGTCGCTGATCGAGAACGGCGCGCTGACCATCTGGGGACCGCGCTCGAAGCAGATCCCGGCGCTGATCGCCGGCAACACCACCATCGGCGGCGTCGGCGTCTCCCTGCACCAGATCGCCATCATCGTCATCACGCCGCTGATCCTGACCGCACTTTGGATGTTCCTCAACCGCACGCGGCTCGGGCTGGCGCTGCGCGCCGTGGCGCAAAACGAAGATGCCAGCCACCTTGTCGGGCTGAACGTCACCGCGCTCTATGGGCTGGCCTTCGCCATCGCCGCTTCGCTCGCCGGGCTCGCCGGCATCTTCATGGGCGGCTACCGTTTCATGTCGCCGGTGATGGGCAGCGACCCGCTGCTCAAGGCGCTGATCGTCGTCGTCTTCGGCGGCATATCGAGCATATCGGGCCCGATCTTCGCCGCCTATCTGATCGGCTTCTTCGAGGCAGCCTGCAGCTATTATTTCGGCTTGTACTGGACGCCGGCGCTGCTGTTCGGCGTGCTCATCCTGACCCTGATGGTGCGCCCCGAGGGCATCTTCGCCAGCCGCTCCCGAGGCCTAGCATGACCGACACGACATCGCTGATCGCGCCTGGCCACGCCGAGGCGGCAACCCCGATCGCTCCAGGCCGCACGCCGTGGAAGCAGGAGGCCATCGGCTTCGTGCTCGGCTTCGCGCTGCTGGCGCTGCTGCCGCTGATCTTCGGTGACACCTATGCCCGCCACATCCTGATCATGGCCTTCATCTATGCGATCGTCGCCTCGAACTGGGATCTTAGCCTCGGCTATGGCGGCGTTTTCAATTTCGGCCATCTGGCGCTGTTCGGCATCGGCGTCTATGCCTACAGCCTGCTGACCAAGCTGGCCGAATTCGACCCGTGGATCGCGCTGTTTGCCAGCGGTGTCATCGCCACGCTGGCGGCGATCCTTGTGACCATCCCGATCCTGCGGCTGAAGGGCATCTACATCATCCTGGTCACTTTCGGCTTCGCGCAGCTGGTCATGCAGGTGATCATCAGCCAGTCCGCCATCACCGGCGGCACGCAAGGGCTGGTGCGCATTCCCGGACTTTACGTGTTCGACCACAATATGGTCCGTGACGGCAAGTCAGCCTATTTCTACATCGCGCTGGCGCTGCTGGTGGCGAGCACGCTGTTCCTGCGCGTGTTCGTGCGCTCACGCGCCGGGGCCAGTATCGTCGCCTTGCGCGACAATGAGGAATACGCCGTCAGCCGCGGCGTCTCGATCGTCCGCCAGCGCATGCTGACGCTTGCCGCGAGCGCCTTCTTCACCGGCATCGCCGGCGCCTTCTACGCCGCCTACCAGCGCAATGCCTCGATCGACGTCTTCGGCATGAGCCTGGCGACCATCATCCTGTCGATGGTGCTGCTCGGCGGCACCAGCACCATTTACGGCGCCATCATCGCTTCGTTCGTGCTGACGATCTTCGCCGAATGGATGGCCGATTTCGGTGCGTGGCGGCCGATGATCACGGCGGTGCTGATCATCGGCGTGATGCTGGCCTACCCGAGCGGCCTGGTCGGCATGATCAAGGCTTCATGGGGCGCCGTCGCCGGACGCCTGAAACGCCCGGCCTGACCGTTTCGGAATAGCGGCTCCGCGTTAGAGCATTTCACCGTTTCAGAGAAACGGCGAGCTGCTCTAACTCTTTGTTTTGGAGCAATTCTGGACGGAAAACCGCTTCACACTTTTCCTAGAATTGCTCTAACGGATGCCGCACCAGTCGATGACCGAAGCAGCGATCACCTTGGCGGTCTCGACCACCGATTCGACCTCGACATATTCGTCGGAACCGTGAAAACCGTCGCCCGACGGGCCGAAGATGACACCGTCGACGCCGGCGCCGGCATAGTGCGCGGCATCGCACACAGCGACGAAGCCGCGCGCCTGCGGCGCCTTGCCGACCATGGCCTTGCGCTTCATCAGCGAGGTCACCAGCGGATGATCGACCGGGGTGTTCATCGGCGGGAAATATAGCCCGCCGAGCTCCCATTGGATCGCAGGCGGGTTGTCGCGCAGCCACGCATCGGTCTGGGCGAAATGGTGGACGAACGTCTCGAAATCGCGGCGGTAGTCGGCCGAGTTCTCATCGGGCAGGAATTTCATGTCGAGATCGAGCACCGCGACGTCGGGAATGATGGCCGGGTTGGTCATGACGGTCGGCAGGCCGTGTTCGCCAAGGCCGGTGCCGCCATGCATGACGCCGATGTTGATCGTGTTCATACCGAGCGGCAGCAATGGATGCGATTTCGCCCGCGTCCGGTCCAGTTCATACTGGCGCACGGCGGCGATGAAGCGAGCGGCGATCTCGATGGCGTTGACGCCCGGCTCGAGCCGGTCCTTGTCGTGGCGCTGCGGATAAATCTCGTTGTAGCGCAGCGCCGAATGGGCGTTGCGGCCGCGGATCGTCACCCGCGCCCATTCGAGCCCGCCTTCGACGGGCAGGACATCGCCCCAGGTCGGTTCGGCGACCAGCACCGCCTTGGCGAGCTTGCCCTTCTTCACCGCGTCCATGGCGCCGAAGCCGCCGGCTTCCTCGTCGACGACGGAATGGATGGCCAGCCGGCCCTGCAGCGTGATGCCCGCCTTGCGGATCGCATGTGCTGCGGCGACGCAAGCGGCGACGCCGCCCTTCATGTCGACGGCGCCGCGGCCATAAAGGCGGCCATTGGTGATCTCGCCGCCGAACGGATCCACCGACCAGTCCTTCATCGCGCCGACCGGCACGACGTCGATGTGGCCGCACAGGATCAGGCTGCGGTCCTCGTCTCCCGCCCATTCGCCGACCAGATTGGGCCGGCCGGGCAAGGCATCCCATTGCTCGGTCTTGAACCCGTCCTGCCTGAGGATCGGTTCGAGCAGCGCCTGGACATCCGCCTCGCGGTTGATCGCCGGGTTGGGCTCGAATTTGGGGTTGACCGAAGGGATGCGAACCATGTCGCGGGTCAGGCCGATCAACCAGTCGCGATCGGTCTCGATCTCAGCCTGCACGGCATCGATGATGGTCTGGTTGTCGGGCATTGTCGCTTCCTTCTCTGCGTCGCGGCGCTTTGCAATCGCTGCACTGGGCGCAACGACACTATTTCCTTGTGGTTTTGGATTTGGCGGCGTCGTCGGCCGATGACGACAGGGCGGTATCGAGCGTGACCGCATTGGCGCTGCGGATCCTTTCGATGTCCTCGATGCGCTTGCGCACCCCGGCGCCGTGGCTCTCCAGCGCGTGGGCAAACACGGTTTCCATCTGGGCAACGGCCGTCGCCAGCGTGTCGAACGGCGAGTTGGCGTCGATCGCGGCGACCATGGTCAGGTCCGCTATGTCAGATATCGGCGACAGCCAGACATCGGTGAACAGCAGGATGGAGACGCCGCGCTCCTTGGCCTGCTGGGCAAAGCTCACCACGTCCGACTGGTAACGCCGGTAGTCGAACACGACGAGGAGGTCGCGCTTGCCAAGGTCGATCAACAGGTCGAAATCGGCGGGGCTCAACGAACCGATGTCGCGCACGCCGGAGCGGAACTGCAGGAGGTAGCCGGCCAGCATGGAGGCGATATGCCGGCTGAACCGGCCGCCCAGCAGCACGACCTGGCCCTTGCTCTCCAGCAGCATGTTGACGGCCCGCGTGTAGGCCTGCACCGGCACTGCCGTGCGCGTGCGCTCCAAGCTGTCGGAAACCGAATGGAAATAGGCAAGTGCGGTGCCTTCGCTGGAGCCGCCCGGACGCTTGGCCTCCATCATCAAAAGCGGCGAATGCAGCCTGGATTCGACTTCGGTGAGCAGGCGTGCCTGGAAGTCGGCAAAGCCGACATAGCCAAGCTTGGTCATCAGCCGCGTCACGCTCGGGTCGCTGACGCCAGCGCGCCGTGCCAGCCGGGTCGCGGTGCCCAGCCCCGACATCGGATAATCGGCGAGCAGGACCTGGACGATCTTCTCTTCCGCGGAAGTGAACGCCACGGTCGTATTGGCCAGTTCTTCGCGGATCGACATGTCATCGCCTATCGTCGACGGAAAGACAATTATCTTACAATTTCGCACATGTTTGTCAAATTTGGAACTTTTCTTACAGAACCATCGAGAGTTCGGCATGACTTGCAATCCCATGACAGCCAAGCCAGTCGTGCAACACATCCACGTCGGCTCGAACGAGGGCTTGCGTCTATCTGAAGCTGGCGATGGGCAGGAACTTGACCGCTGAACCGGTGAAGCGTCGGTGATCGGAGGTCTGTCCTCGCGGCTGGAATCCATCGAGATAGATGTGCTCCGGCGCTGTGCGGATGAGATTGGCGGCAATGACGGGCGCCGCCGCAGGGCTAGCTCCGCCGGCGATGCCACGACCCGTCTCAATCAGCCGGCCGGACAACGCTGCCGGCACGATGACCGCGGTAGCTTCGGGATCGAGATTTGGCTGGACACGGTCGGCCTTCGGGCTGGTCCTGACGCGATCTTCGGGCTTCGATTGGGCAACCGAGACCCGCTGGCCGGCCAACCCATTGTGGCCGTCATCGGCGTGGTTCAAGGCCAGCAAGGCAGCGACCGCATCGCCGGATTTGTCTGCGTCAGGCTGGCGCGTCGGCCTTGTCGGGCTTTCCGGCCGCCATGTCGGCAACGGGATGTTGAGCACCACCAGGTCCGGCGCGCCGCTCGCGGGGCCGGCATCCGACTTGCCCGAGGGAATTTCAGCATCGGTTGCTGCTGGATTGGCCAGCTCGGCCCGCGCCGTGGAAGCGTTGGCTGTTGCAAGTGGCGCGATTTGCGGGGTCGGAATGCTGGCCGTTGACCCGGTGCGCGGGGCGAAGGCTGGCAGCGGCACTGAGCCCGGCGCCATCGCCATCACGATCGCTTCAGGCGTCTTTCCCTCCGCTCCGATCGGCGATTCTTCGGCCCGATCGACGGAAGCCGTCTGGATGTCGGCGCGCTGGGCATCCTGTGGCGGCACGATTGCGATGCCGGCGGGCCTGGGTTCAACGGACTTGGCCGGCTTGCGTGGCGCCGGCACCGCTTCGGCGACATCATCGGTCTCGTCCGCGCCGCGCCCACCCAAAAGCGTCGCCAGCAGGCCGCGCGGCCTGCGGTTGCCGCCGTCGGCACTTGCCAGGTCGATGTTGGGCGTGCCGGCGCCCTTGCGCGATTTGTAGGCGGCAAACGCCTGCCCATAACCGGGCAGCGGTTTGCCGTCGCTCGGCACATGCAGCGTATTGCCGTTCGGGAATACCCTTGCGAGTTCCTGGCGGCTGATGCCAGGCCAATGCCGCACATTGCCGACATCCATATGTATGAAAGGCGAGCCGGAGGTCGGGTAATAGCCTACGCCGCCGCCCTGCATCTTGAGGCCGATGTCGCGCAGCTTCTTCAGCGGCACATCCGGCAGGAAGAAGTCCATCGCGCGGCCAACCATGTGTTGGCTTTCCCGAGCCACGCCCTTCGAGCGGCTGCGCAGCATGGCGTTCGTCGCTGGCGACCGATAGGCGCTGACCACGTGAATATAGGCTGTCGAGCCGCTGGCGCGATAGGCCTGCCAGACAAGATCGAGCAGGCGCGGATCCATCTTCGTCGGTTCGTTGCGACGCCAGTCGCGCAGCATCAAATTGATCTTCTTCAATCCCGCCGGATCATAGCGCCCATTGCGCTTGAACACGATTTCAGCCTTCTCGCCCGTATGGAGATGTTGAATCTTCAAAGCACGCGTCTCCGCGAACGCGCCGGTAACGAACAGACATAAGAACGCTGCCATGATGGCCGGCAGTGTCCAAAGACGGGAAGCACCGGGGGCGTTTTGCACGTTTTCGCTCACGTTCATGCCTTGCACGTTCTTTTGTTTCGGGCGGTTTTAGGTTCCGCCCAGATCAGGAGCCTTTCGGCCCTCTTCCTGACAAGCATGGACTTGACCGACGCAGACGGGCATCCATGCCACAATACGTCATGTCGATGAACAGCATCTTGGTTAACGAATCGTGTCTTGCCGGGAATGCGCTTCGGCTGGAGTTGCCTGTGGCAGCCATTTTCTGGAGCAATGCACCGCTGATGAGGTCCGCCAACACGACGGCCGCGCCGTTCCCGTGTAGCCGCCTCGCCCTTGCAAATGCAGAGGACGAATGTGCGGCAACAAGGATGTTGGAAACTGGTGCTGCGAGAGAGGATTGAACTCTCGACCTCTCCCTTACCAAGGGAGTGCTCTACCACTGAGCTACCGCAGCCGCTGATGGCGGGGCTTCTGCCATATCGAACCGGCAAGCGCAAGGCCAAGCGCAACGCTTCTGTGAAAGCCTTTGCCGGATAGCTTTTAATGACATGGGGGCGCCACAATGTTGGCTATCCCTGAATGGCGGGCTGGCTGCTCACGGGCCAGAGCGGGACAATGGATGACAAGGCAATTCCAGTGAAAAAGGATGGTCCACCGAATAACAGCGCAACAATCCGCAAGGATCGGCTGGCAGAGCAATTGCGCGCCAATCTGCAGAAGCGCAAGGCGCAGTCACGCTCGCGGCGCACCGGAGATGCAGATCAACGGCCGGACGGGCTCGCTGCATCGAAGGAAATACAAAAAGATTAACTCAAATCGGCCACTCTTGGCCCGGGGTGGGCGAAATCCCATTTCTTGAACCAGCGTAATTCTTGAACCAGATCGGCCAATGGTCTAGACGGGCCGCTACTCAAACGATTGAACCGGCCCTGTTTGGCCGAGAGGGACTTTCTTCCATGGATCGCATCAGAATTGTCGGGGGCAACCAGCTCTCCGGAAGCATTCCGATCTCGGGCGCGAAAAACGCGGCGTTGCCTTTGATGATCGCCTCGCTTTTGACCGACGACACGCTGACGCTGGAAAACGTGCCGCATCTGGCCGATGTCGAGCAACTGATCCGCATCCTGGGCAACCACGGCGTCGATTATTCGGTCAATGGCCGCCGCGAGAAGCAGAATGAGGGCTATTCGCGCACCATCAACTTCTCCGCCCGCAACATCGTCGACACCACAGCGCCCTACGAGCTGGTGTCGAAGATGCGCGCCTCGTTCTGGGTGATCGGCCCGCTGCTGGCCCGCATGGGCGAAGCAAAAGTGTCGCTGCCGGGCGGTTGCGCCATCGGCACGCGGCCGGTCGATCTGTTCCTCGAGGGCCTGCAGGCGCTGGGTGCCGACATCGACGTCGACACCGGCTATGTCATCGCCAAGACAAGGAATGGCCGCCTTGTCGGCAACCGCTATATCTTCCCGAAGGTCTCGGTCGGCGCCACCCATGTGCTGATGATGGCCGCGGCGCTCGCCAAGGGCGAGACGGTGCTGGAAAACGCGGCTTGCGAGCCCGAGATCGTCAACCTCGCCGAGTGCCTCAATGCCATGGGTGCGAAGATTTCCGGCGCCGGCACGCCGACAATCACCATCGACGGCGTCGAATCGCTCTCCGGTGCGCGCGTACGCGTCATTCCCGACCGCATCGAGACCGGCACCTATGCCATGGCCGTCGCCATGACCGGCGGCGACGTCGTGCTCGAAGGTGCGCGTCCGGATCTGCTGCAGACCGCACTGGACGTGATCGCCCAGACGGGTGCGGAGATCACGCCGACCAATTCCGGCATTCGTGTGAGGCGCAACGGCGCCGGCATTGCGCCGGTCGACGTGACGACGGCGCCGTTTCCGGCCTTCCCGACCGATTTGCAGGCGCAGTTCATGGGCCTGATGACGATGGCCAAGGGCAAGTCGCGCATCACCGAGACGATCTTCGAGAACCGCTTCATGCATGTGCAGGAACTGGCGCGGCTCGGCGCTCACATCACGCTTTCGGGCCAGACGGCGATCGTCGACGGCGTGCCGAAACTGAAGGGCGCGCCGGTCATGGCGACCGATCTTCGCGCCTCTGTCTCGCTGGTCATCGCCGGCCTGGCGGCGGAAGGCGAGACGACGGTCAACCGCGTCTACCATCTCGACCGCGGCTTCGAGCGGCTGGAAGAAAAGCTATCCAACTGCGGCGCGGTGATCGAGCGGATTTCCGCATAGGCCAATCGCAAGGCCTCGCGGTGCGGTTGCGCGGACGGGAAAGACCGCCTAACAGAAGGTTCAGTTATCAACCTTCAGGTGCGAAATCCGCATGACTGCCCTTAAGCTTATCGCGCTCGACGATCAGGATCTGAGCATCGTTTCGGCCCATGTCCAGGATGCCGTGATGAAGGTCAGCGACCTCGAATTCCTGCCTGCGGCCAAGCGTTTCCTGCTGACCATGAACCGTTTCGTCTGGGAGGCCAAATCCGGCCTGTTTCGCCAGCACAATGAGCGGCGGCAGGCGGTGCTGCATTTCGACCGGGTGCTCGGCGCCAAGACCAACGGCATCGCCCGCGACAAGCCCAATGAGGTCCTGTCGCTGCTGGCGATCAGCTTCATCGAGATCAGCAAGCCGGCGGGCATCGTCGAGCTGATCTTTGCCGGCGGCGGCACGATCATGCTCGACGTCGAATGCATCGAGGCGCGCCTTGCCGATATTGGCGGGGCGTGGGAAGCCACCTCGCGCCCCATCCACAAGGCCTGAGCGTCCGATGGCCATCAAGCTTCGTCAGTCCGACGCCGATTTCGAGCAGCGTTTCGCCGCCTTCCTGTTGACCAAGCGGGAAGTGTCCGCCGACGTTGATGCCGCGGTGCGCGACATCATCGCGCGCGTGCGCGCCGAAGGCGACGCGGCGCTGATCGACTATTCACAGAAATTCGATCGCGCCGATCTGACTGGATTGGGCATCGCCGTCTCGAAGGACGACATCGCTCAAGCTTACAAGGCTGCCGACTCAAAGACGATCGAGGCGCTGGAATTCGCGCGAGACCGTATCCGCTCCCACCATGAGCGGCAGCGGCCGAAGGATGATCGCTATACGGATGCCGCCGGCGTCGAGCTCGGCTGGCGCTGGACGGCGGTCGAGGCGGTCGGGCTCTATGTGCCGGGCGGCACGGCGAGCTATCCAAGCTCGGTGCTGATGAACGCCATACCGGCCAGGGTGGCCGGGGTCGAGCGCATCGTCATGGTCGTGCCGGCGCCCGGCGGCATCATCAATCCGCTGGTGCTGGTGGCGGCCGACATATCAGGCGTGTCGGAAATCTACCGTGTCGGCGGCGCCCAGGCGATCGCAGCCCTCGCCTACGGCACCCGGACTATAAAGCCGGTCGCCAAGATCGTCGGCCCGGGCAATGCCTATGTCGCGGCGGCCAAGCGCCAGGTGTTCGGCACCGTCGGCATCGACATGATCGCCGGGCCGTCGGAAGTGCTCGTCGTGGCCGACGGCAGCAACGATCCGGACTGGATCGCGGCCGACCTGCTGGCCCAGGCCGAGCACGATGCATCGGCGCAATCGATCCTGGTCACCGACGATCCGGCCTTCGGCATCGCTGTCGAACAAGCGGTCGAGCGCCAGTTGCAGAGCCTGCCGCGGGCCGAAACGGCTGCGGCGAGCTGGCGCGATTTTGGCGCCGTGATCCTGGTTCCAACCATTGAATCCGCGCTGCCGCTGGTCGACCGCATCGCCGCCGAACATGTCGAACTGGCCATCGACGATGCCGAGGGTTTCCTGGCGCGGATGCGCAATGCCGGTGCCGTCTTTCTCGGCCGCCACACGCCGGAAGCCATCGGCGACTATGTCGGCGGCTCCAACCATGTGCTGCCGACGGCACGCTCGGCGCGCTTCTCGTCGGGCCTGTCGGTGCTCGATTTCGTCAAGCGCACGTCGATCCTCAAGCTTGGATCGGAGCAGTTGCGTATCTTGGCGCCGGCGGCGATTGCGCTCGCCAAGGCGGAAGGCCTTGAGGCGCATGGACGCTCCGTCGCCATACGGTTGAACATGTAGGCGGCGATGTCTGGCCCCGATCAAACCCGCGCCAGGCTGATCGATGTCGAACTCGATGAATCGATCGGCCGGTCGACACCCGATGTCGAGCATGAACGCGCGGTGGCGATCTTCGACCTGATCGAGGAGAACAGTTTTCAGCCCGTCAATGACAGCGGCGACGGCCCTTACCGGCTGAAACTGTCGCTGGCCGAGCAGCGCCTGGTGTTTGCCGTGGCGCGCGAGGATGGCACCGCCGTCGTCACTCATATCCTGTCGCTGACGCCGCTGAGGCGCATCGTCAAGGATTACTATATGATCTGCGAAAGCTACTACGACGCCATCCGTTCCTCGACGCCGAGCCACATCGAGGCGATCGACATGGGCCGCCGCGGCCTGCACAATGAAGGTTCGCAGACGCTGATGGACCGGCTATCCGGCAAGATCGACATAGACTTCGATACGGCGCGCCGGCTGTTCACGCTGGTCTGCGTACTGCACTGGCGGGGCTAGCCCTGGCACCCGGCGCCCTACCCCGTTCGATCCTGTTCCTGTGCGGCATGAATGCCGTGCGCTCGCCAATGGCAGAGCAGCTGGCGCGCCGCATGCTGCCCGCGGCCATCTTTGTCGCTTCGGCCGGCGTTCGCGCCGGCGAGCGCGATCCGTTCGTCGATGCGGTGCTTGCCGAGGAAGGCCTGTCGTTGGGCGAGCGTCACCCACGGACCATGGACGATCTCGAGGACGATTATTTCGACCTCATCGTCACGCTGGCGCCGGAAGCGCACCACGCCGCACTTGAACTCACCCGCTCGCTCGCTGTCGAGGTCGAATACTGGCCGACGCCGGACCCGACCGACGCCGCCGGCACGCGCGAACAGATCATGGCGGCCTACCGGGACGTGCGCGAGCGCCTGAAAGCGCGGATCGGGCGTCGATTCACACCTCCGGAGGCCGCCGATTAAGCGTGTTCACAAGCGGACGATTATCATATAGGTTCCGCCGAAATTCCGGCCAGGGCGCTGGAACTACCATCCAAGCAAAGGTATCGAATGCCGAAGGAAGAAGTCCTCGAGTTTCCGGGTGTCGTGACGGAATTGTTGCCGAACGCGATGTTCCGGGTAAAGCTCGAAAACGAACACGAAATCATCGCCCATACGGCCGGCCGCATGCGCAAGAACCGCATCCGCGTGCTGACCGGCGACAAGGTTCTGGTCGAGATGACGCCATACGACCTGACCAAGGGCCGCATCACCTATCGTTTCAAGTAAGCAAAGCCCGACTGGTCCGCGATGAGCATTTTGCAGAAGCTGGTGCTTGCCTCGGGTTCGCCGCGCCGAATCGAGCTCTTGCAGCAGGCCGGCATCGAGCCGGACCGCGTGCTGCCGGCCGATGTCGACGAAACGCCGCTGCGTGCAGAGCATCCGCGCTCGCTGGCCAAGCGGCTGTCGAAGGAAAAGGCCGAGAAGGCGTTCGCGTCGCTGAAAACCGAAGCCGACTACGCGCCGGGCTTCGTGCTGGCCGCGGATACGGTCGTCGCCGTCGGGCGGCGCATCCTGCCCAAGGCAGAAACCCTCGACGACGCCGCCAACTGCCTCGGGCTGTTGTCGGGCCGTTCGCACCGGGTCTATTCCGGCATCTGCCTGATCACCCCGGGCGGCAAGCTGCGTCAGCGGCTGGTCGAGACGCGGGTGCGCTTCAAGCGGCTGCCGCGCGAGGAGATCGACGCCTATGTCGCGTCGGGCGAATGGCGCGGCAAAGCGGGTGGTTACGCCGTCCAGGGTCTCGCCGGCGCCTTCGTCGTCAAGCTGGTCGGCTCCTACACCAACATCGTTGGGCTGCCGCTGTATGAGACCGTCGCGCTGTTGAGCGGCGAAGGCTTCAAGGTGCATGGCGGCTGGCTGGCGGGAACCCGGCTGTGAATTCCGACTCCAAAGTCACGCCCTTACGCCCAAAGCGCCCCTGCCCCGAATGCGGCAAGCCCTCGGCGCGCGACACCTTTCCGTTCTGCTCGACGCGCTGCAAGGACATCGACCTCAACCGCTGGCTGAAGGGCGCCTATGTCATCAAGGCCCGCGATGACGAGGAAGAGACGGACCCCGACGCTCCGAATTAAGGCTGGGCGCCGCCGATCAGGCGGCGGCCTCGTTCTTGCGCTTCAAGCGCGCCCAGGCAGGCAGCCATTCACCATGAGCAGCCAAGAGATCATCGACCAGTGACCAGATCTGGTCGAGATCGAGTTCGGCCGCGGTGTGCGGATCCATCATCGCCGCATGGTAGATGTGTTCGCGGTTCTCGCTCATCAGCGCCCGCACCGTCAGTTCCTGCACGTTGATGTTGGTGCGGATCAGCGCGGTCAATTGCGGCGGCAGGTCACCGATATAGGTCGGCTGGATGCCGGAGGCATCGACCAGGCACGGCACTTCGGCGGCGCAATCCCGGGGCAGCGAGGTGATGCAGCCATTGTTGCGGACGTTGCCGTAGATCACCGAGGGTTCGCCCGTCCACACCGAATTCATGATCGATGAGGCATATTCCCGGGACTGCTCGACCTCGATGCGATCGGCCGAGCGATAGGCCTCAGCCTGTCCCTTCCAGCGCTCGATCTGTTCGATGCAGCGCTTGGGATACTCATCCAGCGGGATGCCGTACTTCTCGATCAGGTCCGGGCGGCCTTCCTTGATGAAATAGGGCGTGTATTCGGCGAAATGTTCCGAGCTCTCGGTGACGAAATAGCCGAGCCTGGTCAGCATCTCGTAGCGCACCTTGTTGGGGCAGCGCGGGTTCCAGCCGGGCTTGGGCGCGCGGCCTTCGCGATAGGCGCGCACGAGATCGGGGTAGAGGTCGCGGTACGAACCGTCCGGCTGGCGATGCTCGAAGCTGAGATAGAAGGCCATGTGGTTGATGCCGGCCGAGCGATAGCGGATCTCTTCGTAGGGAAGGTCGAGATCGTGCGCCAGCTCCATTGCCGTGCCCTGCACGGAATGGCAGAGACCGACCTGCCTGATGTCAGGGTATTTCTCCGCTATCGCCCAGGTGTTGATCGCCATCGGGTTGACATATTGCAGCATGATCGCCTGCGGGCAGACGGCGAGCATGTCCTCGCAGATCTTCCACAGATGCGGCACGGTCCTCAAGCCGCGCATAATGCCGCCGACGCCGAGCGTGTCGGCGATCGTCTGGCGCAGGCCGTATTTCTTCGGCACTTCGAAGTCGGTGACCGTGCAGGGCTCGTAGCCGCCGATCTGGAAGGCGACGACGACGAAATCTGCGCCCGCCAGCGCCTTGCGCTGGTCCGAATGGGTCTCGGCCTTCGCCTTGACGCCGAGCGTCGCGATCAGCTTGTTGACGACGATGGCGCTCTCTTCCAGCCGCTGCGGATTGATGTCCATCAGCGCGATGGTCGCGCCGGAAAGCGACGGGCGCTGCAGCACGTCGCCGACAATGTTCTTCATGAACACCGTCGAGCCTGCGCCGATGAAAGTGATCTTGGGATTTCTTGCCATGCTAACCTCCGGCATATGTTCAGGCCACGTCGAAAGCGGCCCTGACGAGCCGTTCCGTGTAGGCGGTCTTGGGATTGGACAGGACGTCGTCGACGGGGCCCTGCTCGACGATCTTGCCGTTCTGCATGACGATCACGCGATGGCACAGTGCGCGCACCACCTTGAGGTCGTGCGAGATGAAGAGGTAGCTGAGGCCGCGCTCGTCCTGCAGCTTGCGCAACAGGTCGATGATCTGCGCCTGGACGGAGAGATCCAGCGCCGATGTCGGCTCGTCGAGCAGGATGAATTCGGGTTCGAGTGCGATGGCGCGGGCGATCGCGATGCGCTGGCGCTGGCCACCGGAGAATTCGTGCGGAAACCGTGACAGTATATCGCCCGGCATGCCGGCGCTGACCAGCGCGTCGCGCACCCGTTCGACCCGCTCGCGCCGCGTCGCCCCTATGCTGTTGACGATCAGCCCTTCCTCGATGATCTGGCCGATCGTCATGCGCGGGTTGAGCGAGGAGAACGGATCCTGGAAGACGATCTGCATGCGCGAGCGCAACGGCCGCATCTGCGCCCGCGACAGGCCGTGGATCGGCTTGCCGTCGAAACGGATCTCGCCGCGCTTGGCGTCGATCAACCTGAGCAGGGCCTGGCCGAAGGTGGTCTTGCCTGAACCGGACTCGCCGACCAGCCCCAGCGTCTCGTGGCGACAGAGTTTCAGGCCGAGATCGTCGACGGCGACCAGCTCTCGCCAGTCCGGTTTCAGGAAGGTGCCGTGGCGCAGCATGAATGAGACGCGCACGCCGCTGGCCTCCAGGATGGTGCCGCAGCCCTCCGGCAGCGGCTTCGGCTGCCCCTGCGGCTCGGAAGCGAGCAGCCGTCTCGTATAGGGGTGCTGGGGGTTGGCGAACAGCCGTTCGGTGACGTTGTGCTCGCACATTTCGCCATGCTGCATGACATAGACGTAGTCGGAGAACTGGCGCACCACGGTCAGGTCGTGGGTGATCAGGATCACCGCCATGCGCAGCTCTTTCTGCAGGCTGCGGATCAGGTTCAGGATCTGCGCCTGGACGGTGACATCGAGCGCTGTGGTCGGCTCATCGGCGATCAGCACATCGGGATTGTTGGCCAGCGCCATGGCGATCATCACCCGCTGACGTTGCCCGCCCGATAGCTGGTGCGGGTATTGCTTGAGCCGCGCGGCGGGATCCGGAATCTGCACATGCTGCAGAAGTTCCAGTGCGCGCGCCCAGGCCTGCTTGCGGCTGACTTTGCGATGCACCCGGATCGCCTCGACGATCTGGCTGCCGACCGTATAGATCGGATTAAGCGAGCTCATCGGCTCCTGGAAGATCATCGAGATGCGGTTGCCGCGCAGCTTGCGCCGGGCGCTCTCGGGAAATTTCAGGATGTTTTGCCCGTCATAACAGACGCTCGACCCGGGCGACACCGTGGCGCGCCGCGACAGCAGGCCCATGACGGTGCGCGCCGTCACCGACTTGCCCGAACCGGATTCGCCAACGATGGCGATCGTCTCGCCGCGATAGAGCTGAAACGAGATGTCCTTGACCGCGTCGACGACGCCATGCTCGACCTTGAAGGCCACGGCGACGTTGCGGGCATCGATGATCGGCTGGCCCTGGCGTCCGTCATGGTCGTGACGGACGGTTGGTGCGAAGGATTCGGCGAGCGCGACGGACATCTCAGGCACCTCAATAAGGGTCGACGGCGTCGCGCAGGCCGTCGCCCAGCGCGTTGAAGGCAAAGACGGTGACGAGCACGAAACCGACCGGCGACAGGATCCAGGGATAGGTGCCGATGACGGAATAGGTCGCGGTGTCCTGCAGCATCAGACCCCACGAGATCAGCGGCGGCTTGACGGCGAAGCCGAGGAAACCGAGGAAGGATTCGAGCAGCACCACCGTCGGGATCGCCAGCGTCACGGCGACGATCACGTGGCTCATCACATTGGGGAAGATGTGCTGCATGATGATGCGCCGGTCGGTGGCGCCGACCGCCATGGCGGCGCGCACATACTCGATCCGCGCCAGCGCCAAAGTCTTGCCGCGCACCTCGCGAGACATCTGCGCCCAACCCAAGGCCGACATGACGATGATGACGAAAGCGAGGAAGACGTTGGTGGGAGCGGTGACCGGGATCAGCGTCGTCAGCGCCAAATAGAGCGGCAGCTGCGGGAAGGCGAGCACCAGTTCGACGAAGCGCTGCATCCAGACATCGAACCTGCCGCCAAAATAGCCGGAGACCATGCCGACGGTGGTGCCGATGACGGTGATGATGAAGACGACCGTCAGCGCGATCATCAACGAGACGCGCGAGCCATGGATGGCGCGCGACAACACGTCACGACCAAACTTGTCGGTGCCCAGGAAATGCACCGGCTGGCCGTCCAGCGAGCCGAACAGATGCCGGTCCGCCGGCAACAGCCCGAAGAGCTTGTAAGGCGCGCCATGCACGAAGAAACCAAGCAGCCTTGGATGATCGTAGTCGGGACCGACGACGGGCTGGAAAGTGACCGGATCGAGGTCCGCCGAATCGGCCAGCGCATAGACCCTCGGCCGCGCGACGAAACCGCCATCTCTGTCATGGAAAACAGGCAGCTGCGGAGGCGCGAAGCCGACATCCGTCACCTTCGGGTCCATTGGCGCGATGAACTCGGCGAACACGGCCATCACCAGCAGCAGCACGACGAGCCAGAGCCCGGCCATGCCGGTCCAGGAGCGCTTCAGCCGGCGCCAGACAAGCGCGAGGTAGCTTTCGTTACCGCGCGCCGGTTTGGCTACGATGCGACCTTCGGCCGGCAGCGGTGGAGGGGATGGATCGCGCGCCAGCATCTCAGCGCCCCCCGAACTGGCGCACGCGCGGATCGAGCAGGACGAGCAGCATGTCGGCGATGATGTTGCCGACGATCAGCGTCGCCGACAGCACCATCATGAAGGTGGCGGTGACATAGACATCGCCGACAGCCATGGAGCCGACGATCGCCGGGCCGACAGTCGGCAGCGCGAAGATGATCGCCGTCTCGATTTCGCCGGTCAGCATGTAAGGCAGCACCACACCCTGATACATGATGAGCGGGTGCAGTGCGTTAGGCACGGCGTGGCGCATGACGACAGCGGCGCCGGTCAGCCCCTTGGCCCTTGCCGTCTCGACATATTGCGCGTTCAGCGTATCGAGCAGATTGCCGCGCATGACGCGCATATTGTAGGCGAGCCCGCCGAAAGTCGCGATCGCCACCACCGGCCAGACATGCTTGACCAGATCGACGAATTTGGCCCACGACCACGGCGCGCCCCCATATTGCGGCGAGAAGAATGAGCCGATCTCCGACACGTTGAACTGGAAGACCAGGAGATAGACGATGATCAGCGCCATCAGGAAGCGCGGCACCGTCATACCGAGGAAGGAGATGGCCGACAGCGCCGAGTCGATCCAGGTGTATTGCCGGGTCGCCGCCCATATGCCGAATGTGATGCCCAGCACCGAAGCCAGCAGATGGCAGACCAGCGCCAGGAGAAGGGTGCGCGGCAGGCGCTCTCCGACCACATCGGCGACCGGTTTGTTGTAGTAGAGGCTGTAGCCGAAATCGCCGCGGGTGACGATGCCGCCGATCCAGTTGAGATACTGGAGGGGCAGCGGCTTATCGAGACCATGCTCGATGCGGTAGGCCTTTGCCTGCGCGTCGGCCTCGGCGAAGGAGGCTCCACCCTGGTTGATCGCCTGCGAGCGGATGTAGTCGGCATAATCGCCCGGCGGCGCCTGGATGATGGCAAATGTGGCCAGGCTCAAAATGGCGAGGACCGGGATTGCCGACGCTATTCGCGTGAGCAGGAATCGCAGCATGGACGGTTCGTTTCCTCGTCTCGCCGATCGCGCCCTTGGTTGCGTCCGGAGGTTGGTTTGTCCGGCCGCGCCAGCGGCGCGGCCGGAGGTCTCTCAGTCAGGGAGGTAAACCTAATTCATCGGCCCCTTCTCTCCGGGTTTGCCGGGCAGTTCTTGCGGGAACAATTCGTATTTCGCCTGCTTGTCGGCCGCGACAAAGACCCTTTCGCGGATGATCGAATCTTCGGCCCAGTTGAACATGAAGATCGGCGTGCCCTGCGGAATGTTCGAGAAGCGCTTGTTGACGATCAGCGCGCCGGGATATTCCGTCAGGCCGACATTGTAGACGTGCTCCGTCGAGATCTTCTGGAATTGTTTCATTAGGCTGGCACGCTGGTCATTGTCCTGCGTCGAGACGAACTTGTTGACGATATCGACGAGGTCCTTTTCGAACGGCATCACATCGACCTCGCCGTTTTCCGGCGCACGATGGTCCCAGCTGGTGCGTGGACCGACCGGGGCAAGCTGCACGGTGTTTTGCACCACCGAGGTCAGTTCCTGTTCGTTGCGACGGACCAGCCAATCGAAGCGGCCGGAATATTGAGAAGCGTCGCGCTGGGTGCCGTTGAGCCCGTTGAGCACGACCCGCAGCCCAAGCTTTTCCATCTGGGCGACGACGCCTTCGGCAAGGCTCTTGTCGGTCGTGTAGTCGTTGTTGACCAGCATCACGATCTCGACGTTCTTGCCGCCGGCGGTGCCGGAAGGGAAATTCACGAAGCCGTCGCCGTCCGTATCCTTGAGGCCGGCCTTGGCGAGTTCCGCCTTGGCGCCCTCGAGGTCGAAGGGGTAGTAGACCGTCGAAGCGCGGTCGTAGAAGCTGGTTCCTGACGACAGGCCGCCGGGATAGATGGCGGTGAACGGTCCCTTGACCAACGAGTCGCCGAGCGCCTTGCGGTCGAGCGCCATGGTGACGGCCTTGCGGAAATCCTCGTTGCGGTTCAACTCGCGGATCGCCTGGCCGCGTTCGTCCGGATTGCCCCAGCCATTGGCGGAAAAATTAAAGCGCAGATTGTAGCCGATGAGCCGCGGGCCGAAAGCAAGACGGGCCGGCGCGTTTGCCTCTGCCGCACGCTTCAGCGAGGCGACGAAGTTTTCCGGCTGCTCCAAATTGGAAAAATCGGCCGCACCGGCCACCGCCTGGACATCGCGGTCGGCCCAGGTCGACAGCTTGTAATGCAGTTCGTTGAGATAGGGCAGTTGATTGCCCTTTTCGTCGACCTTCCAGTAATAGGGATTGCGGCGCATGACGATGATGTCGTCCGGCCGGTATTCGACCGGCACCCAGCCACCCATCACCGGCATGTTCATGAATTCCGGCGGGAAGGCATTTTTGAACTGATCATAGGTGTTCTTCGAGTATTTCGGATGCTGCGGCTTCAGGATGTGCGCGGGGCCCGGACAGAAGGTGCCGTAGGCCATGGCGTACAGGTACTGCTTCGGGAAGGCATCCTTGAAGGTCCATTCGACGGTGTAGTCGTCGATCTTCTTCAGCGTCGTGCCGACGCCGAAGGTTTCCGGCGTCGCACCGTTCAGCGGCGAGACGTTGGGATCGACCACCTCGTCGTCCCAGTAGAACATGACGTCATCGGCGTTGAACGGCACGCCGTCCGACCACTTCGCTCCTTCGATGAGGTGCATGGTCAGCTTGTGGCCATCGCTCGACCAATCCCAGCTCCTGGCCAGGTTCGGCAGCGGCTCGGTGTCCTTGGCCTCGACCTGGAACAGCGGGGCGGTGCGCGTCAGGCATTCGGAGAGGCCGATGTCGATGCCGCCCCAGCCTTGCGTCTGACCGGCGCCGTAGTTCCAGCCTTCCGGCCGCCCGCCGATGACGTGGCGCATCGTATCGCCATAGACGCCGATGCCGTCCTGCATGTTGCCTGTCTTGAAGACCAGCGGATCTTTCGGCAGCCTGTCTTTCACCGGCGGCAGCTTGCCGGTCTTGACGTATTTCTCGGTGACCCAGTCGGGCTCGTGATATTCGGGGAGCGGCTTGAACTCCAGGATCGAGTCTCGCGCGACATAGTTGATCTTGCCTTCGGCGGGAAACGGTGTCGGCCCCGGCGGAACCGTCGGCTCGGAAGCGTAAGCACTGAGTGCCGAGACCGAGACGCTCAGCGTCAGTCCGGCAGCAAGGCCGATATTGCGTAAATTCCTCACGGTCTCTCTCCCTCTTGTTTGTCCGGAGCGTTTGCACCCGCTCCGCCTCTCCTCGAATTCAAACGGCTTCGTGGCAGTGGATCCGCCTCCCATGGATCCACCATCACCGCATGAATTTTCAGCCGGCCCGCCTCAGCCGGCTTGCTTCAGCGCGGCTTTTTCGGCGCGCAATTCCTCGATCGAGCGAACGCTGCGCCGTGCGGCGCCCGCCCACTCGCGGGTCTTCACCTGAGATGTCGACAGCCGCTCCCTTGCGGCCGGAACCGCATGGGCATATTGCGGCAGCCAAGCCGCCTGGGCGACGACCATTTCGTCGACCATCTGCCAGACTTCCTCCGGCGTCGAAACCGCGCCGACCAGCGGGTCATGCAGCACGGCGAGCTTCAGAAGATCGATGTCGCCTGATATCGCGGCATGCACCGACATGCGCTGGACGTTGATCGAAGCGATGCAGGTGGCGGCGCAGGCTTCCGGCAACGTGATGCCGGCGGCCATGTTGATGCCAAAACGGTCGACGAAGCCCGGCGACTCGATGATGGCATCCTGCGGCAGGTTGGTGATCACGCCATTGTTTCTGACGTTGAAGTGGCCGCGATAGACGCGGTTGGTCTCCAGCGCCTCCAATATGTGGCTGGCATGCTCGTTGGAGCGCTTCTCCCGGTCGATCGGCTTTGACGCCGCTTCGAGGAACTGCGGATATTCCGTCTCGAACCAGTTTCGGGTTTCGGTGGAATAGCGGAGATAGCCGCCCGTCTCGCCGTGAATCCAGTCGGACATATCGATCCAGCGCGTGATCTCGTCGGGACGTTTGCGGTACCAGGGCAGATATTCGGAAAGATGGCCGTTGCTCTCGGTCGAATAGACGCCGAAGCGCTTCAGGACGTCGATGCGCAGCCTCTCCTGCCTGGAATAGACCGGATGCGCCTCGAAGGCGGCCACCAGTTCGTCCTTGCCGATGGGGCGGCCGTTCAGGCGCAGGTCGATGAACCAGGTCTGGTGGTTGATGCCGGAACAGACATAGTCGAGTTCCTTCACGGACTTGGCGCCAAGCACCTCGGCGATCTGTTCGGCGCCGTGCTGGACGCCGTGGCAGAGCCCGACAGTGTCGACCTTGCCGTATTCGATCGCTGCCCAGGTGTTCATCGCCATCGGGTTGGCGTAGTTCAGGAATTTGACGTTGGTCTCGGCAACCTCGCGGATGTCCTTGCAGAAATCCAGGATCACCGGGATGTTGCGCTGTCCATAGAGAATGCCGCCGGCGCAAATCGTATCGCCGACGCACTGGTCGATGCCATATTTCAGCGGAATGCGGATGTCGTCGGCATAGGCTTCGAGACCGCCGACCCGCACGCAGCTGATGACGTAGCGAGCGCCTTCGAGCGCCTTGCGGCGGTCGGTCGTCGCCGTCACCCTGGTCGGCAATCTGTTTGCCTCGACGATCCTGTCGAGGATCGCCTTGATCATCTGAAGGTTGTGCTCGCTGACATCGGTCAGCGCGAATTCGATATCCTTGAATTCGGGCACGCACAGGATGTCGGTGAACAATTTCTTGGTGAAGCCGACGCTGCCGGCACCGATGATAGCTATTTTGAAACTCATCAGCCGCACCTCACTCCACTTCGAATTGCAGGCAAGGAATGACAATGGGAAGCTGTAGCCACATGCCGCGACATGTATGCACGACAAGCCGGAATCCGGCTCGCCAACCTCCCTGTCCGCTCCTCGACTGCGGATCTGTCTCGCTTTTCGACGGGGATTATGCGCTTATT
The DNA here is from genome assembly GCF_040321125.1 of Mesorhizobium sp. M0518. Lineage (NCBI taxonomy): Bacteria > Pseudomonadati > Pseudomonadota > Alphaproteobacteria > Hyphomicrobiales > Phyllobacteriaceae > Mesorhizobium > Mesorhizobium sp. M0518. The sequence continues at coordinate 49,137 of NZ_JAMYQY010000013.1, forward strand.
CGCGAGCGCGACCAGAGAAGGATTATGCTTTCGAGGGTAATTTTGTGCTGCATGATTTAATAACGAACGGACAGTCCATGCGCACGATCTCGCTGCCGCGCGGCCGCCAGCGCCTGCACGCCATGCCGACGAGCACAGGCTATGAAGTGCGCGAGGACGAGACCTACGATTGGGACGGCCGCAAGCGCGGCCAGACACCGTTCACCGTGCTCCAGCACACGATCAGCGGAGCCGGCCGGCTGCGCTACGAAAACCGCAACTACCGCCTGCAGAAGAACGACACATTGCTGGTGCTGGTGCCGCACAACCACCGCTACTGGCTGGCTGGAGACGAGCGCTGGGAGTATTTCTGGATTTCGATGAACGGCGAGGAGGCGCTGCGCATCCACAAGTCGATCCTCAGCGTCTCGGGTCCGGTATTTCGACTGCAGCCGGCGACGATCGATCATCTTGCCGATTGCAGCCTGCGCCTGATCAAAGGCGCCGCTTCGCCGGGCGCTGCTTCGGCGATAGCCTACGAGGCTGCGATGGCGCTCTATGACGATGTCTTCGGCTCCCATGCCTTTGCCGAAAAACAGAGCGTCATGCAGCCGGTCATCGATCACATCAATGCCAATCTCGACAGGCCGCTGCCGGTGTCGGATCTGGTGCAGATCAGCGGCCTCAGCCGAGCCCATTTCTCACGCTGTTTCGCCGAGAGCGAAGGCCTGCCGCCTGCCGAGTTCGTGCTGCAGCAGCGTCTGCAACGCGCGGCGAAGCTGCTGACCAAGGCGGATTTTCTGCCGGTGAAGGAGGTCGCCATCCTGTGCGGCTTCGAGGACGCGAACTATTTTTCGAAGGTCTTCCGCCGCTGCTACGGCATCACGCCGAGCCAATTCCGCACCACCGGCATGTATGCCAATTTAAGAACGCCGGCGAGGCGTGGCGTCAGGGCGCATGATGACGAGACCTGACGCCGCCCCCGGATAAAAGGCAGCCAGCTAGGCAGCGCGCAGACTGCCGCCATCCAGCCATTCGAGATCGGCTTGCGAAAGCGTGATGTCGAGAGCGCGCAGGCTGTCGTCCAACTCATCCAGCGTGCGTGGCCCGATCAGCGGGATGGATGGGAAGGGCTGAGCGAGCACATAGGCCAGCGCAATATGGATCGGGCTCTTGCCCAGTCTCGCGGCAAGTTCGATCGCCCGGTCGCGGCGGCCGAAATTCCGCTCGGAGTACCAGACCCGCACCAGTTCCTCATTGTCTTGCTTGTCCCGACCTGCGCGATCGGTGAAGAAGCCGCGCCCCTGGCTTGACCAGGCGAAATTCGGCATCTGCCTGGATGTCAGCCAGGCCTTCCACGCATCGGTCGAGGAGGTGACGCAGCCGGCCCAGATCGGCTCCAGCATTTCAGCCAGCGAGAAATTGTTGGACAGCGCGCCGGGCTTTTGCTTGCCGGTGCGTTCGGCATAGGCGATCGCCTCATCCATGCGTTCCATCGTCCAGTTCGAGCCGCCGAACGGGCCGCGGATGCGGCCGGCCTTGACCTCACGATCCATCGCATCGACGAATTCGCCGACCGGCACATCCGGATTGTCGCGGTGCATGAAGTAAACATCGACGTGGTCGGTCTGCAGGCGTTCGAGCGACTGGTCGAGCTGCTTGCCGATCACATCGGGATAGCACAGCGGCGAGTGCGCGCCCTTGGCGATGACCACCGATTGCGCGCGCACGCCACGGTTTTTCAACCACTCGCCAAGCAGCTTCTCGGTATAGCCGCCGCCATAGACATAGCCGGTATCGAAGAGATTGCCGCCGGCCTCGAAAAAGGCATCGAGCAGGATCGAGCCTGAGGAAAACGTGCGGAAATCCTCAAAGCCGAGCGCCAGCACCGACGCCGGCTTCGACAGGCCAGGGATCGTGCGCTTGGCGATCGCCGTGCCGCCGGACCGCAAAGGCCGGCCGGAGATGGTGTTGGTACGCTGCTGGGCCTTCTCGATCCCGTATTCGAGGCCGGCGGCCGCCCGCCATTTGTCCAGCACGCGCAACGTGCCGAGGCTTTCCGCCCATGCCATGCCCGGCCAGGCGAATTCTTGGCCGCCGGCGCGGATGGCCTCACCGGCTGCGTCGACCTCGAAGGAATAGACATGGCGCTTCTCGTTGACGCTGATGGTCTCGCGCGTGCCATCGGATGCAATGACGTCGATCTGGCCGAGACCAACGTCGCGGTTGCCGCCGGCGAACCAGAAGTCCGGCACTTCGATGCGGCCTTTGGTGCCGAGGATGCGCAGAACATTGTCCTGGTTGAGCGAGATGCTGCAGGAGGCTTCGGCGACAATGCCACCCGGGAACTGCAGCAGCGCCGAGGCCCATTCGTCGACGCCGGACTGGCCAAGATGGGCAGTACCGACCACCTTGTCAGGCTCGGCGAAGGGTTTTCCGGCCGCGGCGCCGGCAATCAACCGCACCATCGAGACGGGATAGCCGCCGACGTCAAGAATGCCGCCGCCGGCGAGATCGTTGGCGTAGAGCCGGTGCTCCGGCATGAAGCGCGGCATCGCAAAACCAAAGCTCGACTTGATCATTCTGATCTCGCCGATGACGCCCGATCTGATCAGTTCCACCAGCTTCAGCGTCTGCGGATGCAGCCGGTACATGAAGGCTTCGCCGAGAAACGTGCCGGCCTTGCGCGCGGCATGCATCATGGCGTCGGCCTCGAAGGCGGTCAGCGCCAGCGGCTTTTCGCACAGCACATGCTTTCCTGCCTCGGCCGCCTTGATCGCCCATTGCGCATGGCCGGGATGCGGTATCGAAATGTAGACGGCATCGATTTCGGGATCAGCAAGCAGCGCATCGTAGCCATCGAGGATGCGGGCGCGGGGGAAACTCTCGGCGAGGCCAGGCTTGGCGGGATTGCGGGCACCGATGGCGACCAGCTTTCCGGTGCGCGAATCGGCCACGCCACCGGCAAAGGACTGGGCGATGCTGCCCGGTCCGAGGATGCCCCAGCGAATGGGCGTGGTTGCGGTCATTGTCATTCTCCTTGAAGGCTGGAAACGGCGGCCGGTCAGCGCAGCCGCAGTCCTTTTTCGTCGAACAGGTAGGATTTGCGGATTGAAACGGTGATCTCTGATGTGTCGGGGACCTTTGTCGCGTCGCGCTGGATCACCACGTCGTCACCATTGGCCGTTCTTGCGTAGAGGAAACTTGTGCCGCCCAGGTGCTCGACCACGTCGATGGCAACCACAAGGTCGGCGTCGCCCTCTCCGGCATTGCCGAAATGTTCGGGCCGCACGCCGACAATGACCTTGCTGCCGATTTTTGGGCTGCCCATTTCGGGTGCAGCGCCGGTCAGCGGTTGCGTGATGCGGGTCTTCTCCTGACCCGCCAGATCGACCACCACGCCACCCGCATCGTGCCCGACAACCCGGCCCTTGATGAAGTTCATCTTCGGCGACCCGACAAAGCCCGCAACGAACTGATTGTCGGGGTTGTCATAGAGATCGAGCGGCCGGCCGATCTGCTCGATATGGCCGGCGCGCATCACGACGATCCTGTCGGCGAGCGTCATCGCCTCGGTCTGGTCGTGCGTGACATAGATCATCGTCGTGCCGAGCTCCTTGTGCAGCCGGGAGATCTCGACGCGCATCTGGACGCGCAATTCGGCGTCGAGGTTGGAGAGCGGCTCGTCGAACAGGAACACCTGCGGTTCGCGCACGATGGCGCGGCCGATGGCGACGCGCTGGCGCTGTCCGCCGGAGAGTTTTTTCGGGCGCCTGTCCATCAATTCGCTGATGCGCAGGATCTCGGCCGCCCGCTTCACCCGCCGTTCGGTGTCGGCCTTTGGATTGCCGGTCATGCGCAAGCCGAAAGAGAGGTTCTGTTCGACGCTCATATGCGGATAGAGCGCGTAGGACTGGAAGACCATGGCGATGCCGCGGTCGGCCGGCTCGACATCGTTGACCACCTTGCCGCCGATGGCGATCTCGCCGCCGCTAATGTCCTCGAGCCCGGCGATCATCCTGAGCAGCGTCGATTTTCCGCAGCCGGAGGGGCCGACGAAGACGACGAACTCGCCGTCCTTGATGTCGATGCTCGCGCCATGGACGACCTCGAAGACGCCGAAGCGCTTGACGACACTGTTAAGCGTGACCGTTGCCATGCTGCCCCTTACTTGACCGCGCCGGCGGCGATGCCGGCGATGAAATGGCGCTGCAGCAGCACGAAGACGACGAGCATCGGCACCGTCAGCATCACCGCACCCGCCATGATGCCGCCCCATGACACCTTGGTGAGGCCGATCAGCGTGCCGAGCGCTACGGGTGCTGTCATCGAACCCGGCTGGCTGTTGATCAAAAGCGGCCATAGATAATTGTTCCAGGAGGCGAGGAACAGGATGATGGCGAGTGCGGCCAGCATCGGCCGCGCCAAAGGCAGCGCGACGAAGAGGAAGATGCGCCATTCCTTGACGCCCTCGACGCGCGCCGCATCGAAGAGATCGTCCGGCATCATCGAAAAACTCTGCCGCATGAACAGCACGCCGAGCGAATTGAACAGCGGCGGGACGATCAGCGCCACCCAGGTGTTGGCGAGCTTGAAGTCGCGCGCCACCATGATGAATTGCGGGATCAGCACGACCGCATAGGGCAGCGTTATGGTGCCGAGGATGATGGCGACAACCGCGCCCTTGCCGAAAAACTGGTAGCGGGCCAGAGCCCAACCGGCCATCGACGTCAGCAGCACCGACAGGAATGTGTAAGTCACCGCCACCGATACCGAGATGCCGATGGCGCCGACGAAGTTGGTGTCACGCTGCAGATTGTTGAAATTGTCGATGAAATTGCCGTGCGGCAACAGCTCGATGCCGGGGCTGAAGATGCCGTTGTCCGGCATGGTCGAGAACACGACCATCATCCACAACGGAAACAGCCAGATCAGCGCCAGCGGCGTCAGGAACAGATGCAGAGCGATGCTGCGTCCCAATCTGGCTGCGGAGCGCGAACTCATTTCGGTTCCCTCGTCAGCCACAGCTGCGCCAGCGTGATGGCGATCGCCAGCCCGGCCATGGTGTAGGCCACGGCCGAGGCGTAGCCGAAATTGAGCGACCGAAAGCCCTGGCGGTAAAGCAGCAGGCCAAGCGTCTCCGTGCCGCCGCCCGGCCCGCCGCGCTCGGTGATCAGGAAGGGCTCGGTGAACAGCTGCATGGTGCCGATGATCGACAGCACGAGGCAGAACACGATGACCGGCTTCAGCAGCGGCAGGGTGATGTAGAAGAACTGCTTGAGCTTGCTGACGCGGTCGAGCGTCGCCGCCTCGTAGACATCTTCGGGAATGGACTGCATGCCGGCGAGCAGGATGATGGCGTTGTAACCGGCCCAGCGCCAGGTCACCGCGATCATGATCAGCGCCATCGCCGGCGTGACGTTGGAAAACCAGTCGATCTTGGGCAGGCCGATGCTGTTCAGGAGCTTGTTGATGATGCCGAAATCGAGGTTGAACATCAGCCGGAACACCGCCGAATAGGCAACCTCGCCGACCACCACCGGGGCGAAGAAGGCAAAGCGGTAGAGGCCGCGCGCCTTCAAGAGCGGCGAGTTCAAAAGCACCGCCATGACCAGCGCCAGCGAGATCATCACCGGCACCTGGATGACAAGGATGAGCAGCGTGTTCTTCAGGGCGTTGAAGAAGGCCGGATCGCCGATCAACCGGCCCCAGTTGAAGCCGGGCGCGAACCGCCACGGCACGGTACGCGTCGCCTGGAAGGAAATCATGAAGGAGCTGATGATCGGCCATACCCAGAAGATCGCGAAGATCAGCAGATAGGGCGTGAGGAAGCGATAGGCCGTGGCGTTGCGATTGCGCATCTTCCTCCTCCTTCATTTCGTTGCCGCTTCGGCCATGGCCCTCGCAGCAGCGGAGCCGGTTTGCCAGCAAATACAGGTCCCGTGGGAGAACCCCACAGGCCGCGACCAGGTCCGGGCGGCGCAAACGCCTGTCCCGGACCCGGCTTGGGAGGTTATGACTTGACGGGCAGTCCGGTTGCCGCCGCGATCTGGCTTGCGGCATCGTCGAGTGCCGTCTTGGCGTCGGGGTAGCCGCCGGCCAGATACTTGGTCTGCACGGCGCGGACGATGATTTCGGCGTCGCTCTGGAACTGCGTGCCGCGGCTCGGAACAACCTTCGGCAAGGTGCCGAGAATGTCCTTCCACACCGCCTGGCCGCCCCAATAAGGCAGGCCTTGCGAGACATAGGGATCGTCGAGCGCCGAGATCAGGGACGGCACCAGGCCGAACTCCTTCAGCATCGTGATCTGGCCTTCATTGGTTCCGAGCGTGTATTTCAGATAGGCGTAGGCGGCCTCCTTGTTCTTCGACGCCGAGGTGATAGCCAGCGAGGAACCGCCGAGATTGGCGGCGCGCGGCCCGTCGGCGGTGAGGCTCGGCATCAGATAGACGCCCCATTTGCCGTTTTCACCGGCCGATTCCGTGCGGATGGTGCCTTCATACCAACCGCCATAGATCTGGGTGGCGACGGTGCCGGCAGTGTTGTTGGTGATCTTGGTGCTCCAGTCGGCCGATGAGATGATGCCGGCGTCCTTCATCTCCTTGACCTTGGTCATGGCGTCGACGCATTTGGGCTGGTTGACCGTGATCGATTGTCCGTCCTCGGAGAAGTAGGCGCAGCCCTGTTCGTTGGAGATCATGCGGAAGAATTCCGAGTCACCGTTGAAATCGGCATTGGTCATCGAGACGCCTGGGTTGGAGGCCTGGATCTTCTTGCCGGCGGCGATGAAATCATCCCAGGTCTTGATCGAAGCCGGATCGACGCCGGCCTTTTCGTAGAAGTCGCGGCGATAAAAGACGGCCACCGGGCCGGAATCCCACGGCATTGCGTAGGCCTTGTCGCCCACTTCCAGCTCGGTGCGCTTGAAATCGGGGAACTTTTTCTGGTCGTCGGCTGTGTAGCCCAGCGTATGCAGGTCGACGAAGCAGTCGGGGAACTGGCTCCAGTAATTCTCGGCCTCACCGTTCTCGACGGTGACGATGTCGGGCAGCCCGACGCCGCCGGCGGCGCAGCCGGCGATCGACTTGTCGTAGGTTGGCTGGTTGCCGAGATCCTGGACCGTGACCTTGACGTCGGGAAATTGCTTGTTGAAGCCGGCAATGGTCGCCTTCAGCGATGAAGCCGCGACATTCCAGCTCCAGACGGTGATTTCGCCGGATTGCGCGAAGGCCGGGGCTGAGCCCAGGGCAAGCACGAGCGCGGCGCAGGTCATTGTGATGCGCATTGAAATCCTCCCATTTCATTTGCTCTCTCACTGTGAGCGTGGCTAGACTATGCAGTGGGCAAGGCCTGTCGCCGTCAAAGGGAATATGAAATTGGCGGAAAGTAAGATGCCTGAACGGCCGTTCTACCAGCCTGGGGCCAGCAGCGTGGAAGGCCTGCCGCTGCTCCTGCAGATGTTTCACACCAATCCGCTGGTGATGCTCAAGCCGCATTGGCACGCCCAGGTCGAGGTTAATTTCATCGTGCGCGGCAGCGTGCATTACCGGATGAACGACTACGAGATTTCGCTGTCAGCCGGCGAGATGTGCCTGTTCTGGGGTGGCCTGCCGCACCAGATGGACGATTTGTCCGACGACGCCATCTATGCCGGGGCGCATCTGCCGCTGGTGCATTTCTTCCGGCTGCACCTGCCCACTGACATAAGGCACCGGCTGATGACGGGCGCGACACTGGTGACATCAGCCACCGACCAGTCCGACAACCATAATTTCGAGCGCTGGAACCGCTACGCCCGGTCCGGCGACCAGGCCAAGGCCGAACATGCCGTCAACGAATTGCTGCTGCGGCTGGAGCGGGTGCGGTTCGAGCCCTACCGGCTGGTATCCGCAACTCCGACCGACCAGGAAACAGGCAGCCCCTTCGACCAGCAATCGTCGCGCAATGTCGGACGCATGTGCGATTTCATCGCCGAAAACTTCCTCTACGACATCGATTGCGTGAACATCGCGGCGGCCGCCGACATCCATCCCAAATATGCCATGAGCCTGTTCAAGAAATCCACCGGCATGACGCTCAACGAGTATGTGAATCTGTTGCGGCTGAGCTATGCGCAGGCGCTTTTGATGCATCAGGACGCCAATGTGCTGCGCGTCGCCATGGATTCAGGCTTCGGCTCGCTCAGCGCCTTCAACAAGTCGTTCCGCAAGCTCGCCGGCATGTCGCCCTCCGATTTTCGCCGCGGCGTGACCGGCGTCAGATAGGCGGCGGCGACCAGTGGCGCGTCTGAGCCGCAAATGCATTGGTGCGCCTCGATCGCCGGCTAAAGGCAGTGCCACGGCATGTCAGCCGGCAATAGCGGCACGGACAGGGATGGCGAAGGCCGCATCGTGCCATGCCGTGCCCGATTCCGGCCTGCAAGCGGCATGGAAACCGGGGCACCGCACGGCATCGCTTTTCCTGCCCGAAATCGCCCACTAGGCGCTGGACAGGCCGAATTCCCGTGCTATAACCCACGCGCTTTCAAGGGGCGCCCACGGCGCCTCGATGAAATCCGGTCAACGCGTTTTCGTTTGCCGGAACAGGCCCAGATAGCTCAGTTGGTAGAGCAGCGGACTGAAAATCCGCGTGTCGGTGGTTCGAATCCGCCTCTGGGCACCATCCCCTCTTCTCCCTACACTCTTTTTCGCCGAAGCATCTACGCCTCCGGTTCGGCAACTAGCTGAAATCCTTATTTATTTCGGCGCATAGAGCGCAAACGGTCGGGTTTAGTGGAATTTTCGGCGCAGTTGGTCCAACGAGGCGGGGGGCTGGTATTTTCGCTGGTATCGGAGATCCTGATGGTATCGATGCAGCCAAATGGAAGTCCCGAAAATGGCCCTTTCCGACGTAAAATGCCGAAATGCCCGACCCGCTTCCAAGCTCGTGAAATTGTCTGACGGTGGGGGGCTCCAGCTTTGGGTGCAGCCTACCGGATCTCGCCTATGGCGGGTCGCCTACCGCTTTGACGGCAAGCAGAAACTGCTAGCGCTGGGCAGCTATCCCCTTATCTCTCTCGCCGAGGCGCGGGAGGCGCGCGATACCGCCAAACGTCTCCTCCTACGTGGCATCGACCCCGCACAGGAGCGTAAGTCGCAAAAGGCTTCGGCAGAAGACACCTTTCGCTCAATCGCGGAGGACTATGTCGACAAGCTGAAGAAGGAAGGACGTGCCGACCGGACCATCACCAAGGTCAAATGGTTGCTCGACTTTGCATATCCAACGTTTGGGGACAAAAGCGTTCGGGAGATCGATCCGGCCACAATTCTTGCCGCTCTCCGCAGCGTGGAGGTTCGCGGTCGATACGAGTCGGCCAGGCGACTGCGCTCCACCATCGGCAGCGTGTTTCGATATGCAATCGCAACCGCACGCGCCGATGTAGATCCGACGTTCGCCCTGAGGGGAGCACTCGTCGGTCCGACTGTCACGCCGCGTGCCGCGGTTACCGATCCGAAGGCCTTGGGAGGCTTGCTGAGGGCAATTAATGCATTTGACGGACAGCCTACAACGCGAGCCGCCCTGAAGCTGATGGCCTTGCTGTTCCCCCGCCCCGGCGAGTTGCGCGCGGCCGGATGGGAGGAGTTCGATTTCGAAAGTTCGATGTGGAGCATTCCTGCAGGACGCATGAAGATGCGACGGCCGCACCGCGTGCCTCTTTCTAGGCAGGCCGTCAGCGTCCTGACCTCACTTAGAGAAATCTCTGGTGGTGGATCGCTGTTGTTTCCTAGTGTTCGATCGGGTTCGCGTCCGATTTCCGACAACACGCTTAACGCCGCGCTGCGTCGTATGGGTTACGGCAAGGAAGAAGCTACCGCGCATGGTTTTCGAGCAACGGCATCAACTCTGCTGAACGAATGCGGAAAGTGGCATCCCGACGCCATAGAGCGGCAACTGGCCCACATTGAGAACAACGACGTTCGTCGCGCCTACGCCCGGGCAGAGCACTGGGATGAGCGCGTCAAGATGATGCAATGGTGGGCCGACTATTTGGATGAACTCGAGAGCAAAAACGTGCGGGTGATCTCAATCGGGGGACGCCGCAAGCCTGCTGTCCATGCACCAACGCGACCGTCCACTTTGAACCCAACAGCGGCGGTTCATCAAACGCCGATACAAATCTCCAGTCGCCGAAAATCGTGCTGACCGTCGAACACCGCCCAAACACACCAGCAAATGCCCCCCAGAGGATCATTCTCTCTACATGAAATCAATACAGAGGGCTGGTTTGGGGCCGCGGAACGAACCCGCTGCGCGGGAGGGCGCCTGCGGTTGAGGTAGAGATCAAGAGCCGATCGTCGCGCTCGCATTGAGGGTAGTTCGGCAGCGGCAGAGCATCACGGGCTTCTTCAACAAGGAGCCTGACCATGCCCTATCCTGTTCTTGATGCCCCCATCAGTCCACTTCGTCAGCGGCTGATCGACGACATGAACATGCGGCGTTTCTCACGCGAGACGCAGCGCAACTATCTCCGCGATATCGGGCGCCTGGCGACATTCCTCGGGCGGTCGCCAGACACCGCTACCGCCGACGACCTGCGCAGGTTCCAGATCGAGCAGCAGGAAGGCGGCGTCCCGTGCCGACGATGAACAGCATCGTGTCGGCGCTGCGCTTCTTCTTCAGCCAAACGCTCGACCGCCCGGACCTGGCGCGTCGGCTCGTCCGGCTGTCGCATCCGCGCAACCTGCCCGTGGTGCTCAGTCGCGACGAGGTGGCCCGGCTGCTCAACGCCACCACCTGCCTCAAGCACCAGGCAGCACTGTCGGTTGCCTATGGCGCGGGCCTGCGTGTCGCCGAGGTGTCGATGCTGAAGGTTGCCGACGTCGACAGCGAGCGCATGCTGCTGCGCGTCGAGCGCGGCAAGGGCGGGCGCTATCGCAACGCCATGCTCTCGGAGGACCTGCTCACGCTTCTGCGTGAGTGGTGGAAGGTCGGACGTCAGCAGGGCGTGATGCACCGCGACGGCTGGCTGTTCCCCGGACAGCACGCGATGAAGCCGATCAGCACGCGGCAGCTCTATCGCATCGTCGTCGAGGCGGCCCGGGCCGCCGACATCGCCAAGCGCGTCGGGCCGCACACGCTGCGTCACAGCTTCGCCACCCACCTGCTGGAGGACGGCACCGACATCCGCATCATCCAGGTCCTGCTCGGGCATGCCAAGCTCAACAACACCGCCCTTTACGCGAAGGTGGCGACCCGGACGGTACGTGCCGTCACGAGCCCGCTCGACAAGCTTGGCCTCTTCAAGCCGGAAGAGATCTCACCCGACGGCTGAGCGTGCGCGCTTCGATCGAGGTTGCCGACATCTTCCGTGCTGCCGGGCCCGCCTACCGGGCCGCCCATGCAGGGCATCTGACACTGCAGCAGCTCAAGGTCATGTCGGCGATCGAGCACTGCCGCACCGCGGCCCTTGGCGGTCACGTGGAGGCCTGCGAGGACTGCGGCCAGTGGCGCGTCGCCTACAACTCCTGCCGCAACCGGCACTGTCCGAAGTGCCAGGGTGCCACGGCGCGGACATGGCTTGCCGAGCGCGAGGCCGACCTGCTGCCGGTCGGCTACTTCCACGTCGTGTTCACGCTGCCGGCCGAGGTCGCCGACATCGCCTTCCACAACAAGGCGGCGGTCTACGACCTGCTGTTGCGTGTGGCATCGGAGACGATGCTGACCATCGCGGCAGATCCCAAGCATCTCGGCGCGCGCATCGGCATCACCGCAGTGCTCCATACCTGGGGCTCGGCGATGACACACCATCCGCACGTGCACATGATCGTGCCGGGCGGCGGCATCTCGCCGGACGGAAGCCGGTGGATATCGTCGCGTCCGGCCTTCCTGCTGCCGGTGCGCGTGCTCGGCAAGCTGTTCCGCCGCCTGTTCCTGACCCGGTTGGTCGCGCGGCACGACGCTGGCCGGCTCGCCTTCTTCGGCGCAATTGCTCATCTCGCGGAACGGCGCGCATTCCTGCGCCACCTGTCGCCGGTCCGGAAGAAGCGCTGGGTGGTCTACGCCAAGGCGCCCTTCGCCGGGCCGGAGGCGGTGCTCGCCTATCTGTCGCGCTACACGCACCGGGTCGCCATCTCGAACCGCCGCCTCATCCGGTTCGACGAGACCGGCGTCACCTTCCACTACAAGGACTACCGTCGCAACGGCGCCGACCGGCAGCAGGTCATGACACTCGCCACAGACGAGTTCATTCGCCGGTTCCTGCTCCATGTCCTGCCGCGCGGCTTCCATCGCATCCGCCACTACGGCCTGCTCGCAAGCGGCTCTCGCAAGGACTGCCTCGCACTAGCGCGCCAACTGCTCGCGGCCCCGCCTCCCGCCACGAACGATCCATCGGCGGAACCAGACAACTTCCGTCCGCCATGCCCATGCTGCGGCGGCCGCATGATCGTGATCGAGGTGTTCGAACGGTGGAGGCAGCCGCGCGGACCGCCGAACGCATCGGGACCGGACCGGGGGAGCTGTCCATGACCCGGCATGGTATGGTCCAGCCTTCAGCCGCAGGCACTCAGCCTCCGGCAACGGATCCACCCGTCTCTATCGTGATCATCGGCACCGAACGGGTCGCGTCCGGCCGCGCGACGCGCCGACGATACCGCGTGGCTGATAGGCGAAGCGGTCCGTCCGCATCAAACCCGCCGCTTCCCGGCGGCGGTCGCGCCATCGCCGACATCTGCCGAAAATCGAAATCCCCATAGCCATCGCCCGTGGCCCGCGGGTTCCTTCCTCGGGGACTTTCGTACGCCTGCCGGCGCCCGAAACTCTTCACGGAAGCGGACTGACCGCTTTTGGGGGTGGCATTGCAGTTACCTGCCATCGATCGATTTGAAAGTCGCGTCGCCTCGACGTCGAAGCAAAGCCGCCGTCGCTTCGCAATCCGGCCGCCATGAGCCGTGCGACTAGCCAGGACGTATGATGGTTATACCAATCCACTCAATTTGGAGGCGGCATCGACAAGTCGGGAACTCTTCAAATGGCCTGGGAAGTTGCGTGCGAGGTAGCGCACCACCTTGGAATTATCCATCAGCCGGTCAAAAAAGCGGCCGGCTGCCAGCAGTTCCAGGCTCACGGAGCCACGTCGTTCCGCGGCGCTCGCTCCTCCTCACGAGGTCGTTGTGTAATCGGCGAGCTACGATCCCAATGAAGAGGATTTGGCGATGTCCGTCGTCCAGCTCACCAGTACATTTCTAAAGACTTGAAGCGTTCCCTGCGCGACCAATGTCAGGCAGGCTCGGTTCACCACACCGAGGCAATCGCCAGCGGTTGCGGGTACAATACCCAGGCTGCACTCCGATCTGCCTTGAACAGCGGGGCAGAGGGACACTACGTCCGTTTCGATGAAGCAAGATTTCGTCGAAGATTGCAGCAGCTCGCCGGCACTGCAGGGCCTGAAGCGATCGAGCTGCCGTCACTGGCCGCTTCAGCTCGCTACGTCAGTGGGATGTTCAATGACCCTGCATTCCAGATCGTGGAGATGTACCTAGCCGGGCGCGGTTTCGCCTGGTGGGGATTGATACCTTGATTGAGATTGATCTGCGCGATGCTGGCGGCGGCCGCACGCGGTTCAGGCGGTCCCCTGCCACCAAACCTCCTTCCCAAGTCGGTCCATACTGGCCGAGCCGGGATTTCGATGACAACCCGGCTTATGCCATGCACAGGGCATTAGACAGCATTGTCGACTACTACCGCGAAGCCGTTAGGGCCGGCCATAAACCGGAGCCCAGTTGGCTCGTTACGTCACCTTAAAACTAGCGCTCAGGTGGCCTGACATTCAGCAGTCTACTACTTGATAGGCGAATTGCCCCAACAGGTAGGCTTTTAGTACGACAACTTGTCAAAGCTCGGTTTAGACCACAGAGTGTGCTTTCGGGGGCGCAATCGTAATGTTGTCAAAAGGTTCTGACTGGCTTCGGTGGGAGCCGCATATTCATGCGCCGGGGACCGTCCTGGAGGATCGCTACCCTCCAGACGAGTGGGAAGCATACATTGCTGCGCTCGAGAATGCCTCACCGGCAATGCGGGCAATCGGCATCACCGACTATTGCGTCACCTCGACTTACGAGCGCGTCAAAGCGGCGAAGGAGGACGGACGCCTAAAGCAGTGCGAGTTTCTGTTTCCCAACGTTGAACTCAGGCTTGAGATGGGAACCGTCAAAGGCCACTTCGTGAACATCCACCTTCTGGCAAACCCGGAAGACCCCACGCACATCAAAGAGTTGAACAGATTCCTGCGTCAACTCAAATTTTCGACCACTGACGACGAATATTGCTGTTCGCCGGAAGATTTGATCCGGCTCGGAAAGCGCATGGATAGGTCGACCGCCGCCGATGACAAGGCCGCTTTGCGGGTGGGCGTTACGCAATTCAAGGTTTCTCGAAGCGGGCTTCAGGCTGCATTCAGAAGCATAGAATGGGCCCGGGAAAACATTATCGTCGCTGTCTCAGGAAATGCCGATGGAACCTCCGGTGTCCGGGATGCAGCGGACCGGGCGATCAGGGAAGAGATCGAAAAGATCTCGAATGTCATCTTTGCCAGCAGCACCAAACAGCGAGATTTCTGGCTTGGCCAAGGTGCGGCAGCAACCCCACAGGAGATTCTTGAGACCTACGGCTCCCTGAAACCTTGCCTTTGGGGCAGCGACGCTCACGAACTCTCCTTCGTCGGAAAGCCCGCCGAAGACAGGCTGTGCTGGGTCAAAGGCCAAGCGAGTTTTGATGGCCTTCGGCAGGCCTGCATCGATCCGGAGCGCGCCTACGTGGGACCGACACCGCCCAGTTGGTCCTCAGAGTCACAGACGATCGACCACATCAGGATCCATGGAGCACCTTGGGTGCGGACGCCTGACATCGGGCTTAATCCGGGCCTGGTGACAATCATCGGCGCGAGGGGTTCAGGGAAAACCGCTTTGGCTGACATCATCGCCGCCGGCTGTGACGCCTATACTGAGGATGTCGACCGCCCTTCCTTCCTAGAACGTGCCCAAGAGCATCTGTCGGGGGCCGAGGTGTCCGTGAAGTGGCTGAGCGGGGAAACGTCAGACGCGAAGGATCTAGAACGTCCAGGTGCCGACCGGGACACATTCCCACGTGTTCGTTATCTCTCCCAGCAGTTTGTCGATCGGCTTTGCTCGCCGGAAGGCATGCCCCAAATGATCCAGGAGATCGAACGGGTCATTTTCGAAGCGCACACGGACCGGGACGGAACGATCAATTTCCTTGAGTTGCTGGAGCTTCGCGCCCAGGGGCATCGGGAGGCCCGCTTGCGCGAAGAAACGGCCATGAACAACATCTCCGAGCTGATCGCGGCGGAGCGGGAAAAAATTACGGCCGTAAGTGGCTTGATAAAGCAGATTGCCGAGAAGGATACGTTGATCAAAGGGTACGAGAAGGATCGCGGCATTCTCGTCCCCTCCACAACAAGCACTGTCGTCGCACAGCGGCTGCAGGATCTCCTGACGGCCGCAGATATAGTACGGGGATATCTCAGGCACTACGCCAAGCAGCAGGCGGGCCTCGAGAATCTCCAGAGCGACGTTGTGGATCAACGGCAGAATCGTGCCCCGCAAGCGCTTCGCGACTTGAAGGTCGCACATGCCGCCAGCAAGCTGGATGACCCTGACTGGGAGCGCTTCATGCTCAGCTTCACCGGGGATGTCGACGGGGCCATCAAAGCCAAGGCTGCGATGTCCAACACGGCAGTCGCCCGTTGGAAAGGCACCGTACCCAGCCTATTGGAAAACGGGAGTTTTGTGAGCGACGGCGCTGAACTGACCAAGCTTTCGCTGGCGGTGTTGGAGGCAGAGATTGAGCGCGTGCAGAAGCTTGTCGCGGCCGACCGACAGACTGCCGAGAAACTCGCCGTTAATGCCAAGCGCATCACGGAAGAGACAGCGAAACTCGCCGTCCTAAAGGAAAAGCTGACCGATAGTGAGGGGGCTGCGGTCCGCAGGCTCGAGCTGATCGAGGATCGCAAGGGCGGCTACAAGCGCGTGTTCACGGCCATTTTAGCCGAAGAGACGGTCCTGAAGGACCTCTATGCGCCGTTGATGGTGAGGCTGGCCAAGCAGGGTGGAACGTTGGCAAAATTGTCGTTCACCGTGTCACGCGTTGCTGACGTCAAGGCGTGGGCCGACAAGGCGGAGAAGGAACTGTTTGATCTCCGCACCGGCCCGTTCCGCGGGACGGGCAAACTCCTCAAATATGCAGACGAGGAGCTTAAAAAGGCATGGGAAACGGGCAACGTCGACGCCATTGCGGCAGCAATGGAAGCGTTTCGTGAAAAGCACCAGGAGGAGCTGCTTGAACCCGCACCCGATCGGACCAAGGACGCAGATGGCTTCAAAAAGTGGCTGAAACGCTTTGCGCAGTGGCTCTATAGCTCTGACCACATTTCGATTGAATACGGCATCAAATACGATGGTACGGACATCAAGAAGCTGTCGCCGGGTACACGGGGCATTGTTCTCATTCTCCTGTACCTGGCGCTCGACGACGCCGACGACAAACCTCTCGTTATCGACCAGCCCGAAGAGAACCTGGACCCCAAATCGATCTATGACGAATTGGTGCCACTTTTCCGGGCCGCCAAGCTGAAGCGTCAAGTGATCATGGTGACCCACAATGCCAATCTGGTCATCAACACGGACGCGGACCAGGTGATCATCGCGAACGTTTCTGAAATGACGGGTGACGGACTCCCCGGCATCACTTACCGGTCTGGCGGGCTCGATGAAGCCGACATCCGTCAAAGCGTCTGTGAGATTCTAGAAGGCGGGGAGGCAGCGTTCCGTGACCGCGCCCGCCGACTTCATATTAAGTTTTAACGGAGTTACCCCAGCTATGATCGTTGTCGACATGAACGCCGCGAATAGGCTCCCGCCGCGCGGGGACGAACTGCTCCGCGTGTTCTCCAGGTTCGAATATGCCCTGAAAGATAGCGGCTTCGGAAAAGCGAATCGAAGAAATGTGGTCGAGGCGGACTGGGACAGGTTTGCGTCCAATGAGCTGAAAGCGCCGTTCTTTGCGGCGGTCCGAGCCAAGGCCTTGGCTCCAACTCTGATGGCCAATCCTCCAAGCCGCCAAGTCCTGCAAGGAGGCACGCTGGGGTGGGATACGACAGCGCCACCGGCAAACGTGGCTGAGCTCATGGGCGCCGTTCGTCGCGTCCGAAACAACCTCGTCCATGGCGGCAAATCGGGTGATAAAGATTCCGATCGCAATGACAGCTTGATCGCGGAGGCTATCGAAGTGCTGCTGGAAGCCCTTCGGGTCCATAGGGACCTGAGAGCGGTCTTTGAAAAGCGTTGGTAGCCTGATCCACTAGCCATGATCATAAATCTGCCCGAAGCCGAAAAGGCCATGTTCGACAAGCTAACCGTATCTTGCATGGATATTGGTTTTGCGAAGAAATGCGGGGAATACCTGCTGAAAAAGGGGTGGCATAGTTACGAATGGCAACGTCGAGGATCCGTTTATTTCCAGCAATCGGTCTACACAACTTCCCTCATCGTCTCCTACACGCGACCCTTCACCCAAACGCGAGGATTGCCGAAGATCCCGGCCGAGGGGCTCGATTTTTCGCCAGACGAGCAGCGCCTGCATGTGGCTTTGAAAAGTCGCCGCGATACGGTCTACGCACACTCAGATGGGGATTCCTACTCGTTCCGTCCTTGGAAATCAGGAGATTTCGCCACCATTATGGAGCAGCGTCCGGCGCACATCATATCGAAGGACGACGCTGAATTGTTTGTGAGCATGGCAGCGCGACTTGTGAAGACGCTGGTTGCTCGGCGCGAGGCCATTCTGAGTATATGGCCATGAGCATAACCGCCGCCTCTCGCGGACGAGCTTTGGTCAGAAGGAGTCAGCACCGTGATCGCACACTCCGAAGCCATGGAACTGTGCCAGTCCATTTCGCGCAGCATGGGTCGCTTATCCGGTATCGTTGAGCAACTCTACCGGCACGCCGCCGGCGAGTCCTTAACCGAGGTCGCGGACCGGCGAGCCGCTTCCATGCAAGTAATGCGCGACATGGAGCGGGCCGTGGTCGCGCTAGTAGGCTTGGCCGAAGCAGCAACCCCTCAGCCGGGAAAGTCGCACTGAGCGCTGGTGACGGCAGCCGAAAAGGCGCATTGTATTACGCCATGCTCATGCAGCCCCACCAAGTCCGATGGATTGAGCACAACCTCATCGCCAATGACATCGCGTTCGTGGTGACAGGCGGCGTAGCAGTCAAGTTCTATCATCCGGCCCGTGAGACTGAGGATGTTGACCTCTTTACGGGTGCCGATCCTGGGTCCATCGACAAAATGGTAGCGTCCATCCCCGCGCTGGCACAGAATCCAAAAGCGAGGGCGGAATTACTGGATAGGCGGGTGGGCCACTTCAAGGTCGGTGGGGAGCATCGGATCGACGTCCTGACGTTCGCGCCGGCGCTCGTTTTTTCCGAAGCCTTTGCCACGGCCGAAATTGCCAACATCAACGGCGTCGATATCCCGATTCTGAGCCGTGCTCTGCTCATCGCGCACAAGACCGAGGCGGGTGACCCCAAGGACTTGGCTGATGTCGCGCTCCTCCAGCAATCCGCCTAGCTCTCCAAACACATTGCTATACGGCCTGATGCAAACGAGAATAGTATTGCTTTCTGTTGCTCATCCAACTCTAATTATAGTCAGATGAAAACCCCAGATACACCGAGTCCGATACATCCGCGACCGGGAGACTCTCCTCTCAAGCTCGAAACGTTCGAGATAGACCCCGAAAATCATGCAGAATTCAAAGCGGCAGCGCTCGCCGCCGCGCGCCAGGCCATCAACGATCTCCCTGCACAGCTAGAGTCCCTAAAAGGCACTCTGCGTAGGGTATCACCGCCTCAAATCCTTGCGGCATTTGCAAGCTACGGCATGCGCGCGGGCCTGATGAAAAATGGCGAGCAGCGGAAGCTCTTGCCGGACGTCATGCAGCACCACGGGGAATTGCTCCAGGCGATCGCCTTGTCACTTCCCCTTGTCGAATGGGGTGTGGAACCGGCTACACCAGACGTCATGCAGGCCCTGTTTGACACGGTTCCGACCATCTCGAACTCGTTCTTCATGGGCCGTCTGCTTGAGGGTGAGGACTTGCAGGACGACAAGGAGGCAATGGCCGTCCGCTCGCTGCAGGAACGCGTCCGCATGCATACGCATGGGGTTCGAAACTGGGGCTATTACAGGCAAGTCCTCAACCTGTCGCGAGATCTGTATGCATCTCTCGATCTCGCAATGCATCTCCATCACGGTTTCGGCGCAAGCGATGTCATTGACACGCTTGCGGCGCTCGTCTCCGTGTTTGAAAACCGGCAATCCGCCCATTGGGAACTCTTGGGCAAGGTTTTTAGAGGGAAAACCCCTCGCCAGCTCGCGGAACTCTACTACAGGCTTATCCCCGACCTCGTCGGCGGCGCCGAAGAGATGCTTGCGATTCTGCCGCCGAAAATCTCAAGCGACGAAATGAAGGGCATTTTAATGGCCCACTATGACCTTCGCCTCGTCGATACCGCTCTTTTCAATCCGAGCGACATTGCATCCGTCGTTGCCAAGCCCGAAGCGGTGATACGAGGTGTCCTGGAGGCCCTTTCATGTCGGCCGGGCGCTCTCACCGAGGCCAGGTTCAACTACCTATTCCTCGATAACCCAGTATGGCATCGACCCCTCCTCACCTTGGGCGAGAACTATTTTTGTCCGATGCCTCAAATGGCGTTCAGCCACATCCACCGTATAATGGACCGTCTTTGTGGCGAGGCCGGCCTTCAGGAATCCTTGAAAGACCGCCGGGCTTTGTATCTTGAACAGCAAGTTGAAGCGGTGTTCCGTGGCGCCCTGCCCGACGCCGACATCCGTGCCGGAGTGAAGTGGAAAAAGGACGATCAGCAGTTCGAAACCGATCTTCTTGTTATCATCGACCGTGTGGTTTTGATTGTTGAGGCAAAATCCCATCGACTGACACCCCAAGGACTTCGCGGAGCCCCGGACCGAGTCAAGAAACACATTCGCGAAATCGTTCTCGCGCCGTCTATTCAATCGGCCCGGCTAGAGGAGCTTATCCGTAGTGCGCGCGAGGGAGACACCGGTGCGGTAGCCATAATAGCTGGTGTCGGCATCGATGCGGGCCGGGCCGATCGGGTGATCCGCATTTCGGTGACCCTCGACGATTTGTCGATGCTAAGCGCCTGCGAGCAGGACTTCAAAAAAGTCGGATGGGTGCCTCAGGACCACGCCTTGGCGCCGAGCATCCTGATCGCGGATTTGCAATGTCTTGTCGAAATCCTTGATAACCCGCTGCTCCTGCTTCACTACTTAAGTGAGCGCTCATATTTGCAAAAATCCCTAAGCTTGTTGGGCGATGAGCTGGACTATCTGGGGCTCTATCTTGTCAGTGGCTTCAACCTTGCCCAGCTCAATGAGAAATTCTCTCAGTTCTCACCTTCCGGGATGTCTGCGCCGATCGACCGCTACTACGAGGGCCGCGAAGCCGGACTTAATTTGCCAAAACCCAAAATGGAATTGCGGCCCCTGTTCCGGGATATCGTCGAGCGTATTACCCAGCTCAAGCCGGCAGGCTGGACTCTTATAGGCTTCCATCTCCTATCCAGCGCCGATCCAGCTGAGCAACGTGCCATCGAACGAAACCTCAACAAACTGCGCCGCTTCGTGCAGAAGAATTATCGCGACCCCAGCCACGCATCGACGCTTATCGTCCAACCGCCGGAACGCCGGAAGGCCCCGGTCCTGTTTTACCTCTTTCCAGCGGCCTTAAGGGCTGGTCATCGAGGGACTATGCGACAGCTTTCATCTGAAGCGGTCGAAGCAGGTAACCTCGATGCTTGTATTATTTTGGCGCGCTGCACGGAGACCTGGGAACAAGCGTTCGAAAGCCTGATGTTATGGCAACGCAACGCCCCACGGCCCGCATCCCGTGTGTAGAGCGTCTTTGGGTGGGATGGCCGCCGCGTCCGACTTCGAGCGACTAGGGCGGCAGGTTCGTCCCATAAGTGAGATCCCAGCATGGCCAACTACGTGTCATTTCAAATGTGGGGACCCTTCCGGCAGTCCCTGATCAAAGGCCATCAGTTCTACGTCGAACAGGCCCGCAAGCGCGTGCTGTCGCAGTTCGAGAACATAGAAGAGGAAGCCGACAAGACAGCGGACGACTGGCTAGAGGAGAGCGGCGGCCTGTTTGATCCCGACCGGCATGATCCCTCGGATTTCTACAAGGCGGCCAACGACTTCCGCATCGAGTTCTATCAGCTCCTGAGTCACATGCGAGACCAGACCCGGCTGAGCGTCGTAGCGGGGATGTTCCACGAGTGGGTGAAGAAGCTTCGGGAATGGCTGGTGCGAGAGATCCAGCACTGGCACCACGGAGAAACGGTTGTCGCGAAGGTCTGGTCCGCGGATTTCGGCAAGATTACCGACCTGCTGGAGAGCTTCGGTTGGAAGCTCCGAAGAACGGACTACTTCAAAACGCTCGATGCCTGCCGATTGGTGGTCAACGTCTACAAGCATGGCACCGGAACCTCCCTCGCGGATCTGAAGGCGACCTACCCCGAATATCCCGACGATCCGCTGAAAGGCGTGCGGCCGAGTTGGTCAAAAAAGCTGGTGGACCATAAGCACCTCAAGGTCAGCGATGACCAGTTCGAGGCGTTTTCACACGCGATCCTCGCGTTCTGGCGCGATGTCCCGGAAAACGTCGTTGGTGGCCAGGAATTGGTGCCCAGCTGGTTTGAGAAAGCCATTTTGAGCGATCGCGCCACGCGAAGGGCCGTGTCGGCTAAGGTCGGCAGACGTTGACGAGAGAGCGGCCCATTGTGGGCTAAATCCCAATAACGCGGTCAACCGCGAGCGGAGCTCCAAAGTGACAGAGGACGATTGGAATCGTACCAAGGACTACGTGGCCGACAGCCTGCTCGCCCATCCGAGCGACCTCCTGGCGCAGATCCCGTTGAAGTGGCTGATGGCTAAGGCGGCCGCGCACGGACTAAGCTTCCGGTCAGCGGTCGACGTCGACCAAACAAATGTCATGCCGGCCGTCGCGGACTCTTACGGTGCTTTTCTCTACGGACTTTATCGCTTCACCTCGAAGCCCTACTATCGCCCGCTAGGTTCGCCGCCGCTTGTTGGCAGGGACGCCACACCATCGACGATCAACGAGACGATTGATGCCAGTGTCGTCGACCGATGGAGAGGGGAGTCGGGCTACAGGCCCAAGAACCTGCAGGACTGGGCCCTGCGGATGGGAGTAGACTCCGGCGATTTCAGCCGCCCAGTGTTGACGGCGGACCCGCGCACAAGCTTCGAGGCCACATGAACACCAAGGCCGTCAAAAAGCCGTCCTTTGACAAGACCCAGAGGGAGAAGCTCAAAGAACATGCCGAGGGCATTATGCTCGGCTTTCTGCAAGGAGTTATCCGGAAAGGTGATCCTCAACCTTTCAACTTTGGAGATTCGGGGGGCACTTTCTTCGATGGTTACACGGCGCGCTTTACGCCGAAGTTCCTGGAAGCCCGTAGGGAATTCGTGATCCTGGCGGCCAAAATGCTAAAGGCGAGGGCCGCCCATGAGCCCACCCTCGCGAATCTTTGCCTGACAGCCGCGCAAGACTGCATCAAACGGTTGAAGCAAGTAGGCAGCCATACCAATCCTGACCTTGTCGTTGAGCAGAGTGTCGAGAAACTGGTAGATAAGGCTCTTGCGGAAGGAGGCGCGCAGTACACGCAAATTGTGCCGAACTTTCTCGTAATTCCAAACGGATACGATGGCCCGGTGAAAGTCGGTCGCGTGACCTCGATGAGGACGGTAGACGCCTCGACCATGGCCGGTCTTTCTGGGAACAAGAAGGTCTCACTCAAGAGCGGTGACTACCCTAACATAAACAACTCTTCGCCGGGGACCGTATCAATCGGCATGCCGAGTATGGTATTTGTGGTCGAGGTGCCGGCCGCACGTCCAAACGTTGCAGAAGAGGCCAAATGGCTTATCGACGTGGCCATCAGCTTCATGAGGCTGATGGGCGAACCATGGTCGGCTCGATATCCGCAAATTGGTGAAATCGAACCCCATCCAACGCGCCAAACCCTAAC
This sequence comes from Mesorhizobium sp. M0518, assembly GCF_040321125.1. Lineage (NCBI taxonomy): Bacteria > Pseudomonadati > Pseudomonadota > Alphaproteobacteria > Hyphomicrobiales > Phyllobacteriaceae > Mesorhizobium > Mesorhizobium sp. M0518. The sequence continues at coordinate 72,271 of NZ_JAMYQY010000013.1, forward strand.
ACAGCCCCACGTGACGATCGCCGGAGGCGAGGTGTTCGGCGGCGGGTTTCCGACGCATGGAGCGTACGATGTCGATGAAGCCACTGCGGACAGCCTAGCTCGCGAATCGATCCAAAAGCTTGCTGATCTCCTGTTTGACGCCGCCGAAAAGACGTTGGCCGGTCGGGTCGCCCAAGGACTTGGATGGATTACGCGCGGCCGGCAAGTCTCGGATCGAGCAGAACGTCTTCTCGCATTCTTTACCGCCCTAGAGGCTCTGTTGACCTCGGATGATAAGACCGCACCGATTACCCAGAACATCAGTAGGTTTGTATCCGTGATTTGTACTAGCGACCTCGAGCAACGGATGGAAATCTTCAGCCAACTCAAAAGCATTTACAGCGTTCGATCAGCCGTGGTGCATGGCGGGAAGCGAGAGGTCCTGTGGCAGGACGTCAACGCCCTCCAGACTTATACCGAGTTCGTCTTTAAGATCGTTTTGACGCGATGCGACATGACGATCGGGTACGCGAAATTTGGAGAGAGCCTCGCTTGGGCCTCGCACGGTCTACGCTGGGAGTTCGCCTCGCCTGAGGTTGACCGCGCGGCGGAGGCGGAGGAGAACTTGAGGGACATTGGCGACGTAACAAGTCTTTAGCCGAAAACACAGCAACCGATGGACCGGCGAGTCAGGCGAGGTGCCCATGACGCCGGTAAAACTAAATTACGAGTTGTATAACATCATTTGTGGAAGATTTGGAGCGACCAAATATGCAGGGCAAATACGCATTAGATGCAGACTGAAACTCGGCCTTACATACCCAGACTAGGGGTCGGCTTTTGACCACAGGCGACTTGGCTGAGGCGCCGACCAAAAAGGGAGTTCGCGCCAAGAGTAAATCGGCCACTAGATGTCATGTTTCGGCCGTATGTGGCCCGGCAGTTCTTAAGTCACCAAATTCACATTTCGACCTCGATCTATTGACTCTTCGCCACCGTTGCGCCCTTCGTTCGTAAATAAACTGCGCTCGCTCTTGACCAGCGCAATACTACGGATATTCGCAAAACGGGGTCTAATAGTGCGCAAGGTTATAGTCGTCAAAGGCGAGAAGGGTTCGGGTAAGACATCCATCATCCATGAAGCAGCCAGGCTTCTTGGCTGCGGCCTTACAACCAATAGCCCCGCTGATATATTCATGGTCACGTATCTCAAGCTTGGCACGAAAAAATACGGCATCGGGATCGCAAGCTCAGGCGACAGCGCGAAGATCATCAAGGAGAACATCGACGCACTGTATCTGCACCACCTCGACTACGTCATTACCGCGTGTAGCGCTCCGCGCGCGGGCATGCCGATCCTCCAAGCGTTCGCAGCACTTGAGGGCGCGCAGCTAGTTACCGTCGACTCCAACTGGCAGCCGAGTGCGACGCCTCAGCAAATAAGCACGAAGGTTGCTGCGATCGCCCAGCAGATACGCAGCAATATTCCCTGAGCGCTTCGACGACCCCGTACCCGTGCCTCTAGAGATCCTCGGGGTACGTCTGCTGTTTGCCAAGAAGCCACTTAGCGACCATCGGTGGAGCATTGTCCGCTTTCGGGCGAAAGCAAAGCTTGCTTGAATGTCCGCGACAGGCGCGAAGCTGTCATTCGGGGGCAAGGGGGAGAGCGCGCTGAACGACCTTTGAAACCATCGCGTGGGGTCAGTGGTCCGTAGCTTCCTTCAAGCGCGCAAGATGAGCTTGGCAGATCGCCTCAACGAGCCTGTGCAGTTCGGCGGTGCGCTCGCCCAGCCATTCGAGGGCTTCTTCGCTGATTGTGTAATGCTTGGAGTAGCGGGCTTTGACACAGGCCTCGTTTAACGTGTTGAACCAGGCACGGTAGCGCTGCTGGTCGCGCGGCCAGACCTCTGCAAGTCTTCCATCTTGATCTTCGGCCAGGGCACGGAGAAACGTCAGCTTGTGCGAGGGCGGGCTGTAGTTGGTCAGAACGAGTAACAGGGTTGCGTAAGCGTGCTCGATCGCCTGATGTGAGAGGAATGCGGCCTCCTTCCACATTTCTCCCTCAACGGCAGCCGAAAACAGTCTGTAGAAATTTCGAGCCCCCAAGGATCTGTTGTCGAAGTGCTCTTTCGCCGCCAGATAGGCGTCCTTTGACGTAAGCGGCTTCGGCTCGGCCAGCGGCTCCTCGTCAAGCTCGTAGAGCACGATGCCCTCGCGACGGATGTCCGTGAAGAAATACTGGCCTTCCCGCAGCGCCGTGTTCACCTCACGCCTTGAATGCACAAGCTCGTAGGCGTCTTGACGCCAGTGTCGCGGATCAGTCGGTCCTTTGCCTTATACCAGTAAGCGAAGTCGGCGAGCTTGCGGTTGTTGACGACGATCAGCAGGTCGTAATCCGATCGGTAACCCTTCATCGTATGCGGCTCGTCGACCCAGTCGCCGCGCGCATAGGAGCCAAACAGGATTATCTTAAGAACACGGCCCTTCTTCCTGAACTCGGCCGTGCCATTGCTCAGCGCATCGTCGAACTCCTCGTGCAGGATCTCAACGATTCGGCCGAGCTCGGGCTGCTTATGCTCGGGCAGTTGATCGATGCTGGTCTTCATCATCGCTGGGTGGTGCATCCGGACTGGGAATAACTCGACCGCTATAACGCTTCTGCGATCGCGGTGCGCGACGGAGGATCGTAATCAGAGGGTACGCCTCCCATCGAGCCACGACGGTGCCTGACTGGGTTGTGCTGCGCAACCATCTCAGTTGCAATAGCATAAATTGCCACCCACGGGTCCCTGCCCCATATCAGGCGGCTCTTCGGCGATTGGACGCTGGAGCGTCGCTACGAGCTTGCACTCGAGAACCAGCGGTCGGATTGAGACCTCAAGGTGTGATGCGAGATGCCAAGAATTGGCGTTGCCGAATTGTGACCCTTGCCACGAAGCGCCGCGTCAGCACCGCAAGCAGGTGGGACAGCGAGCGGCAGTGCGTGATCGCCATAGCGCGCGGGTTTGGCTGCAACAAAAAGTGCAGCGATAATTCGTACTCTGCTGAGTGCGTTAGTTGCAACTCCGGGAATCGGGCGATATGAGCGTATTGGTTTTCAATCCAGGAGCATGGTTATGTCCGAAGAAACCAATAACCTTATCGAACTTACTGCTGACATCGTTTCCGCCTATGTCCAGAAGAACGCGGTTCCAGTATCTGGATTACCCGATTTGATTGCAAGTGTGAATTCGGCATTGTCTAATATTGGACAAGCAGCCCCCGCCGAATCCCCGACCCCAAAGCCGGCAGTCAATCCCAAGAGGTCCGTGTTCCCGGACTACATTGTCAGCCTTGAGGACGGTCAGAAATACAAGTCGCTCAAACGCCATCTGGCAACCCGACACGGGATGACGCCCGATGAATACCCGGGCGAAATGGGGTCTGGCGAAGGACTATCCCATGGTCGCTCCGAACTATTCGGCTACCCGATCGGCGCTGGCAAAATCGCTCGGTTTGGGCAGGAAGGCTGCTCCAGCTAAGAAACCTGCCTCAAAACGTAAGTCGAAAGCCTGAGCTATAAAACCCGGTGAAGAAGCCACAGAGAAGGCGGCGCGGCAGAGTGAAGTGCCTGTCGCGCCCGGAAAAACGGTAGCTCACGCTATCTACTGTCTGCTGTTGGAGCTGATGGCTTTCGTGGTTTCTCCGACGGGCCAGTGCCCGGCAGTCCGTCCCTTCTCGCCTTGGCAAACGCCCGGTCGCCTTCTAGGAACCCTACCAGCATAAAGGGAATGAGTTCAGCCACCGTTTCGGATTCGCCATAGGTCTGACGGTAAAGTGCGGCATAATCGTTCAGCGCCTGGTTTAGATCGGCGCTGACGGTGATGGTAATTTTGGACGGTGTGCGATCGGGCAGTTTGCCGAGTTTCAGGTTCGCCATGAGTTCCTCCTGTTCACCCTGTGTACGGCCGCAACACGATGTCCTTGTGCACGATGACGCGCAGCGGCCAACCCGGGCGAACGGTGATGGTGGGCTGAATGTTGAGGTTCTTTTCGGTGATGCGCTGACCGGCCTGACTGACGCTCTGCTGAGTGGTTTCACGAATTGCCTTGACCAAGTCGCTTTCGTTTTCTCCAAAGCTCAACTCGGTTCCGACGCCGAGCAATGTGGCTACCGCGATGCCCTTGATCAGTTGCCAGGTGTGGAAATCCACGTTGTCCTCAAGCCCGGCATAACCGGCAGCGTCCGTTGCCGGTAGATTGTCGATTTCGATCGATGAGCCGTTCGGCATAACGATGCGTTGCCAGACCAGCAGCGCACGTTTCTGGCCAAAGGCGACAACGCTGTCATAGCTGCCGATCAGACGAGAACCTTGAGGGATCAGCAGGATGGTCCCGGTGACGCTGTCGTGCACGTTCTCGGTGACCTGTGCGACGACAAGCCCAGGCAAGTCCGAATTGATGCCCGTGATCAGACTTGCCGCAATCACGCTGCCGGCCTCGACCTGATACGGCGAGGCCGGCGTCTGCAACGCATGCGGATTGTAGATCCCGCCTGTGCTCTGTTGGCTGATAAAATCGAGCTTGCGCTGCTGGTTGTTCTGGTCGCCTTCGGCCGGCGCGACCGAAGCTCGCGCACCTTCGGCATTGGACTGCGGAGCCGTCGCCTCAAAGGGGTAACGTCCGCCCTGCCCATTGCCAGCGGCATCCGCTTGCCGCAGCCGGCTTTCGATCCGGAAAAGAACTTGCGACTCGCGCGCCGAGATCGCCTGCTGTGCAAGCCGCTGCTCTTCCGCCGAAACCTCTTGCCCCGGTGCGATGCCAAGCTGGCGCTGGTGCTCGAGGATCGGACGGCCGAGGTCGCCAGGCAGCGCCGGTCCAAGCACCGGGGTCTTTGGTTTAATCCCGGAGTAGTCCTTGGGCAGCCCTTCGAGACCCTCGGCGGTCGGCTTGCGGTCGGTGTTGTAAAGCTCTTCGGCTTGCTGCTTCAGGCGCAGCGCCGGCCCCTGCAGCGCCATCATGGTGACACCGAAAATAGCCCCAGAACCAACCGCCGCGATCGCGACGATGACACCGCGCCGGAAGCGCACAGGTCGGCGCGGCGAGGCTCGCAGTTGCAGTTGCTCGGGATCGAGTTTCGGCGGGACATTGGGGCGAGTGGTGTCGGTCATGAGCGCTCCCTTCACCTGCCAAAACGCGAAAACAGCGACACCCGCCGCGGCGGTTGCCGGCCGTCGGTTCTCGTGATGCGCACCACCTGCTGTTGCTTGGTACCGAGACGGAGCTCGGCCGCCGCAAAGAGGCGATCGACGATGTAGTAGTTGCCGCGCATGCGATAGTTGACGAGCTGATTGTTGCCGTCGGCACCGACGATGAACAGTGGCGGCGCCTCACCCTGATCGATGCGCCCCGGGAATTCGATATAGACCTTGCTGCCGTCGTCGAAGGCACGCGTTGGCCTCCAAGGCGGCGTGTCGCCCGTGATCGCATAACGGAAACGGATGTTTTCGAGGGCGACGTTTGAGGCCACCGGCATGGCCGCCTCAGCCTGAGCGTTGCGACGACGAAGCGCGATGATCTGGTCTTCGCTGTACGTCCAGGAGATTGCCGCCATGGCGGTCTTGTCCGTGCTTTGCAGCTGAAGGTGATAGGATCGCCTGTCAGTCGTGATGACCAGATTGGTGGCAAGCCCCGGCGCGAAGGGTTTGACCAGAACATGGGTGCGCTGGTCGTCACCGGCGCCGCTCGTTGTGTCACCGATCACCCAGCGGACGGTGTCGCCCGCCGACACCGAGGTCAGCTTCTCGCCTGGCTGCAGAGCGATATCGGTGACGCGCTCCGGCGCGGCGTAGAGCTGGTAGAGCGCGCCATCGGCGAAGGGGTAGACCTGCACCGCGTTGACATAGCCAAACTTGGTGGGTTGCTGCGTTGCCGCCTTGTTAGCGTCCGCGACCCGTTCTTCGGGCGAACGCTTTTCTTCAGCGATCTTTCCCGGATCGAGCTGTAGCTGGCCGGGCAAAGGAAGCGGCTTGGGGATCTCAACGATCTTCACCGGCTTCTCCGGCGCTCTCTCGATCGCAGCCGGCTTGAAGTCAGCATGGTCATAGGAAATCTGAGGCGGCGGCACCGGCTTCGAGGCACAGGCCGAAAGAACCGCGGCCGACGCCGACAAGATCAACACGCCGCGGAGGGATGGGGCTTTATTTGTCATCAGTGGGCTCCTTCGGGGAAACGGATGTCGGCGCGGCACTGTCGAGCTCGCGAGACCAGTCGATGGCGTTGATGAAGACGCCGAGCGGGTTCTTGCGCAGCTGATCGGTGTTCGTCGGCGGCCGGATGACGATGGTGAGGATGGCGGTCCAGCGCGTTGTGCTGGCGAGGCTGCCACGCTCAAAAACCTGCTCGGTCCATTTGACCTGAAACGAGCTGTCAGACGCCCGAACCACGCTGGTCACCTGCACCGACACGCTGCGCGTACCGATCTGCCCGAAAGGGTCGTTCGCTTTGGCATATTCGTTGAGGAACAGCGCCGCGCGGTCGGTGGTGAAATCGTAGGCCGACAGCCAATTCTGTCGCACTAGCACCGCGTCGGTGGAAACGGAGCGGACGTTCTGGATGAAGCGGCCGAGATGCCAGGCAATCTGGGCATCGTCGGGCTGGTAGTCTTGGATGGCCGGTGCGACGGCGCGCGTCTCGCCAAATCGGTCAACCTCGACGACGTAAGGCACGACCCGGCCCTGCATCGACTGCCACAAGAGCCCGCCGGAAAGGCCCGTGGCCAGGGCCAGGCAGCCAAAGGCCATCAGCCGCCAGTTCCTGGCCTGCACCCGCGCCGTGCCGATGCGCTCGTCCCAGAGTTGGCCGGCCTTCTGGTAAGGTGACACGGGCTCGGGCGTCTTTCCGTAACGCTGAACGGGTCGCTTGAAGAGCATCTAGTCTTCCTTGTCGTTGAGGGAGGGATTGGCGCCGCTTCCGCCCCGATCTCCATCGCGCACCGCCTGCGTGGCAGCATTGCGATGGGCGCGTGCGGTCTGTTCGGAACGCAGACGCCTTGCCCAGGCAGGCGCGGCCGCGGGAGCTATAACTGGAGAGCTTCCGCTCATCGAGCTGGTCGGCATGCCGCCGGTCGCGGTCCAGCCGGCATCGCGACTGGCGTCGGCACTACGGCGGAATGGTTCTGCTGCGGATCGCATTCCCCGCATCGCGGCGCCGCTAGCGGCACTCGCAACCCCCTGCAGCCCAGCAGCTACCCCGGACAGCCCGGACTCGGGCGATGTCGCGCGCCCCGTTTGCCAAGCGACGGTGGCAGCGGACCCCATGGCGGCGCCGGCACGGACTGCGGCGAGGCCGCCGCCTGTTGCCATGCGCGCGCCGGCAAACGCAGCGCCTCCGGAAACGAGCGTTGATCCAGCTGCGGCCGCCGTTGTTCCAAGTGCCGCGCCGGCGCCAAGCTGCGGCGCGCCGGAAACAAGACCCGAGGCAATCCCGGGGCCGAAAATGCCGAGCCCAAGCAGCGCCAGCGCACCCAGCACCTGAGACATGGCCGCCGCCAGGTCCGGCTCCTGGCCCTGCAGGGCGGAAGCGAACTCGCCAAAGAGCGTGGAGCCGATGCCGACGATGACGGCAAGCACCATCACCTTGATGCCCGACGAAATCACATTGCCGAGCACGCGCTCGGCCAGAAACGCCGAGCGGTTCCAGAGCGCGAAGGGCACCAGGACGAAGCCGGCCAGCGTGGTGAGCTTGAACTCGAGGATGGTGATGAAGAGCTGGATGGAAAGAATGAAGAAGGCGATGAGGACCAGGAACCAGGCCAGAAGCAGCACGAAGATGGTGAGCGCGTTACCGAAGATCTCGGGGAAGCCTACTAGCTGGCTCGCTTGATTGAGGAGCGGCCAGGCGCCCTCGAAGCCGGCCGCGGCAATGCGGCCTGGCCGCAGGAGACTGTCGGCGGACAGGTTGCCGGCCGATGCGTTGATGCCGAGACCGGCAAAGGAGCGGTAAATTATGTCGGCGAGGTTCTTGAAATTGTTCAGGACGAAGGCGAAGGCGCCGACATAGAGCACTTTGCGAATAAGCCGGCCAAGAATGTTGGGCTCGCCGCCGAACGCCCAGACCAAGCCCGCGAGCGTGATGTCGATGCCGATCAGAATGGTGGTGAGAAAGGCGACGTCGCCCGAAAGCAGACCGAACCCACTGTCAATGTAGCGGGTAAAGGTCTCCATGAAGCGATCGATGACTCCGAGGTCGTTCATGTCGCCGCCTTCCTCGTTGTCTTTAAGAACTGCCGCTCAGTTGCCGGGATAAGCCGTGCCGGTGCCCAGGAAACGCTTCGTCGTCTCGCGAGCGGCTTCCTCAGACTGCGCCTTGCGCGCCGCATCCTCGGCTTCGGCCCGGAACTGGGTCGCAAGCAGCGTCTGGATCTGCATCTGCTGCTTGGTCGAAAGCGCGATCAGCTGATTGGTAGCCTGGCTTGCCTCGAGGGCACCTGCCGCGCCCTGACTGCGATTGACGAGATCGGTAAGCAGGTCGCCATCGGCCTGCACGTTCTCGACGATCTGCGACTGCGCGCTCATGGTCTGGCGGAACGCCTGCATGGCGCTCTGCCAGCGCTCGCGCGCGGCGCTCGCCACATCGCTGACCTTGATGGTGGCGTCGTAGCTTTCCGGATATTGCTGGCGCCACTGGTCCTGCAGCTTGTCGAGATCGAAGCTCAGGCCGCTCGCCTGGGTCATCAGACCGTCAATCCGTTCGAGCGAGCCGGTAAGCTGGCCCACGGAAGAGAAATCCAGGCGCTGAAGGTTGCGCGCCATGTTCTGCAGCATGGTCGCCTGGTTCTGAAGCGACTGGATTTGGTTGTTGATCTGCTCCAATGCGCGTGCTGCCGACAGCACATTCTGCGTATAGTTGGACGGGTCAAACACGATGAGCGCATAGGCCGGCTGGACGTAGTCAGCCATCGGTTTGGCGATCAGGGAAACGGTGACCAGGCTAGTAAAAAGGCGGCGTCCGATCATGACGATTGCTCCTTGTTAGGTTGAGGAAATTGCTGGAGAAGCTCGGCAGCCCAATCCAGGCCGCGCGCACTGAAGAAACGGGCGGCAAAGCTGCCCTGCCCTTCTTCGGAAAGAATATTGTCGATCAGGGTCTGCGCGGCCGGGTCGGAGGCGCCGCAAAGCGCAAGAGCGATCGGGCCTAGCCCGAGCTCGAAGAGGCGATTGCCGCGGCGCGACTGCAGATAGTAGTGGCGCTTCGGCGTGGCGCGGGCGACCAATTCGATCTGTCGCTCATTAAGACCGAAGCGCTCATAGGCTGCCCGTGCCTGCGGCTCCACCGCACGGTCATTGGGGAGAAAAATGCGCTGCGGGCAGCTCTCGATGATTACGGGTGCGATAGAAGAGCCGGCGATGTCGGCAAGCGACTGCGTCGCGAAGATGACGGAGACGTTTTTCTTACGCAGCACCTTGAGCCATTCGCGGATGCGGGCGGCAAAGAGCGGGTTGTCGAGATAGACCCAGGCCTCGTCGAGCATGAGCAGCGTCGGCCGCCCGTCGAACCTCTCCTCAAGACGATGGAACAGATAGGTAAGCACAGGCAGCACAGCGCCTTGGCTGTGCATCAGCTCCTGGGTTTCGAAACACTGCACATCCGAGATGGCCAGCCGGTCGTCATCGGCATCGAGCAGGCGGCCGAATGGACCGTCGAGCGTGTAGGGCATCAACGCCGATTTGAGCGCATTGGAGTGAAGCAGGACCGACAGGCCAGTCAGCGTGCGTTCCTGCGCCGGCGCGGTGGCGAGGCTGGTGAGCGCCGACCAGATTGCCTCCTTCACCTCCGGGGTGACGGTGACATTCTCGTGGGCAATGAGGCCGGCGATCCATTCGGCCGCCCAGCTCTGTGTGGCCGGGTCGTCGATGTGGCGCAGCGGCTGGAAAGCAAGCCCACCATTCGCACCCAACGCATGGTGGTCGCCGCCCATGGCAAGCGCGGAGGCGCGGGCCGAATTGCCTTTGTCGAAGACATAGATTTGCGCGCCAACGTAGCGCCGGAACTGCAAAGCGATCAGGGCAAGCAGAACCGACTTGCCGGCACCGGTCGGCCCGACAATCAGCATGTGGCCGACATCGCCGATATGGGTCGAAAGCCGAAACGGCGTCGAGCCGCTGGTTTCGGCGAAAAGAAGCGGCGGAGCGTGATCGCCGGTGACCTCGGCAAGGTGCTCGTTCTCCGCTGGACCTGCCCACACGGACGACAGCGGCATGAGATGGGCAAGGTTAAGCGTGTGAACGAGCGGCTGGCGAACGTTGGCGTAGACATGACCCGGCAATGAACCAAGCCACGCTTCGACGGCATTGATGCTTTCGCGAATGGTGGTGAAGCCGAGCCCGTTGACGATCCGCTCGACGGCGCGAAGCTTTTCCGCGGCGGCTTTACGGTTCTGATCCCACACCGTCACCGTTGTGGTGAGATAGCCGAAGCCGACATGATCGCCGCCCAATGCCTGCAGTGCTGCATCGGCATCGAGCGCCTTGTTGTCGGCGTCGCTGTCGACGAGAGGCACCGGTTCGTTGGTCACCACCTCGCGCAGAATAGCCGCGATCGATTTGCGCTTGGCAAACCACTGCCGGCGGAGCCGAGTCAGCGTCTTCGTGGCTTCCGCCTTGTCGAGTGGAATGAAGCGCGTCACCCAGCGATAGGCGAAATCCTGGTTATTGAGCGGATCAAGGATTCCTGGCCGGGTGACGTTCGGAAAGCCGAGAACTGTGAGCGTGCGCAGATGCTGCTCGCCCAGCATCGGCTCTAGGCCGCCGGTCAGCGGCTCGTCAACCAGGACGCCGTCGAGATACATTGGCGTTTCCGGCACGGCAACGGGATGACGGCGGGTCGAGATCGTGCCGTGCAGGTACGTCAGGGTCTCGGCATCGTCGAGCGCGCGCACCTCGGGCACGAAGCCCGAAAGAAGATCGAGAACGCGGTCAGTCTCGTCTCGGAACCGGGCAAGCTCCTGGCGCCAGTCTCTTTCCCCTCCCAAGTCATGCGAGTCGACGAGAGCACTTTCCGCGCGCGCTTGGCCATCGGGCCCAGGCATGAAGACCAAGGTCAGATGATAGATGCTCTCGAAATGCGCGCCCTTGCCCTCGAAGGCCGCGCGCCGTTCCTCATCGATCAGCCATGAGGCAGCATCGGGAAGGGCCGAGCTCGCATAGCCCAGCGCTTCGATGCGCTCGGCCTCGAAGAATAATGCCCAGCCAGAGCCGAGCCTTCTCAGCGCATTGTTTGCCCGCGCGCATATGCCGATGAGTTCGGCCTCCGTCGCGCTTTCAAGGTCGGGGCCACGAAACCGCAATGTCCGTTGGAAGCTGCCATCCTTGTTGAGCACGATGCCGGGCGCGACGAGTGCTGCCCAGGGCAGATGGTCGGCAAGCCGGTCGGCTTTGCCGCGGTATTCGGAAAGCTTCAGCATGCAAGCCAGCCCTTTTGACGAAGATGACGGACAAGCACGCTGGCAAAATCCGGATCACGCCGTGCGGCAAAGACCGCGAGCGTGTGGCCGGCGATCCAGAGGATCAGACCGGCAATCCACTGCTGCAGGCCTAGGCCGATGGCCGCGGCCACCGTGCCATTGAGGATCGCCACCGCCCGCGGCGCGCCGCCGAGCAGGATCGGCTCGGTGAGCGCCCGATGGACCAGAACCTCGAAGCCTTCGATATGCTGCTCTTCGGTGCTCATCAGACGACTGCCCCGCCGCCAAAGGAGAAGAAGGAAAGAAAGAAGCTCGAGGCCGCGAAGGCGATCGACAGGCCGAAAACGATCTGGATCAGCCGGCGGAAACCGCCCGCCGTGTCGCCGAAGGCAAGGGTCAGACCGGTGGTGATGATGATGATCACCGCGAGGATCTTGGCGACCGGCCCCTGCACCGATTCCAGAATCTGCTGCAGCGGCTGTTCCCACGGCATGCCGGAGCCGGCAGCGTGGGCCTGGGCCGTGAGAAGAAGCGCGACGGCGGCGAACGAAAGAAAGCGAAGCTTCTTGCGCATGAGGTGACCTTTCAGAGCTGCTGGAGTTGCGGAAGTGTGAGCGGGGTGACGGCGTAATCGCCGCTGCCGTCGAGACCCGTGACCTCGGCGATCGCGTCAACGCGGCGCGCGGGTCCTCTTCCGGCAATAAAGATGACCAAGTCGACGGCATCGGCGATCAGCCGGCGGGGAACGGTGACAACGGCTTCCTGGGCGAGCTGCTCAATACGATAGAGTGCGGAGCGTGCCGAATTGGCGTGAACCGTGGCAATGCCGCCGGGATGTCCGGTGTTCCATGCCTTCAGCAAATCGAGCGCTTCCGCGCCTCTGACTTCGCCGACGATGATGCGGTCGGGCCTCAGCCGTAAGGTCGAGCGTACGAGATCGGCGAGTGTGATGGAGCCCCGCCTCGTCCTCATGGCAACGCAGTCCTTGGCCGCGCATTGCAGCTCGCGGGTGTCCTCAATCAGGATCACCCGCTCATCGCATTCGGCGACTTCTGCCAGTAGAGCATTGGTAAGTGTCGTTTTGCCCGACGATGTGCCGCCGGCGACCAGGATGTTGCGCCGCTCGCGCACTGCCTTCCTCAGGGCATCAGCCTGCAGCGGGAGCATGACGCGATCGGCGACGTAGTTGGCCAGCGTGTAGAGTTTTGCCGCCGGTTTGCGGATGGCGAAGCATGGCGCCAGCACGACCGGCGGTAGCAGACCCTCGAAGCGCTCGCCTGATGGCAATTCGGCACTGACAATCGGACTATCTGCATGCGCCTCGGCGCGTACATGGGAGGCGACGAGCCGGATGATGCGTTCCGCCTCGGCAGGATGCATATGCACGCCTGTATCGACCCGGCCTTCTCCCAACCGGTCGAGCCTCAGCGCGCCGTCGGGGTTGACCATCACCTCGATGACGGTCGGATCGGCAAGGGCCTCGGTGATCGCGGCGCCCATGGCTGTGCGCAGCATGGCTCGGCGGCGGTGGTCCGCTGCGGGATGAGAGTTCATCCTTCGCCTCCGTTGCCATTGCCGTAACCAAGCGAGCGCTTCCCGGAGGCTATCTGGCGACCGACCTGCTCGACGAATTTGTCAAAGCGCTCTTGGGCGATCGCCTGTGTCGCCCGATCCGGAATTGGCGTGTGCGCATGAAGCGTGATTGAAAAGCGGATTAAGAGCGCCAGGCTCTCCAGAGTTATTTCGGCGTCGCGCCTGACATGGTCGAGATCGCGGGAAAGACGGTCCAGCCGCTTGCCGTAGCGCTGGTCGAGCTCGTTTTCACCACGCCGTTCGATGAAGGCCTCGACCGCTTTCGCGACGATCGCCGATTTTGTGGTCGACGGGTTGCTACTGAGGGTTTCCAGCTTCGCGCTTAACGCGGGTTCGAGCAGAAACTGGTGGCGAATGCGATGCGGCTTCATGGGGCTCGTTCCGACTGGCCGGCCTGATGCGCCGGCGGCGGCAACGAACATCGTCGAGATCCGCAAAATCGCTTATGGGCGTTATCTACGCTGAGCTACGCCTGAGCTGCGAAAGCGCTTAGAAGCCGGGGATGATGTCCTTGTCGTCGCCCCTTCCCTCGTTGATACCGTAGGCGCTGGCTGCGGTGGAAACCCGGTCCATGACGCGCTTGTCTGCGAGTGCCTCGGCGTCATCGTCCGCCAGATTGAAGAGGTCGTCTTGATCAGGCTCCTGAGAAACGACGACGTGTTCTTCAGGCAGGCCTGGATGACGCTGCTGTTGCACGCCGCCCTCTTCTTCGATTGCCTCGCCGGCGTTTTCGTCATCGGCAGCGAGACGGCGGTCAACACTGCGGACTAGTCCGCTCCAATCGTCGGGGCGCGACGCAGGACAGTCCGCGTACAGACCGTCGCGCAACACCGGCGCCGGCAGCACCCGTTCGGTGAAATTCGGATCCTGATAATAACGCAACTTCTGGGCGCGGATCGGCGGCAACCCCGAAACAAGGATTAATTCGTCAGCTTGCGGCAACTGCAGCACCTCGCCAGGCGTCAGCAGCGGGCGAGCGGTCTCCTGGCGACTGACCATGACGTGCGAGAGCCAGGGCGCCAGCCGGTGGCCGGCGTAGTTGCGCATGGACCTGAGTTCCGTCGCCGTACCGAGCGCATCCGAGATGCGTTTGGCCGTGCGCTCGTCGTTGGAGGAAAAGGCAATGCGCACATGGCAATTGTCGAGAATGGCGTTGTTCTCGCCATAGGCTTTGGAGATCTGGTTCAAGGATTGCGCGATCAGATAGGCGCGGATGCCGTAACCCGCCATGAAGGCGAGCGCGGTCTCGAAGAAGTCGAGGCGGCCAAGAGCCGGAAATTCGTCCAGCATCATTAGCAGTTGGTACTTGCGGCTCTTCTTCGGGTCACCTTCCAGCCGCTCCGTCAGTCGCCTGCCGATCTGATTGAGCACCAGTCGCACCAGTGGCTTGGTGCGCGAGATATCCGATGGCGGCACCACTAGATAGAGCGACATCGGTCGTTCCGCATCCATGAGGTCGGCAATGCGCCAGTCGCAGGCCGATGTTGCCGAGGCAACCGTCGGATCACGATAGAGCCCGAGAAACGACATTGCGGTCGAGAGAACGCCAGAACGCTCGTTCTCTGATTTGTTAAGCACCTCGCGAGCCGCCGAGGCCACGACGGGATGGACCCGAGGTTTGTCCGCCGTGCCGAGGTGGTTGGTGGTCATCATCCGCAGCAGTGTCGTGGCAAACGAGCGTTGCGGATCCGACAGGAAAGTGGCGACGCGGGCGAGCGTCTTTTCTTCTTCCGCGTAGAGCACGTGCAAGATGGCCCCGACCAAGAGTGAATGACTAGTCTTCTCCCAATGATTCCGCCGCTCCAGCGCGCCTTCCGGATCGACGAGAATGTCCGCGATGTTCTGAACGTCGCGGACCTCATCTGAGCCCCTGCGCACTTCCAGCAGCGGGTTGTACCGCGCCGACCTTGGATCAGTCGGGTTGAACAAAAGGGAGTACGAGAACATCGACCGCCAGCCGGAGGTCAGCTGCCAGTTCTCGCCCTTGATGTCGTGAATGACGGCCGAGCCGGTCCAGGAAAGAAGAGTTGGAACGACCAATCCGACGCCCTTGCCCGAACGTGTCGGCGCAAAGGCCATGACGTGTTCCGGCCCGTCATGGCGCAGATAGTGATCCTTCAGTTTGCCAAGGAAAACGCCGGTCGGCTGAAACAGGCCTGCCTTCTCGATTTCCCGAACCGCGGCCCATCGTGAGGAACCATAGGTGGTGACCAGCCCCCTCTGCCGCGCACGCCAGAGGGAGCCAGCGATGGCGGCCGCGCAGCCCATGAAGCCTGTGGTGGCCGCGAGCATCCCGGCCGTGTCGAAGACCTCGGGCGCGTATGCGTCGAAATGGAACCACCACTCGAACAGTTGCCACGGCTTGTAGATCGGCCATCCGGCTGCGACAAACCATGGGGGTCCGAGTTGCGGCTGATAATCTAAAGTTTGGGCGCACCATTGAGTCGCTGTCCATACGCCGAGAATGACGATGGCGAACACAACGACTATCTGACCGACAAGGAGCTTCGTCGGTGTCATGGGCGCAGCCTCCGAGTTTTGTTAAACGGAAGCAGGATGGCGTGACGTTTCAGAATATTGAAGATACCCAATATACGCGCCCGTGCGATGCAGTGAACGTTGCAGGCTTAGAAGATTGGGGGCGCCAAGAAATGTCATCGCGGAGGCACGAGCGAATGACTTGTATTAGGCCGACTGCGGTCCGTCCGGTTTCGGCCGCGATTGGATAGAAAGCTGCCTATAAGGAACCGACGCCCTTTCGGCCGCTCGTAAATAGCGAAACCCCGATAACGGTCATTGCCCATAATAATATCAATTCGCTTCGCTGCGCATTCGCAGCGATTTCGGGCTCCACTCCGAGGCGCCAAATCGCGGCGGAACCGACACTGTGGAGATTATACCTCGGGCGCGGCAGCCTTCGGGACGAGCGCTTTACGCCCCTTCCTCGGCCGCGGCCGTTGTCTGCGCCCGTGCAGCGCGCTCCACCATCTCGCGCGTAACCACTTTGTTGTGATCCCGCTCACGGTAGAGACACGCATACTCGGAGTCGTCGACATCACCCGGGCCATAGTCATGGTAGTCGAGATGACGCCAACCCTGTTCCGTGAGGTCCATGCCGTACTCTACGCCGACAAATCCGCTCAAGGGCACGATATAACTCCTTACGAAGGGAACGTCCTCGTATGTCCGCTTGATGAACTGCGCGCCGGGCGTGTTTTCGATAAACCATGGTTGCCGGCCGAACCCGCCAAACTGCAGTTGGATGATGCGGCCGAGCGTTATCAATGCCGATAGAGCGTCCTCCCGCATTGTGGAGTAGGTCGCGGGATTAAAGTGGACCGAGCGGTTGCGCAGCGTCGCGAGCTCCATGAAAGCTATCCCCACATCAGGCAAGAGCACGCCCCAGTCTTCCAGCACGCGTACGGCGAACCGCCAGTCATCGAAAGACTCGCTGCGATAGACACGGCGGTAGTGCGGCGACGCTTTGTAGTAATCCCGAAGGTCCAGGATGAGGTGGTTCAGGATGCGCTCGCCGAGGGCGCACGCAGCGACCAAGGCTGGGAAGTAGAGCCCTGATACAAAGGCGCGGCGCGCCTGTTCATGCATCAGGTTATGATAACTGACGATGGAGAACGCCTTTGCGCCAAGGTCCTTAGTGTCCTGGATCACTTGCGCATGGCGGCGTTCGCCGTACTCAGCCTTGAGCCTCTTAATCGCCTTGTTGCGGTTCTCGATATGGAGCGCCTTCACTTTCTCCTCCCAGTGCTCGCTCGGATCGTCGAGACTCAACGGAGTGGAGTCGAAATCATAGGCAAACGGGTGATACCGCCGCCGCCCACGGTCTCGCAAGGATTCGTGCCCCTCATGGTCGTAGAGGCCGCGCGCCAGGTCGGCGACCGTGATGAACCCTTCTGATACAGTGCTCTCCGCGTGGCCGTTGCTCTCGGTCTCAGCGGCTTCCCGGCGCTTGGGCGCCACCTGCACAGGCTTTTTATCTTCGACAGCAGTCGGCTCTTGGTCGGCCATGGTCCGTCAGCCTGCCGTCGCGGGTGCCCGCCGGAAGCTTGCCTGCCTCTGCTTGGTTTCTTCGATCGCTTTGCCAGCATCCACAAGCGACCGGCACGCATCAAGAACCGACCAAGGCACTTCGTCGAGCACTGCAGCTATGTCGACGAAGCTCACCAACTCGTTGGTCAGGACAGCTTCCACGACGGCTTCAAGGGATGGATTGCGCCGAAGAGACCATTTGTCGTTGGTCCAGTGTATAGTGTCGTCCCAGACGATGAAATGGGCGCCGCAGCCGGTGTCCCTCCAGACCGAGGGGAACAAAGTCAAGCCATCTTCGCGCCGGTAGAAACGCCAAGCAGGCCCGGCACGACGATCGAGATTGACTGTTAACACGTCTCCGCAACCATCAGGGCACTTCATTACGAAGGCACGCGGGACGCCACGTTCCACCAGCACGACGTCGCCCGGCCGTTCGACCAAGTTGATGGCCTCAGACTGGCGTTCAACCGAGCCTTTGAAATGGACCGCGTACGATTTCCTGAGCAACAATGGAACTCCAGACCCTTACCAAAGCGAGGGGTTTGTTACACGTTCGAGAAGGTTGCCGGCGCACTGGTAGGCAGTGCTGGCGTCCCCGTTCTTGGCTTTCGCATAATAAAGCAGCCCTACGCAGATCGCTATTGTATATTCCCGTCGCAGGTCGACGGAGTGGACCTGCCCCTCATCGAGGATTGTCGAGCGCAAGGCCGTGATCGCATTGAGCCGATGGGATGCGGCCTTGCCCTTGAGAAGATGTTCGAGCGAGACAGCGAACAGGTTACCGCTATAGAAATCTTCGAGCACATCGGTCGGAATCCGTTGAGTTGCCTGCAGGTCGGGATCGAAGCCAAGGCCCAACTCCAAGCGCGCAACGTCGTGCGAAAGCGGGCGCTTGGCCGCTCGTGTGAAATCGATCAGAACCGCCTCGGCGTCCTGGCCGCATACGAACACGTTGCGCAGATTGAGATCGTCATGGGCCCGGCACATCAAGTGGTCCTCTACCGGCAAGTTGGCGAGGCGGTCAAACAAATCATGCGGCGAAGGGCCTCCGTAACCGGCATGGCTGAGGTCTTTGTAGGTGCGTTCGAGCCCCTTCAGGTATTGCTCCTGCCTTATCACGGGCAGGAACTCCGGAAGCAAATCGAGCTTCTTCTTTTCGGGCCGGTCTCGCCACCGGCCCAACACTGTTTGATAGATTGCCTGGACGACGGCGTTGACGTCCCTTTCCGGCACGACATAGTCTAGGCGCACAGCGTGTTCGACGAAGCGGGACACAGCCAACTGTGAACTGGCCCCCAACACGCATCGCTCCAGGCATAAAGGGGCGCATCCTCGAAAGGGAATTCGGTCGGCGACGACATCCCTGTAGGTCTTGATATGCTCCTCCATCTCCGCTGCGCCGCCCGATTTGACGATGAATGGCGTGTGCTGCTCCAGACCCTGTGTTTCGACCTTCCACACGGACGCTGAGGATTTGCCGCCATTCTCCTTAGAAATGTGTATCGCCGGGTAGTCGTGAAAAGCACGTCGGAATAGCAACTCGAGCTCGAGCGACAATGGTTCTAGTAGCGGGGCACCGTTCTTGCTGCGGATCGCAAGACTGTCATTGCTCGACGGCCCGCAACGGCAGCGAGCACAGAGTTCCGCGATCCGATCCCCATGAGAATCCGCGAGCACGACCAGTTGCTGCAACACGACTCCGGGAGGCTGGGCCCACTGCGCCAGCTGACCTGCACCTGACCTCGCGACAGCCATTGCGCTCGCCTCGTCGCCCGACTTCGCCACGACAACGATGAAAACGCCCCGCGCTGCGGCAGGAGCGGCGAGAAGACGCAAGCGCTTAACAAGATCTTGTCGATCCGTCTGCGACGATAACGCACCGGCGAGCACGATTAATGCACGGGCGCTGCCGTCGGTAAGATCCGCGGGCGATTGTAGCTTCTTGAGCGCGAGTTGTCGGCTGTCAAAGGGCCGCCTGTCGACCGTTCCGCCATCGACCAGGACCATTGTGCGCTCCTCAGCCTTCATGACGACGCCAGATCATGGGCCAACCATCTCCTTTGGCCAGCGCGTTGCCCCGGGAACAAACGATGCAGTTCGGGTCCGGTACCGAACTGACGGGCCGCACCGACCCATCGATGGGTCGTCCGACTAGGTGGCGTGCCGAGCCAGGAAAGCCGGTGACCGCCGATAGGAACATTGAGACAGCCATCGAAGACGTTGCGGCATTGAGAGAGATTACGGCCGGTTGCGGTTCAAAATGGCCGACAAAATACGGATCAGACCGAACGTCAGTCAGAAGGTCGCGGCGCACGGAAACGGGATTGAGAAGAGGATGGCAGTTGAGGCAGGCGAGCGGCTCGGCGAGCATCTGCACGCGAGTCGACATTGCCGTGACGATCTCATCGCGGGCGTCGATACGTACGCCGACATCGATCATAGGAAGGCGATACTGGTAGGCCATTTGGTTCAGGACAGCCCGGCTGCCATGGGAGTCTGTGCAGCACATCACGAAATCGCTATCGAGCAAAGCTCTTGCTACGGGTTCATCTATGACCGTATCTGCGATCGCCTCAACGGCCATCTCGCCTTGCGCACGTTGCACGGCAGCGCGCGCTATCAAGACCTTCGGCTGGCCAACATCGCCCGGCGTGGCTCCGAGCAGACGGTTGAGATTGGTCGGTTCCACCTCCTCCGGGTCTATCAGGAGGAAGCGGCCAACACCCAGCCGCGCGAGTTCTTCAACCACCACGGATCCGGTGCCGCCGACGCCGACGATGGCGACAGTAAGGCCGTTGAGTATCCGTTGACCCTCAAGGCCGAAGGCCCGAACATTGCGGTCGAACACGTCCGACAGGGGCGCCTGATTGCGAATACCGGATTCCCTTTCGTATGTGCGGACATCGCGGTCGACTTCTTGGATGCGGTCGATCGTAAATAGGGTTTCCCCCTCGGCATCAAATAATCTTCCCCGGAACCCTGTCGGCCCGGCGACGAGGAAACCATGCGGCCCGGATGGGCATCGAAAATGCTGGACGGGCGCCAAAATCTTCTGCGACGCATCGTCGACCCGCGAGAAGGCGAGTTCCTCTTGCATCGGATGCGAATGAGCCAGAATAACGCCGACACGGTCCTGGCGCCCCCGTTTGAGCACACTGGCAAGAAACGCGGGCGTCAAAGTCGCCTCGACCGAACTACGGGTCATATAGTCGTCCGGGCCGGGGAGGATGACGTCCCGGACAACCAGTCGCATGCCGCCATCGAAGCGGCCACCCGCGACGATCAGCGCAGCCGCTGTCTCAATCGGGGAATGCGCAAGAAGGTCGTCGCGAAGCGCCGACCACCCGCCTGCGGCAAAGACCAGCCGATTCATTTGGCCTCGCCGAGTCGCCGCCGGATCACGTTCAAATAGGTGTGCAGGTTATCGCTGTTGGGTTGCCACGTGGAAGGATGCCAGGAAAACCAGAGCCACTCTGACGGTATTCCTGGAGTAGCCTGCTGGCCGGTATTTTGCGGAGCTCCACCGTGAGCGAGCGCGAGAGCCGGCTCCGTCCAAAAACAGTCAGGTGCCGCCTGCGGATATCCGCCGGGAACCACGAACTTCACATCGACCGCGGCCTTGTTCCACCCCGGTGGAAGGCGCACCGCCGGCAAACTGACGACCGCCGTCCCACCCGCTTGCTCCTCAAGGGTCGCATTGGGGTATCTTTTATTGAAGTCTTCGAAATGACGGGCGAGGATGGACATCAGCCAAACGTCGCAGGCGGAACCGTATAGAAGTGCATGCCGTTCTTCAGCGCGACTCCCTCGCCGTCGCCGATCTGCCGGTCGGCGTCATGGCCGTGCCCCTCAAGGAACAACTGATATTGCTGATCTTTTCCGGCAAGCTGTTTCAGTTCAGCCCCGGTCATGCTTTCACTGGCCGCCTCAAAATGTACGCCATCGATATTGATGGAAAATTTCGGATGATCGTCTTTAGCCATCGTTTCCTCTGCAAATGTGCGTGTGATCGCGAGAACCCGCCCCCTAAGGAATTGAGGTACAAGCGTTACTTACCTTGAAACATACCGCCGCAGAAGCACGAATTGCCGCCTTCCCCTGCTCGCTGACTGCACCGCTTCGTGATCCCGATATAGGAACTACCTGAGGGTTTCTCATCCTTTGGCTTATTGCAGATACTGCGAGCCATGCGGCCCAATGTGGGACGCCGGCCCGACACCGGTCGGTGCCCAAATCGGCGGACCGGCAGCTTAGAGGGTAAATTTTGCAGTTCCTCAGCCCGAATGCCCCACTTATTGACCCAAGCTTTTCTGGAGCAGAAGCAAGTTCAGGTCGTTTAGCAGTTTCTCCTTGGCAGCAGGATCGACCGGCGGCGGAGCAGGAGGATTCTTCTCGTGCTGGCCTTCAGGCAGCTTGGTCGCGCGCGCGGGCGCCGGCGCGGCTTTAGGCTTCTCTTCGGGCTTGGGAGCGAACACGATAGAGATTCTATTGACGTCCTTCCACGTAGTTTTCCAGCCGATGCCCAGGCTGGCCTGCCCTGTGTCGAATGGTATCGTGATGATCTTCACGCTCGCCGACGCGCCTTCGTCCAGCGTAAAACCCATCACGTACGAAACTGAATCTGGCGGCGTCTTTGTATCCGCGTAAGAATCCTGGACCTGTGCAAGCCAGTTCGCGATTCCCAGGTTTCCGGTAAGCCGAGAACCGTGCGCGCGCCTTTCGTTGACGGTTGGTGTGTCGCACTTGATATCGTCCTTTTGACCCAAGCCTATGGTGAACTTGTAGCCCACCATCCTGTCTGCGGTTCCGGTGGCGTTTGTCGCCAATGCAAACGTGCCTGTCTGCGGAATGTAGGGTACCTCGTTTCCGGCACTGCCGTCTCCGCCGCCCGTCGCTACGACATTCAGCGACAGTTCAACTGCCGCATTCCACTTTCCCTTGTCGGTCAGGAAGGTAGCAGGCCCGATTGGAGGCTTTGCCTTGGGCCGCCCGTCGCGTCCGTCTTTCAGGTCGCACCGGATGTTGTCGACAATGTCTGAGATGCGAAGTAGACCGACTTCGGTTGGCAACTTCGGAACGCTGGCGCAACTCGAAAGAGCAACGCAAACTCCTAGCGAGCCCCGAACGAAAACTTTCATGATTTCCCCCATCTTCCCACCTCCACAGGGATCACGCCTGCTACGAAGATGAAATGGTACAACTAGACTTTCCACAGATAATATTGGTGAGACAAAATTATTCTAGCTGCTGATTGAGAACCACACCCTGCCAAGTTGAGGCCCAGGGGTCACTAGTGCCCATTCGGCGGCGACCAACACAAAGCAAAGCAAAGCAAAGAATGAGGGAACCCGCCTGCGGCGGCTTGCCGAGGAGAGACGGCCCGCGCCTCTCTTCCCAGGCCCTAATCAGCGACCTTGTCGCTCAATTCGCCGATTCTCTCGACAAGACGTTTGGTCAGCTCGACGCGCAGCAACGGAAAGCCTTTGATGATCTGCGTGTCCTAGTGAACCAGAACCAGCGATGGATTCACGGCGATGTTCAGGAAGGCCTGCAGACAGTCCAGGACCTCAACGTAGAGATCAGCAACCTAGCGATTTCCTCGTCGAAGCCGGTGGTCACAAGATTTACGCCCACTTATATCGCGCAGGCGAGTCAATCGGACGATGTGCTAATAGAGGTAGAGGGCTTTCACCTCTACGACGCGGAGAGTAGGCATAAGCCGAGTCTTCGGTTTGGCGCATTGCTGACGGGCATCATCGGACTGCAACCTGACCGTCCGTGATTGGGAGCCACATGGCTAAAGTGGCTGTTCCGCTATTGAGCCTCGACAGGCGTCCTAGGGATCCGCCGCATCGAACTCAATCGCAAATCCCGCGTCGATCGCGCTTCGCGCAATGAGATCGCCAAGTTCCCAATCCGTGAGTTCGCAAAGCGGAAATGTTCCCCTTACAGCGTGGCTAACCTCGGATATCGAAATGCACGGCCTGCCGACATTGCCGATCAAGTGCCGGACAATCGCTTGGCGAACGTCCGACAAGGTAGGCCCCAGCGCGAGCGCGGGCATATGTGGCCTACGAATGGAGCCGTGGTTCTACGCCATCGGCTGTTTTTGCATCGAAAGCTACGGGCACACCGTGAATGATGGATGCCGCTGCCAGCAACTCCTCCAACTCGCGGTCGGTAGCCCTGCATGCTGGCATGAGTGTTCGGATGGCGCGGATTGCCTGTGCGATCGAGAGGAAGTTGGACCTGCCTCTGGACAGAACATAGGCTTCGGCGGCCCTTTCAACCGTAACGGTGTGGAAAGTGTTGGTCATCGAGAATTCCTCCCTGAAATCCTGACCAACACGATTTACAGCAGGAATTCGGTGGCCTTCAAGGGTTTGTCCGATCCCGGACAATCAGGCGGATGCCAGACCGAAATGACTTTGCTCCTCCTCGCCGTAAGCACCATGGGTGAGTTGCTTCATTCCAACGCGGTCGACAATTGTGATCTCGCCGCGCCTGGCGTGAACCAGCCCTCGATATTCAAGCATTTGCAGGGCGGTGGTGACACCGGGGCGTCGGGCGCCAAGCATGGTGGCCGGGAATTCATGCGTCAGGTAAATCCTATTCCCTTCGACACGGTCTTGCACCATCAACAACCAGCGGGCCAACCGCTCCTCGATTTTCGAATGGCCGTTGACCAGTGCCGTCCGGGACGAGTGCATAAGGAACGCGTGGGCATAGCGAAGCAGTGACTCGCGAAGGGACTGGCTTGCCGCAATCGCCGAGCGAAGAGCTTCAACCGGGAGGATCCAGCCATTACCTGCAACCTGGATATAGGTTTCATTGGGAGACTTGTCCTGGCCGAGCAGGACGGCAACCCCTGTCATGCCGTCGCGGCCGACGATGCCGGCTTCGCTTTGCCGACCACCGGTCATCGTGGCGACCACCGACGCGATGCCCGTCTCTGGAAAATACACACGCTCGATCGGCTGATATGAGACCTCAAGCTGGGCTTTGATGCCCAGTTCGACGTGATGCATTGATGGCTGCAATCGCGCGAAATCCTCTGAGGAGAGGGTTTTCAATACATGGTTGCGAAGAAGGGATTTGGGCATGGCTCTCTCCCTGACGGGCAAGAGCACGTACCTCTTACTGTCGGCTGCGTCCGAAGGGGGCGGCCGATTCAGCGAGCATAGGCTTCAAGTGCGCGATTGGCAAAGAATCCGTCGGCGTATTGCGCCGGCACCCCCGCGCGGACCAATCCTATGAAGCCTGACGCGGCGGGGGCTCTCAAGGATTCGAATCCTGTGTCAACAGTCGGCTGCTGAAGAGCCTGACATTGTCCAAGCAGATGGACCTGAAGAATGCATATTGTTGACAATGACTTAGCTACATGCGCCGGCTTGACGTCGCCGTTGCGGCGCCATAGCCATAGCGCACGGCAACTAGCCGGCGGCATGAGGATTGTGGCCGCAAGCTAGCCATGAGGTGCTCGACGAAGCCTGAAGGTTCAACGATGAAGAAAGCGCCGCGAAAGAACGTACCGACATTCGACCATTCCGAACTCGGGCTGGGGTCTGCCGAGCTCAGAGCCATAAGAAAGTGTGAGGCCGAGATCATGCTGCTAGGCCGAAGAACGACGGAAGAAACCTTCGATCTCGGCGATCAACTGAACATCGCTGCAGCTCTTATCCCCGACCGAATGTTCGGAAAATGGGCCATCTCGGTGTCGCGATACAGTCGTCAGCACCTTTTCAGCCTGATGAAGATAGCGACCGTTCTCAAGGACCATAAGACGCGGCTTGTAGAAGCGCGCATGTCCGCCACCGCCATGGGCCACTTGGCTAGTTCCCCAGAGCACGTGGATGAGGTTCTCGCCGAACTCGAAGCCGGACGCTCACAACGGCAAAACAGATCCAGGCAATTGTCGGTAGCAATAATGAAAAAATTGACATCACTTACCAAACCTCGGCGGCGTCGCCGGTCTAAAAGCCAACGCACAGGCGAAGTTGAAGCTCGGTATTTCTGAGTTCACCGAAATATCTCCTCGATCATCGCGGATGTTGATGCCGCGCTCGTTCCGGCATTGGACGGCAAGCGGGTGTTGAAGGGCCAACTGGCGGACAAGATCGAGCGTCCAGCGAGGCTCGCCGGTTTTCAGCTGGAAAACATTGCCCTTTTCGTTGAACTAAACCCAAACAATTCGGCGGCGTCCCAGGTGATGGGTTTCTCAAAGGCAGCAAATGAGATCAACTCTCGCCGCAGCCCGCGAGCATAGGGTCATGTCGGCCGCTTAATATTCCCGTTGAACGCACACCGACGCTATTGCGCTGAAAGCATAAAATTGCCATCTACCGACGAAGCTACAGCTAGGTGGATGGGGATGGGCGTATCAGACGAGTTCTACAACTTCCGGAATAACTATAATATCGGCACCGACCTGATCAGCTCGATTGGACAACGGTACAGGCGTATCATCACGCGCCTTAATACAGACTTCTGGAACACCGATTCCAGCTCCGCCCACAGTCTCTATGTTGGCTCTTACGGTCGCGACACAGCCGCGCGCGGAATCAGCGACCTAGATATCGGCTTCCAGCTCCCCTATGCGGAATACGTCAAATACAGCGCGTATCACGGCAACGGTCAGTCCGCGCTTCTTCAGGCCGTGAAAAACTCCCTCCTCAAAACCTACGGCTCCAGCAAGGTCGGCAGCGACGGCCAGGTTGTCGTCATCTCCTTCACGGACGGGATCACGTTCGAAATCCTTCCCTATTTCAACAACACGGACGGTTCCTGGACTTTTGCCGATTCTAACGGGGGAGGTACCTGGCGGCAGTGCAATCCCCGGGCAGAGATGACTGCCGTCCAGACCCGCAATACGGCCGTTAATGGCAACCTCAAAGCCCTCTGCCGCATGATGAGGGTGTGGAAAGACCAAAATAGCGTTCCGATGACCGGAGCCCTCATCGACGCGCTCGCCTACCAGTTCATCGAGACGTGGGAGTATCGGGATAAATCCTACGGCTATCATGACTACATGGCGCGGGATTTTCTAAAGTATCTCTACGACCTCGACCGAGAGAAAACTTACTGGCGTATGCCGGGGAGCGGTTCCTACGTCTATAAGACGGGGGTGTTCTGGTTGAAGGCGCTCACGGATTACAATATCGCCGTCGAAGCCTGCAACATGCAGACCGACGACAAGGCCGCACAGCGCCGCGCGAAATGGAGGACCGTCTTTGGCACAACCTTCCCAATCTGACCCGCGGTACCAAATCGAGAGCCAAGTGCGCGAGTGTTACGGCCGTTGCGCCTACACCCATAAGATTCACGAGAAGATGGCGGAGCGGCTTGCCGACCATCAATGGTATGCGAAGTGGTTCAACATCATCCTGTCCGCGCTCATCGCCGGCGGCGCGGTGACGACCGTATTCAGGGCGGAGACGGGGCTTTTGCAATATGCGGAATACGCGACCGTCGTTCTTGCCATTCTCAGCCTGATCTATAACGCCTATCAGAAAGACCTAGACCCCGGTGCTCTCGCGCAGCGACACAGGGAAACTGCGTCCGACATATGGAATGTACGAGAATCTTACCTCAGCCTGATAACCGACGCGCTCAATTCGGCAGTGCCAATTGACGGCCTTCGGACGCAGCGCGACGAGCTGCAGGCCAACCTTCATGAAATCTATCGGGCGGCACCCTTCACGGACGGGAAGGCCTACAAGAAGGCACAGGATTCCTTGAAGGATAACGAGGAGCTCATGTTCTCCGACAAGGAAATCGACGACATGCTGCCCACCACGTTAAGGCGGTCGAGCAGGGCTTAGTAGACCGCGCCGGGTTTGCCGGAGGCTCCAACTTCCAAATAGGATGGAGCCATGACGAGCAAACGAGGAACAAGTTTCTCCCTCGCCGGAGGCGAGCGGAATTTCTCCGGTCGTTAGGCTGCGACGGGACCGTCGTACATCGCAGGGTCCCACACCTGAATGTTTGCCCCCTCGCCGTTCGGGGTGATCAGGAGTCCTTCCTCGTAGAATAGGCCGCGGGCGACATCGCCGAGTACGTCGAACTCGCTCGGAAACATCCATTCGCCGCGCTCATTCCAGAGTTTCCGGAGCTGAGCGACCAGTTCCTCGATTGCCTCGGTGTAGCCGGCCTCATCGATCGCCTGTCGGGTCTCCTCGCTGATCTCCGCCTCGCCATTGCTGCCGTCAATATGCCCAAACGTGTAGGCCGCCATTCGGAGAGGCTCCGAAATCGGCGCTCCAAGTTCTCCGACGATCCGGTTGAGATCACGATGTTTCCAGAAACCGTCGCGCGCGGCAGCGGCCTTCTGTCGAGCGACGCCTGCCACGCCGCGCAACCCTTCTTCGTAATAAGCCAGGTGCCCCGAGCCGAACGGCGCGCTCAAGCGGCAGGCCGCATATTCGTCCCAGCAGGCCTCGTTGATCTGGGTGAATATCTGCTCCTCGTAGGAGCTGACCTGCTTCTGGAGGATATTGCCGGGAAATGCTTTATCCTTCTCGGTCGTCACTTGCACGTGCGCGCATTCGTGGGCGATCAGATAAATGGCCTGTTGCATACCCGACTGAGCTCGCGCGTCGTCCTTTTCGGGGGTCGCACCGATACTCTCGATGTACGCGCCGCTGAAAACGAGGTGAACCTTGACCTTGCCGTCGCGCAGGACGGCCGGCGACATTGCGACGCCGACAAGCTGGTCATCGTTAGACCGGGCGAGCGTTCGTAAGCCTTCGACGCCTCGGTCGAGTTCGGCGAGCGCGGCATCGTAATCATAAGCGACAGTCACGCCGTCAAGCCGCTCTAAATTGATTACCGAGCTTATGAAGCGGATGTAGCTCGCGAGGTTGTGGGCGATGCGGTTGGCGTCCTCTATGTCAGCGAACGCCCGCATCGCGAACGAAAGGTCCGCCGGTGCGGTTTGCGGCGGCAACGTGATTTCGGCGTCTTCAGGTTTCGCGGACATGTACCGATCCTACGGGAACGCGCCGTAATGCGACACTAGCAGTGGCAAACCATCCACCGGGAAAAGACGAGGCATATTATACTGCGGCTACCACCTAGTGTCCCACTCATCGGGACACACCTCGATCGCTGGTGGCAACGGTTTGGTTTGTTCAGACGAACAGGAGCGACCGCTAGCGAAAATATCAGCTTCAACGGCGGCTTTGGGACAAACCTTAAGGCCGGCTCAACGGCCGAAGTCAGGCGCGTTCCCGCCTGGCAGCTTTGGGGCCGTGACCGGACTGTCCGGTCTTGATACGCGTCGAGCGGATAGCTGCCATTCGGCCACCGACCCCATTGCCGCTGTTCGAGGTACTTTCCTCGCAATCCCGTAGATTGGCAGGCCTGTTTCAGTCATAGCCGGACGAGAGCTCGAGCGCGACCTCCTCGAAGTATCTTGGGAACGGTTCAATAGTGGCCAGTACCAATTCTCGCTGCGTCCGACATGCTGTGACCACGTCGCGATAGCCATCGATGACCGGGAACGCGTCGCCAAGGGCCTGGGCCACCACTCTGTCGGCGAATCCAGCCTCTTGGAACGCAATAGCCGCGTCACTGGACAGACCGTACTTGATCTTTTTCTGGACGGTCACCAGCCGCGCATGCAGATCTTCGGATCGCTCCTCAACGAGATCGGCCAATGCAGCAACGACCATCGACAGGTCGTACGCGTAACCGCTTTCGCACAGGTGGACGACGTGCTCCGAAGTCGCTCTCGCGTTACCGAACTTGACATGGGCGGCTGTCAGCCGCGCTCGGATTTCGTAGTAGATCCTGCCGGCGATCCAGTCGGCAAGGCAATCCGGCCGCATTGCCTCGGGTACCGCCGCCAAGACCGGTGCGTGGGCGTGCCGTGCCGCCTTTTCCATAATCGCGGTCAACAGCTCTTCCTCGGTTTCGATTGCCGCGAGCCGGTCCAGATGCATCTCGATCCATTGCGCCAAAGCCTTGACGTCCGCCGGCGGTAGCGGCGACTTTCGGACCAGTTTGATCAGGCTGAGGTCCGTCCCTTGTTGGACGGCTTTGGCGGCCGCCTGAAAAACGGCCAGGACCTTGACCCTCAGATCGTCGTCGGAGAGATGATATGCTAGGGTGCTCCGCGCCAGTTCCTCCACACGCTCCTCGGCAAGGTCACTCTCGAAATCAACGTAGGACAGTAGATACGATGCTATGCTTTGCACCGCGCGCGCCCGGTCGGAAAGAAACCTGCTGAAGTCCTTCCCTATTAGCCCGGGGCGCTCGCTCACCGCGGCGGCGGTATACGCCGCGATGGTCTGCTTGGTAGCGAATGTGAGATCGAGCCATTCCGTCGGCAGATCCAATGTGATGGTCGGCTTTCCTTTTACCTTCTGCTCGAAGCTGACGAAAAGCTTGAGAATGCTGCTCGCCGACGGTTCCGAATTATCCGCATCCAGCAGCCTGGTGGTCTTCGACCAACGCCATCGGCCGTCTTTCTTTTTATCGTCGTAGAGCGATGGCGCGGAAAAGATCACGTTGCCTTCGGTATACATGCCTGCCCGGCCCGCACGACCCATCAGGTTGTGGAAGTCGCGCACCGCTATCTCTTCTTTGCCCTGCTGGGTGGACGTCACCACCAAGTAGCGGATCGGGAAATTTACGCCCTGCGCTAAGGTGGAGGTGCAGACTACCATACGAGCCAGACCCGCCTTCATAGCATGTTCGATCGACAGCCGCAGGCCCGGCGGCGTGTTGGCGTGGTGCGACAGGATCCCGAGCTTCGCAGCTTTGGATACTCGACCATCTCCGAGGTGAGTTTGGCATAGATCGGCAATCTTGCGGATCTCGTTTTCGTCGGAGCAAGCCGCCGGCCAATCGAGCTCCAAGCCGCGCCCTGCAATTTCGACGGCGCGGTCGCAGACCGTGCCGACGCTCTCCTTCTTCCCGCAGAAAATGGCCACGCTGCCGTTTGCGGCGAGATGCTGACCGAGAAAGAGGCCTATGTCGGTGTTGCTTCTGGTGGTGCCGCGTTCGGGGAAACGTTTCACCTTCAGTTCGCGACCCTTTTTGGCCAGTACTTTGGACTCAACGATGCGGGGCACGAAGAATTCATCCGCGTTCGGATCGGCCGGGCTGACGTAGCGCAACCAGGCCCGCTCGAACTGCCAGCTGGCGAAGGCGATGTTCCTAGCCGTCGGCAGCAATCCCGATCCCGACACCACCGCGGTCTCGTCGCCGACGAGCCAACCGGCAATCTCGGCCGCGTTCCCGATGACGGCAGAGATCAATACGACCTGGGCGTTCGTAGGCAGCGAGATGCGCATGGACGCTAGCAGAAGTTCATATGTTGGCCCACGGGTCAGTCCGTCGAACTGATGTCCTTCATCATAAACGACCAATCCGACCTCTTCGGCGAATTCGGGCTTACGCCGAAGCATGTAAAGGAGCTTTTCGGGTGTCACCACGAACACCGAATTCTGTCTTCGCGCTCCCGCGAGATCGATGTCGAAAAGGTACGAATCCGAGATCTCGTTAATCAGGACATCTTCGCCGGCGAATGAGCGCACCAGATCCGAACGGATATCGTGGCACAGTGACCTGAATGGACCCACAATGACGACCAGGGACGATCGCTGTGCTAGGAAATGGGCGCGGATCAAGAACTCGGTGGCGCGGGTTTTGCCGGCCGACGTTGGCATCTGGATCACCGCGGAACGTCCGCTCAAAATTCCCTGTTCGCAAAGCAGTCTCTGGGCTGGCCAGAGCTCCGTTGGGAACGATCCTTTCCTCAAGGCCGGTGCCCAATCGGCCAAATCAAGGCCCGAACTCGGGGGCAGAAGCGTCCTGGCCGCTCCGTCCAGTTTGCGGGAGACAAGCGCTATCACCACGTCGGCGTAGAGCAGCTCCCGGGCCGACCCGGCCAAATAAGCATGCGCCTTGAGTTCCTCGCAGAGGAGACGAATTTCCTCGGCTCCGCCCTGCAGGGCGTAAAACGCCCGGAGAGCGGCTAACATTCTATTGGCGAACAAATGGTGCGCGAACGACTCCTCGACCGGCGCGAAAAGCCCTTTCAGAATCCGATAGGCCAGAAAGGCGAGACCATGCCCCAACTCGAGGGCTGGAGATTCTGTCCTCTTCATCACGACCGCCGCACTGCCGATACTGTCGGACAGATAGTAGGAGGTGGCGCACAGCAGGGAGAACTCGTTGGTCAGATCCTCGTCCAGCCTTGATTCCAAGAAAGCGTCGAAATACCGGGCGGAGAAGTGAACCATGTCCCGGATCGATCCATCCGGTTCATCCCAGGACCTTGGCATGGCGCTCTCTGTGTCGGAAGTGATGAACCGGTCCGCAAGCGCCGCCGCGGAATCGCCCAATATTCCGATCGCTAGCACCACCAGCGAGTCCGGCGCGCGCGTGAACTCGTTGTAGTCGGCTTCCGCTGCCCTGAACTCGTGCATCTTGGCCCGGGACCTGACGGAAGCCAGCAGTTGGATCGAGTTGTTCTTAGGCCTCATTAGCGGCTCGATCGTAAAGGGCATGTACCAGGTTCATCATCGACGTGCCCCGGATGATGAGAAGCTTCAGGTTTTTGAAGTTGGGATGATGCTTGGCGAGCGTCGTCGTGAAATCGACGCTGTCGAATACGTCTTGATCGAGCACGGCTCCGGCGGCGTTCACGCGTTTGAACGGGCGATCGTTTTGGTTCTGGAAGCGCTGCACACGTTTGGCCGCCAGCCGGTCGGTGCGCAGGAGACGTTGTTTGATGGCGTTCAGGGACATCGCCTCGCGTGTGATGTCCTTGATGGAATCCTCAACCGCGTTCTGCAACCGGTTCTGTTTCTTTGCCTTTAAGCCCGCCTTCGACTCAATGAGAAGAAGCTCGTCCTTCGGGTGAACAGGATCGTCGCCATGGAACTTAAATGCGACCACGTCGCAGCCGTTCGACGGAACGTTCCGGTTGTCGCGGTTCTCGTATCTACCCTCCCGGGGGCACCAATAACCCAAGATGTACTCCGCGAAGTCGGCAAGCAGGATTTCGCCGAAGTCACCCGAGCGTGTACCCGGTCCAGGAGGATGGACTGGGTCTGGAAACTTCACTGTCGCGAGATAGGTGGCTGGCGTGTGCCCCGTGCCCTCGATAAAGTCCGGTAACTCTTCGTCCTTGCAGTAGTGCTGCCTGAAATGCTTGGCCCACGACGATAGCACTGCGTCGTCTGGCTGGTGTTCCAGATCCCAGACCTCGACCTCGACGCCTTCGGTCGTGGCAACATTGGTCGCCGTCTTCTTTAGCCAGCCGATGTGCGCAGGTGCCGCCATGATTCCCCCAAATCATCACAGCCTCTAGCATGCACGACCGAGGTCCGAAACCGCCTAAAGATGGACATGTTGTAGTCATGACATGTGGACCAAGGCGCTCGGCAAAGACCGAGTTCAGAAGGGCAGGTAGTCTTCGAACCGCGCTTGCCTCTAATCCTCTGAGATACGTTGTCGACTTCTGGCGGACACCCGCTACGTACATCGCATTCGCCATCTCCCAGAAAGCATGCGCCACCTTCGGTGCCAGGGGTCAATTTTGCTTCGCAATCAACCGAAAGTTCCGAGATGTCTCTGAGAGGAACAGTTGCGCAGATTCTGCGGGCTCCTTGCCGTTGATAGAGTCCGCTTCTGGCGCCCTGCGGCTTATGGCTGAACGACCAGAATGGGGCGGTGGGTTCAACCGGTCATCGCAGCACCTTCTGTAGCCTATAGGCCAGCGTTTCGAAGTCCAGGGTTTTTCGGGGGTCGCTGATTGAGCCGCAGGGCGACGGCGTTGAGTTGGGCCTGCGAGACATGGGAGAGTTGGTGTCTCTCGGGAAGTACTGCCTGAGCAGACCGTTGGTATTTTCGTTGCTGCCGCGCTGCCAGGGACTTCGCGGATCGCAGAAGTAGACCTGTAGATCGGTTGCAACGGTGAAGCTCTTGTGCCGAGCCATCTCCTTACCCTGGTCCCACGTTAGCGAGCGCCGCAACTCTTCGGGCAATGTGCCGATCGTTTGGGCGAGGGCCGCCACGACGGTGGCCGAGTCCCTCCTCGCCACCTTTACAAGCATCGTGAATCGGCTGTGTCGCTCGACGAGGGTGAGCCGCTCGCCGCGTTTGTTGGCCAGCCCCTCACGCCCCCTTGGTTCTCACCTCCATGATCCGAAAGCCAAAGATTCCAGCGGCCGCTGCATCTGCAGCGATGAGGATTTCATTTCCGCCTACAGGCTGAAATACGGCTGTGCCGTTGAACAGCTGAGCAACGGGTCCGCCCAAAAAGATCTGAAGTCTTCGTTACCGCGGACGGCGCGCTGTCAAGCGCTCACCGATGTTTTCGACCACGATCGAGTGCCTGATGAGAGTGCGGGGCGGATACTATGACACGCTCGGCCCGCTGCTTGTCAATGTCAGGCCCAGAACCCACGACAGAGATCCTTGAGCGACGGCTCGCCGTTTAACGTTTTTTGTACTGTTATCTACGTTCGACCATATTCGTCGTCGAAGCGAACGATATCATCCTCGGCGAGATAATCGCCGCTCTGCACTTCAATGATAACCAGGTCAATTCTGCCTGGGTTTTCGAGCCGATGCTTATGGCCGCAGGGGATGTAAGTAGATTCGTTTGTCCCCAGGAACAACTCCTGCTCGCCATTGACGATTTTGGCGGAGCCGCTGACCACGACCCAGTGCTCCGAACGATGATAGTGCATCTGCAGGCTCAACTGGCGACCGGGCTTCACCTCGATGCGTTTGATCTTGAAGCGCTCGCCTTCCTCCAGAACCGTATAGGTACCCCAGGGCCGGTGTACCGTGCTATGGACCAGATGAGCTTCATGTCCCGAAGCCTTGAGGCCCTCGAAGAGCTTCTTAACGTCCTGAACGCGGTCGCGGGATGTGACAAGCAAAGCGTCCGGGGAATCCACGATCACCAGATCGCTTACGCCCACCGTGCCGATGACGCGCTTGTCTGAGCTCACATAGGTGCCGGTCGTGTCGACCATGTGCACATCGCCGCGTATCCTGTTCCCGCTTTCGTCGGGGGCGATCAAATCGGCCATTGCGTTCCAAGATCCGATGTCGTTCCAATCCATGTCGCAGGGAATCACGGCAAGTCTGTTAGTCTTCTCCATGACAGCGTGGTCGAGCGAGATTCGCGGCGCGGAACCGAAATGCTCAGGCGCGAGTTCGATTTTGGCAAAGCCTTGGCATTGACTGGCGCGGCCGTTCTCATAGCTGTCGGCGACGGCCTGGAGCACCTCGGGACAATGCAAAGCCATCTCGTCGAGCATGGTTTGCGCACTGAAGCAGAAGATGCCGGCGTTCCAGAAGAAGCGTTGAGACGCGACATAGGCTTTGGCTGTCTCCAGATCCGGTTTTTCAACGAAACGGACGACGTTCTCACCATCTGCTTCGATGTAGCCGAATGCGGTGTCCGGTCTGGTTGGGGTGATGCCCAATGTGGCGATCCGCCCGAGCTTCGCATGTTCCATGGCCAGGCCCATCACGTCTAAAAACGCAGGCAGGTTGCTAATCAGGTGATCGGCCGGGAAGACGCACAGGATCGCGTCAGGGCCTTGCGTTGCCCTCGCATGGATCGCGGCTGCAGCCACGGCGGCGGCCGTATCCCGAGCTTCGGGCTCGAGCAGAAAGGTGCGTGGCAGGACCACGGAATCCAGTTCGTCAAATTCGTCCTTGGCCAGGAAGAGGTGGTCCCCGGATGTAACAGCGACGAGTTCCACGACACCTTCTATCGAAGCGGCGCGCAGCACAGTCTGCTGAATGAGAGAATATCCATCCGCCACTTTGAGGAAAGGTTTGGGGTGCGATTGCCTTGAGGCGGGCCATAGCCGCGATCCGGCTCCGCCGCTGATGATCACGGGAATGACTTTCATAACCAACCTCAATTTCGTCTCTGGAGTGATCGCCCGCGTTCTTTCGAGCGTCAGCGTCACGATCGCCGTCGCTCTGGCTTGTCTGCGGCCCCCGCGTAACAGCGAAGTTCTGGCGCGTTGCAGGCGGCGTCAGATGACGACGCTATCGGTAATGTACGACGCCTCCACTGGCGTCGGTGAGAAATGCGCATTCAACTATGCCTGTTGGTTGCGTCTGCCGAATTGCGCAGCTGGCGGGTCTTAACTGAGATCAGAGACTTGGCTGCCTTCTATCAAAGTCAAACGACTTGGCTCTTTCAGATCGAATTCAATTACCCGTGGTGCGAAAAGGCGTGCATATCGTGTAAAGGCGCTCGTCGGGGGAAACCGAATTACGGTATCGCAGCGCCCGAGAAGATACATCTCAACGAGGGCGGAAATTCCGCCGTCAATCCCGAGTGCTGCAGTGTGTAAGGGGCCACCTTGATTGGATCCGAAGTGCTTCGGGACAGTGAGCAGATCGGGAAACCTGGCCGACAGAAGATCCAGTATCCGCGCGCTGTCCGTGCATAAGAACAGCCGCACAGGCCTGGGGTGCGGTAACGCCTTAGCCTTGTCAATTGCAGCGCACACTTGCCGAACGGCGAGCTCCGGATCGGCCCAGTAGGGCGCATGCTCCATGATGTCTTCACCGTTACCGTGCCGAACATGAATCCCGATGATGCTGTGCCCCTCAAAACATTCCTGATAAATGGCATCTATGCGGGCTTGAATTTCTGGCCGAGGCTGGACACTCTGGAACACCTGCCGCTCTGCATCCTCATCGCACCGCCACATCAGACAAGCGTCACACACTACTGTGTTCGCTTCGACATCGTGTTCGGCCTGAAAGAGCTCGCCCAACTCATCGCGCTCTTGGAAAATCTGCTCATCTGGCCGGTAAAGGCACTCGATCGCCGGCCTGTTCCACCACTCCGGGAAGAATGGACCAGGGAAGGAAACGTCGTTGATCCGGTCGTCGGAAATAGCCGGCACGCCAGCGATGTCATTGATCGGCTGGAAGAACACCGGAAACGCATTTGTGAAGGGTTGGTCGAGGTAGCAGGCCCCCCGCCAGTCGATGACTAGAGTTCGTCCCGACCGCTGCGCGTAGCGCCAAGCGGCCGCCAATGACCACAGACAATCACCGAACCCCGTACGCCTCCGAGAGACGACGAACCGGCGCTTTTCCAATCCACTAACATGCATTTTCGGAAATCTCGTTCAGAGAGGAGGTTGCCCGGTTTGGTATCCTTAGTCGACACGTAGACCCTGACGCGCTTGGCAGAGGCCGGGGCATAGGGCAGAAGAGCTCACTCAGCACTGCCCACTAATCCCGTGACGCTCGCACAGCTTGAAGCCGATGCCCTCGCTTCCGGTTCAGCCTTCTCTACTGGGCCTCCGCGGCATATGTAAAATCTATTGAGTGGATGCCGGCCATCCATGTGTTGGATGCCATGATGAAGGGGCTCGGCTGACGCGGGCTCGGCCAATAGAGCCGAAACAGCCGGGAAACGCTGCGACACTGCCTGCCGGAGCAAATCGTTCCGTCGACGCCATACGCCAAGGGTGCAAGCTGCATACAGCAACCGGTACCGGGCGAGATGAGGTCGACAGCTCGACGCGCCTGGAACCAGCTGATCGACAGAATCTGCAGTCTGCTCCCAAAGTTCTGCACGACCTGTGCCGGATGCTGTGGTGAGGGCTCGCGGCCACGAACTTTGTCCTCGCCCCGAAACGGAAGCTCGCGCCTACGACTCCGGGCCGGCGATGCGCCCCCGCTGCTCGGCCAGACCATCCATTCTGTGGATGCACTTTATCCAAACAATCGATTTCACTGATCCAAACAATTCCCATTAGAAGACGCTGAAGCAAGAAAGAAAGGCGTCCTCACTCACTGATGGATGAGCAAATCAGCTGCAAGGTGCTGGGAGTACATGCGCTCACGGCGTGAGCTGAGCGGCACTCAGACCGCATGTACGAAGCCGACAGGTTAGCGGCGCAACTCTATTTTGCTGTGACTCCAAGCAAGAGGTGTGCTCGGCTGGCGGACTGTCAATGACGAGCTTCGCGCCACATCTGTCGAAGTGCTCCATAGCGCACGGGGCTGGCCGCACATTGTGTCGGCGTGGCGAGCCGGAGCCGAAACTTTAAACTTTAATAGAGCAGGAATAGAATGGGCGATAGCAGAAAAGTTGCTCTTATTACGGGCATAACTGGACAGGATGGTGCCTATCTTGCCCGTCTTCTTCTCAAAAAAGGCTACATCGTTCATGGGATTAAGCGACGTTCCTCTTCCTTCAACACGGGTCGTATCGAAGACCTCTACCAAGACCCGCACGAATCCGATCCGCGCCTGATCTTGCATTACGGTGACCTCACTGATTCGACTAACCTCATCCGCGTGGTTCAGGAATCTCAGCCAGACGAAATTTACAACTTGGCTGCTCAGAGCCATGTGCAGGTGTCGTTCGAAACACCTGAGTACACAGCAAACGCGGACGGTATCGGTACATTGCGACTTCTTGAGGCGATTCGCCTCCTCGGTCTGACGGACAAGACCCGCTTCTATCAAGCCTCGACTTCGGAGCTATACGGCCTCGTGCAGTCCGTACCGCAGAACGAAACGACGCCCTTTTATCCGCGCAGCCCTTACGCCGCCGCCAAGCTCTACGCCTACTGGATGGTCGTCAATTATCGCGAGGGCTATGGTATGCACGCTTCCAACGGCATTCTTTTTAATCACGAAAGCCCCCTTCGTGGCGAAACTTTTGTGACGCGCAAGATCAGCCGCGCTGCCGCTGCTATCTACCTGGGCAAGCAGGACAAGCTTTATCTCGGCAATCTCGATGCTCAACGCGATTGGGGCCATGCGCGTGAGTACGTGCGAGGTATGTGGATGATGATACAGCAGGATCAACCGGATGATTACGTGCTGGCGACGGGCAAAACGACTCCTGTCCGCCAATTCGTCGAGTGGGCTTTCGAAGATATCGGCGTCGAGATCGAATGGCGTGGCAAGGGTGTCGGCGAAAAGGGCTATGATGTAGCGAGCGGCAGATGCCTAGTCCAAGTGGACCCACGCTACTTCCGCCCCACGGAAGTCGATCTTCTCCTGGGTGACGCTACCAAGGCGAAGGAGAAGCTCGGCTGGGTGCATGAGACATCCGTGCGCGAGCTTGCTGCGGAAATGGTACGCGAAGACCTGAAGGTCATGCAGACATCTGTAGTCATGAAGGAAGCGTAATGTATGATCTGAACGGAAAAACCGTGTGGGTCGCTGGCCACAAAGGTATGGTGGGCAGCGCTGTTGTACGCCGACTCGCGTCTGAAGACTGCAAAGTTGTGGCCGCCCCTCGGGGAGAGCTAGACCTCAAGCGACAGACCGAGGTTGAAAACTTCGTGGCAGTGGTGAAACCGGACGCTATCATTATGGCGGCGGCAAAGGTAGGTGGTATTCTCGCGAACGCCACCTATCCGGTCGACTTTCTTTACGACAATCTGATGATCGAGGCCAATATCTTCGCGGCAGCCCACGAAAACAATGTCGACCGCGTCCTCTTCCTCGGCTCGTCTTGCATCTATCCGAAGATGGCACCACAGCCCATTCCTGAAAGCGCGCTTTTGACCGGGCCACTAGAGCGCACCAACGAATGCTACGCCGTCGCCAAGATCACCGGCATCAAAATGGCTCAAGCCTATCGCCAGCAATATGGCCGCGACTACATCTCCGCTATGCCGACGAATCTCTACGGGCCAGGCGACAATTATGACTTGCAGTCAAGCCACGTCATCCCAGCGCTGATCCGGAAAGCGCATGAAGCTAAGCTCATAAGTGATAAGCAAATCACCATCTGGGGCACGGGCACACCACGTCGGGAATTCATGCACGTCGACGACTGCGCCGACGCATTAGTCTTCCTTCTGAAGAACTACTCTGACCATGATCACGTCAATCTCGGCTGCGGACAGGACATCACGATCCTAGAGCTGACTAGAATGATCTGCCGTGTAGTCGGATTTACTGGGGAGATCGCGCATGATCACTCTAGACCTGACGGTACACCGCGAAAGCTGATGAGCGTCGACAAGCTGCGCACTTTGGGATGGGCAGCAAAGATCACTCTCATGGAAGGCATCGAGAGTGTCTATCATGCATTTCTGAACGGGAGCTACACCGAACGGCGATAGATAAGAGGATTTGCTGCGTCTCAGGCCTGTACGCGCTTTCGGGACCCAGAGCTAATGTAGACTGAGACAATCACTCGATGGCGATAGCGCTCATGTGAGCCAGCCGCGAGGAGCCCTGCCGGACCCGGACCCCATCCGCTCCAACCTCGTCGCCGTGGAGGTCACGGTGCGCTGCCCACGCCGACGCCGACTGCGTCAATCCTCACAAGGGTAACCGTCGATAACCGAACGCGTCTACGGTAACCGAATGTACTTCTTGTTCTCGTCCGAGGGATCTGTCGATGGGCATTCCGGACGAGCCAAAGTTTGAGCATGTTACCTTCGAAACCCGGTTAGCAACGTCGGATTTGGTATGAAATTCGGAACAAGTGGATTACGGGGCCTGGCGACAGAATTGGCAGGAGCCGCCTCTGCCCTATATGCAACGGCATTCGCGACATTCCTGCTGGAATCCGGCCTGGCCAGAATTGGCGACGAGATACTCATAGGGCGCGACTTTCGCGCCTCGAGTCCGGCCATCGCCGCCGTCTGTGCGGCGGCACTGTCCGCGCTCGGCTTCATCGTAGTCGATTGCGGCGCAGTCCCCACCCCTGCCCTGGCACTGTATGCTCAGGCGCGTAAGAGTGGTTGTTTGATGATCACAGGCTCGCACATTCCGGCCGACCGTAATGGAATAAAATTCTATCGACCCGACGGTGAGATCGACAAGGGTGATGAGCGGGAGATAACGCGCATCGCCTTGCAGTTGGAGAAGCGCGGATACGTCCTTGAAGGTGCTGTTGCACGTCGGCAGCACCGGGAGGCCGAATGCAAGGCCTTTTTCATGGCGCGCAATCGAAAGCTTATGGAGATTAATGCTCTAAAGGGCTTAACGGTGGGCGTATATCAGCACAGCACAGTCGCGCGCGATCTCTTGGTTGACATTCTCTCATATCACTGTGCGACGGTCGTAACCCTGGGACGTTCGGAAGGTTTCATTCCTGTCGACACTGAAGCGGTCTCTGACGAGACTGCTCAACAGTTCAAGCTCTGGGCCAAAGAGCATCGGCTTGATGCGGTCGTCTCGGCAGATGGCGATGGTGACCGCCCACTGGTAGCTGACGACCACGGAGACCCCCTTCGCGGTGATTTGTTAGGCCTGATTACGGCGAACTTCCTGCAAGCGAAGGCAGTCGTCACGCCGGTCACATCAAACTCTGGCATCGAGACCGCAGGTTCTTTTAAAGTCGTGCGTACCAAGGTTGGATCGCCATTTGTTATTGCTGCCATGCTCGATTTGGTTGCGTCGGGTCACGAGCGCGTGGTTGGTTTCGAAGCAAACGGTGGTTTGTTGACCGGCACGGACTTTGACCCGAACGGAACTAAACTGCCAGCGCTACCTACACGCGACAGTTTTCTCCCCATCCTTGCGGCACTTTCCCTTGTTAGTACAAGTGGGCAGCCACTGTCGGAGATTGGCAGTTCCTTTCAATTGCCGGCAGCGGCGGCGGATCGCTTGGAAAATTTTTCCGTCGAAAGCAGCACTCGCCTCATGACATACCTTCGTTCAGCGGAAACTAACATCGCCGCCTTCGTCGGGTCGATTGGAGTGGTAAGCAAGGTTAGCGATGTTGACGGACTTCGTATCACTCTCGCGGATAAGCGTGTCTTGCATTTGCGTCCATCCGGAAATGCCCCGGAAATGCGGTGCTACGTCGAAGCCGAAAATCGGGAGGACGCGGAGCTTTTGCTCCGGACTGGATTGAATCGAATTCGTAATTGGACGCAAGGCTAATAAAAAGCCGCCTCCCTGCGTATTCCAGGTGACCCTCGGGGTCGCACAAGCTACTCAAGCGCGATCAGAACGTCCACAGTGTCCCGGCCCCTGTCCGCTTTGAAGCGAACCGGAACGCCCGTGGAAACAGCCGATCCGTACCAGCCACGGAGCGTCCGGTAGCTCATGGTCAAGGCAGCGCCTTCCGGTAGCGAACAGCCGGTCCCGCACTGACCGCCTGCGCCGCATGTACGATGGCGTTGGTGTCCAGGCCGTGGTGACGGTATAGGTCCGCAATAGTCCCCGTCTGGCCGAACTGCTCGACCCCGAGCGCCTTCACGCGATGCCCGTTAACCCCACCGAGCCACGCGAGCGTCGCCGGGTGGCCGTCGATCACGGTGACGATGCCGCAGTCACGCGATAGCGGCGCGAGCAGCCGCTCGATATGACTCAGGGCGCCGATCGCGCCACGCTGCCGGGCACGTTCCGCCGCCTGCCAGCCCGCATTAAGCCGGTCCGCGGAGGTGATCGCGAGCAGCCCGACATCGCGCCGGTCCTCCGCCAGAAGACCCGTCGCGGCAATCGCCTCCGGCGCGACGACGCCTTGATAAGCAATGACGACACTCGCGTTGGGCCCAGGCGGACGCAGCCAATAGGCGCCATTGACGATGTCCCGCGCGAGCGCCGGGTTCATGTCGCGCAGCGGCTGCTCGAGCGGCCGGGTTGACAGGCGAAGATAGACCGATCCTCCGGTCTGATCACGCAGCCACGTCGTCTCATCCGGATCCCCCTCGCCATTACGTTGCATGTAATCGAAGGCAAAGCGCATGATCACGGACAGTTCGTCGACGAAGGCCGGTTCGAAGGCGCAAAGCCCATCCTGCGCCATGCCGATCAATGGGGTGCCGATCGACTGGTGTGCCCCGCCCTCGGGCGCCAGCGTCACGCCCGAGGGCGTTGCGACCAGCATGAAGCGCGCATCCTGATAGCAGGCGTAGTTTAGCTGGTCGGCCGATCGGTAGATGAAGGGATCATAGACTGTCCCGATCGGCAGCAGGCGCACGCCATTGATCGAGTGCGAGAGACCGAGTGCCCCGAGCATGATCATCAGGTTCGACTCGGCGATCCCGAGCTCGAGGTGCTGCCCCTTCGGCCCAAATTCCCAGGTAAAGGTCGACGGAATGCGTTCGGCCTTGAAGGTGTCCGCCATGGTCTCCCGGGCGAAAAGGCCGCGCCGGTTGACCCAGCCACCGAGATTGGTCGAGACCGTCACATCGGGCGAGGTGGTGACAATGCGGTCGGCAAGCAGACTGCGCTCGCGTGCGATGTCGTTCAGGATCTGGCCGAAGCCCATCTGGGTCGAGAGCGGCTTGCCGGGCTGCCCCGGTGACGGAAGGGTTTCAGGCACCGGCACCGACGGCGGAGACAGCCTCCTACGCCCCTCACTGAAGAACGGCGCCTTTGCGAAGAAGGCGTCAAGTTCCGCTTCCGGCAAGGTGGCGGCCGCCCATTTGTCCCACTCCTCACCCCGCTTTACGCCCATTTGCAGGCGGTAGTCTTCCATCTGCGTGGGCGTCATCTGCCCCGCGTGGTTGTCCTTGTGTCCGGCAAGCGGCAGACCGTAGCCCTTGATGGTGTAACAGATGAAGCAGACGGGACGGTCATGCCTGGACGCCGCCTCGAAGGCTTCGAGGAGGCTCGGCATGTCATGCCCGCCAAGGTTCGTCATCAACGCCTGCAACTCGTCGTCGGAGCGGCGTTCGATCAGAGTGGTGACCGGCCCTTGGTCTCCGATCTCGTCGAGCAGCCGCTTGCGCCAGGCAGCACCCCCTTGGAAGGTCAGCGCCGAATAGAGCTGGTTCGGACAGCGCTCTATCCACTCGAGCAGCTTCTCGCCCCCCGGCTCGGCAAAGGCAGCCTCTTGCAGAGCGCCGTGGCGCAGGACCATCACGTCCCAGCCGAAGTTGCGAAAAATCTGCTCGAACCGCTGCCAGAGGCCCTCCCGGATCACGGCGTCGAGCGACTGGCGATTGTAGTCGACCACCCACCAGCAGTTCCTGAGCCCGTGCTTCCAGCCTTCGATCAGGGCCTCGTAGATGTTGCCTTCATCCATCTCGGCGTCGCCGGTCAGGCTGACCATTCGGCCCTCGGCACGCTCCTTCATCCAGCCGTGACCCGAGACGTAGTCCTGCACCAGCGACGAGAACAGCGTCTGAGCAACGCCGAGACCCACCGACCCGGTCGAGAAGTCGACATCGTCGACATCCTTCGTCCGCGAAGGGTAGCTCTGCGCGCCCTTGTAGCCGCGGAAGTTCATGAGCTTTTCGTGGGTCTGGTTGCCCGCCAGATACTGAAGTGCATGGAAGATCGGCGCCGCATGGGGTTTGACCGCCACCCGATCCTGCGGGCGCAGGACCGAACCGTAGAGCGCGGTCATGATGGTGCTCAGCGACGCGGACGAGGCCTGATGCCCCCCGACCTTGATCTCATCGCCCTCGCGGACGTGGTTGGCGTGGTGGATCGTCCAGGCTGCGAGCCAGGAGACGCAGCGCTCGATCTCGTTCAGATATTCCAGTTTCCTCGTCATTCAGTTTCCCGCAAATCAGCTGCCGGTCTCACAGGACCCCCGCCCAAATGGTCAAAGATCGAGTTTCAACACACCTGTCGCGCGCGACACGCAGGGGATGAAGCGGTGGCCGCGTGCCTCCTTGGACAGGACGGCATCCCGATGGATCGGCTGTCCCGCCAGCATTGCGCATTCGCAGGTCCCGCACACCCCGTTCTCACACGAGGCCATCAACGGCACACCGGCCGCACGCAAGGCGGCCAGTGCCGTGGTCTCAGCCGAAACCTCAACCACCCTGCCCTCAGCCAGTTCTATGACGAATGGTTCCGGTGGCGCGCCATCAAACTCGGGAGGCTGGAAAGTTTCGAAATGAACAGTACCCTTGGGCCAGTGTTGAGCCGCGCGCCCCACAACCGCCATGAAGCCAGGCGGTCCGCAGTAGTATGTCTGCGCGTCGTCCGAACGGTTCGCCAGCAGCGCGGCGATGTTCTGCCGGGTCTGAGGCTCGTCGTCGAAATGGATCCGCACATTGCCGCCAGGAAGATCGCTCCCGATCGCCGCCAAGAGTGGCGTGAGCGCCCGGCTGCGGGTGAAATAGTGCAACTCGAAGGGCTTGGCCTGCCGGGTGAGCGCGCGCGCCATGGCCAGAATCGGGGTGATCCCGATTCCCCCTGCCAGCAGCAAAGTCGGCCCCTCGCCTGGCTTGAGCGCAAAATGGTTGCGTGGCGCGGAGACAGGCAGTGTGGAGCCGACGGCAATGGTTTCGTGGATCCACGCCGAGCCGCCACGGCCGTCATTCTCGCGCTTCACCGCGATGGTGTAGCGGCCAAGCTCGGTCGGGTCGCCGCAAAGTGAATACTGACGCACCTTCCCTTCAGGCAGATGGACGTCGACGTGAGAACCCGCTTCGAACGCCGGCAGCACAGGTTTGCGTGGGTGTTTCAGGTCGATGACCAGCACGTCGCCCGGCTCCTTGCGGGCGGCGGTCACGGTCAGCTTCATGATGATGCGCGGCGAGGCCATGGCGTTTCACTCGTCGATGGGCAAGAT
Source organism: Mesorhizobium sp. M0518 (assembly GCF_040321125.1). Taxonomy (NCBI): domain Bacteria; kingdom Pseudomonadati; phylum Pseudomonadota; class Alphaproteobacteria; order Hyphomicrobiales; family Phyllobacteriaceae; genus Mesorhizobium; species Mesorhizobium sp. M0518. The sequence goes on from NZ_JAMYQY010000013.1 coordinate 116,799, forward strand.
CAGATCACCGGGGCGGATCACGCCCCCGACCTCGATTGTGCAGTTCAGGCCGGAGCGGTTCAGAAGCCCCTCGTAGAGACCCGGAAGCCCGAGCAACTCCTCGATATACTTGCACGGCACATTCATCCGGGCGGCCCTGAGGATCGTTTCCCCGACCCGGAAGCGTTTGCCGACAAGATGGCTAAGCGGAACGCCTCGTGTCGTCAGATTGCGCCGGTGATCTTCGGGTGCGAGCTTGGCCTTGAAGCCCGGAATTCTGGGTTCGCCCTGCGCGATGGCGTCCAAGACTTCAGCTTCGATCAGCGTCACTTCGCGAACGTCAGGACGCGCGGAATAGGTCCCCGTCCCCAGGTAGTAGCGGTCTCCGACAATGCCTTGGCCGGCAATAAGCTGCGCCTGCGCCAGCTCCTCCATTTCATAGGAGGCGGCAGGCGCGATATGGACGTGAAGCAGCTTTCCTCGCCAGGTCATCATCGCTCTCGGAAATTCGTCTCGTGGAAACCTGCTGCAAAACTGGCCTGATCAACAGCGCCAGTTGCATGGCATTTTTCCGGTCCAGTTGGCTGTTTGGAAAGAAATACGGGGGGCCCTCGGACCGTTTTCAGCGCCAGCTTTCGGCGTCGCCCCGTCTCAGTTGTTCCGCGCCGAGCATCGCGTCTTGCACCTGCTTGACAACCTCTCGCAGGACCTCAACGCCCTTCCCGATCTGCCGAATGCTCAAGGCGGCATAGCCCATGACAAGTCCGACGCGATCGGTGCGGCCTTCGTCCGATGGCCGTTCGTACAGCGGCGAGATCAAGTGTAGCCCCAGGCCAGCGTCGCGGGCGGATTCGACCAAGGCCGTTTCCCGCGATCGTGGCAGGTCATTGAACCAAACCGCGACGTGCAGTCCCGCATCAGCTCCCTGGACAGTGATGCGATCCCCGAAGCTGTGCTGCAAGGCGCCCAACAACGTTTCCCGACGCTCGCCGTTCAGCCTGCGCACACGGCGCACATGGCTTTCGTAGCCGCCGCTCTCGATCAACGATGCCAGCGCTTCCTGTTCAGCGACCGGCGAATGCCGGTCTGCGAATTGTTTGGCGGTTGCGAAGACCTCCTGCAATTCGGGTGGGACGACGAGGTAGCCGATGCGCAGCATCGGCGAGAGCGTCTTGGATATCGTGCCGAGATAGATGACAGCCCCGTGGTCCTCGAGACTGTGCAGCGGAGGGACCGGATTGATGTCGTAGCGATATTCGCTGTCGTAGTCGTCCTCGATCACATAGGCGTTGTTGTGCCGCGCCCATTCCAGAAGCTGATGGCGGCGCGCGATCGGCATGACGCCGCCCAGCGGAAACTGATGCGATGGCGTCACATAAGCCAGTCGTGCTCCGATCCCCGCCAGCAACTCGGTCCTCATCCCGTCTTCGTCGACGATGACCGGGATGGGTGAGGCACCCGTACTGGCAAAGACCTGACGCGCCATCCTGTAGCACGGATCCTCGATGACGAAGCGGTCGGCGGGATCGAGAAGCAGGCGCGCGCACAGATCAAGGCCCTGCTGCGAACCGCTGACGATGATGATCTGGTCGAGGTCGCAGCTCAGGGTCCGGGCGCGCCAGAGATAGCCCTGAAGCGCCTGGCGGAGCCGGCGCGAGCCGCGAGGATCGTCATAGGCAAGACGCAGCGGGCGCTGCCCCATCGCCTCGTTCATCGCGCGTTTCCAGACCAATGAAGGGAAATCCGACGGCGCGAGGTCGCCATAGCGGAACTCGACCTTCAGCCCAGTCGGCAGATAATCTGGCCAGGGTGACGTCGCGCGCAGCCGCTCGCCATATGCGGACAGGTGGATCGGGCCGACCCGTTGCGCGTGAGTGCGCCCCGTCCCATGACCCATCAACGAAGACGCAACGCGAGGTCGTGCGCCTTGACGGACTTCGATGAAACCCTCCGCAGCCAGTTGCTCATAGGCGACCGTCACCGTGGTTCGCGAAACGCCGAGGTCATTTGCCAGGGCCCGGGAGGATGGCAACTGACTGCCGGTTTCGTAGACGCCGCCGAGGATTTGCTCGCGAAGGGCTTCGTATATCTGGCGTGCACCCATCGCGTGCGAGCGCGCTGCAGACCCGGCACTTGAAGACTGGACCATCTCTTTCATCGCCAACTGGATATTTCACATTGGCCAGGTTGCCGTCAATCTTTCGGAACCCCAAGAGAGATCGCAGAGGCCGAATGACCAGCTCCCATCAATCCGAAACCGATGCTCCCACGGGGTCGCTCAACCGCACCAGCCCCGGATTTGCCACCCGGGCGATCCATCATGGGTACGATCCGGCCGGCTTTTCCAATGCCGTCCAGCCGCCAGTGTTCCTGACGTCAACCTATGGGTTCGAAAGCGTGGCAGCAAACGATGCCGCCGCCGCCCTTGGTGGACGGCTCTATGCGCGCGAATACAATCCCACGACCGAGATCCTCGAGCAGCGGCTCGCGAATCTGGAAGGAGCCGAGGCGGGGCTGGTTGTTGCCTCGGGGATGGCGGCCTTCGGCACTCTGATCCTGTCGCTCCTGTCCCAGGGCGATGAACTCATCGTCCACAAGACGCTTTATGCGAACACGCTTGCCATGGTCGAACAGGCGGTCCCCCGCTTCGGCATCAAGGTCGTCGCGGTCGATCTGTCAAATCCCCACAATCTCGATGCTGCGATCACCGAGCGGACGCGGCTGGTTTTCTTCGAGACGCCGGTGAATCCGCTGAGCCGCATCCTCGACATAGCGGCAATTGCCGAGCGCGCTCACGCGCGCGGTGTAAGGGTTGCAGTCGACAGCACCTTCGCCTCGCCCGCGCTCCAGCGACCGCTTGAGCACGGGGCGGACATCGTGCTCCATTCGCTGACCAAGTACATCAATGGTCATGGCGATGCCCTTGGCGGGGCGCTTCTCGGCGACGCCCAAACGCTCCGTACGCTGCATGAAACGGGCCTGCGCTACATCACCGGCGCAGCGCTCTCGCCCATGTCAGCTTTCCTAATCCTGCGCGGTCTCAAGACGCTGACGCTGCGTATGGAACGGCACAGCGCCACGGCCCTTGCGGTGGCTCGGGCGCTGGAAGCGCACCCGGCGGTGGCATTTGTGAGTTATCCGTTCCTCGACTCGCACCCTGATCAGGTGACGGCGCGAAAACAGATGTCCAACGGATCGGGCATGTTGGCCTTTGGCCTCCACGCTGGATACGAAGGAGCGCGCCGGATGATGGACCGGCTCAACCTGATCATTCGCGCCGTCAGCCTCGGCGATGCCGACAGCCTCATCTATCATCCAGCAAGCCTCACCCGTGCTCGGCAGCCCATCCGCAAGGATGCCCATTTGGCCGATGGAGTCGGCGAGGATCTCATGCGTCTCTCGGTGGGGCTTGAAGACGCTGATGACCTGATCGCCGATCTGCGGCGGGCTTTGGACGTCTTGTAATGACCTGGCGTGCGGCCACCTCTGCGCTCACACATAGATCTGGAGCCTTGCCATGGCATTCCTGAGCGGTCTTTCCGCGTTCCCCATCACCCCGACCAATCGTGACGGCCGCGTCGATAGCGTTGCCCTGCGCAGGCTGATTGCTCGGCTTGGCATTGCTCAGGTCGATTCCATCGGTCTTCTCGGCAGCACCGGCACATACATCTATCTGTCGCGCGAGCAACGGCGGCGGGCGCTCTCCGAGACCTTGGACCAAACGGCGGGGCAAATGCCGGTCGTGGTGGGTGTGGGCGCGCTGCGCACCGATGAAGCCGTGGGGCTCGCGCAAGACGCCAAGGCCCTTGGAGCAGCTGCGGGTTTGCTTGCCGCCGCCTCCTACACCCCGCTTACTGATGACGAGGTGTTCGAACATTTCTCCACTGTGGCGCGCGAAAGTGGCCTGCCGATCGTCGTCTACGACAATCCAGGAACGACGCATTTCCATTTCAGTCCACCCCTTGTCAGCCGCCTGGCAAAGGTGGCTGGGATTGTCGCCATCAAGAATCCGACAGACAAAAGCGATGCGATCAAGAACCATCTGACCGCCCAGAGGCGCACACTGCCGGAAGGGTTCTCGATTGGCTACAGCGGCGACTGGAACGCCGCCGAGGCCATGATCGCCGGCGCCGACACATGGTACAGCGTCCTCGCGGGCATCCTGCCCGAGGTCTGCATGACGATCGTCACAGCGGCGCAACAGGGCGATGCGGCCGAAGCGCGACGGATCAATGCCGCGCTGGTCCCGATCTGGAGCGTCTTCAAGGAGTTCTCGAGCCTTCGCGTCGTCTATGCACTCGCTGAATTGCTCGACATTTGCAGTGCCGAACCCCCGCGTCCCATCCTGCCTCTGCCCCCAGCAGCGAAGCGCCAGATCGCCGCCGCGTTGAAAGGTTTGCCATCGGATGCCAGCCGGTGAACAGCAAACCCCGTTCGGCAAGTGAAAGGAAGTGCATGTATTTACCCGCTCATTTCGAGAACTGATCGAAAACAACGCACTCGGCGTGCTGATAGCCATGGCTGGAGCGGTCTCGACGCCAATCACACCCCTTCTAACTCGACAATCGACTGCGGAGGTACAGACTGCGCAGGGCACTCCGCCCATGCCGCACCGTTCGCCTTCAAACTAGGAATCGGTGTTTACCCATTTGAATGGCATCGAGCCGGCGCTTTACTTCCGGCCCGGTGCGCGCATTGAAGCCGGTGCCAATGCCGCCGGCGAACACCAGATTTCCGTCCTCGACATTCGCCAGAGCACGCTTCCCGACCGCCGTAACTGTTGCCGGGTTCGCAGCCGATGACGATGAACTCATCACTCAGCACGCATTTTGTCTCACCCATTCTTGGCGCCGGCCGGATCGATATGGACTGACACGCAGCTTGGAGACGATGCCGTCGAGGCCGAACTGGCAGACTTGCGCGAGAATGTCGCTGCCGCCGCTGATCTCGTCGCTCAGAACGATGCCGTTTGGGCGGCGTCTCAGCAGGTTAACTAGCGCTTTGCGCCGATCGACGAGTGGCCGATCGCGAAGACCCTCGCCGTCGATCTTGAGCAGGTCGAAGCCGGCAAGCATGGTCCTGACGTCTCCTGCCGCGGCCAAGAGCCCGCTGCAGACTGGGAATGCGCGACAAGCCTTCTGGTCAACGACGAACGCCTCACCGTCTATTATCGCGTCCGAGGCGCCGAGCTCGGCCACCGCCCGGGACGATAGTCGGAAACCTGAGGGTCCAGTCGTGGAGGTTGTCGAGGTAGGCCCCCATCGATAATCGTCCCATTTCATTTCGTGTAGCCAATCAGGGCCCTGCCGGACGCGGCCGACCAGCGGTCGATGTTCGCGACGACCCGAATGTCCAGTCTCGTGTAACCCAGCCTAAAGCGGCCTGTCCGCCCCAAAAAATGACATTCAGTTGCCTCCAGCCTTTCGACACGACCCACTTCACGATCTCGTAACTCGCCAACCTAGCGGCTTGTTGCTTGAGCTGCGCGTTCCTAGGGTGTGGTCGCTAGGCCTCAGCAACAAGAGCTCGGTTGCCAGGCGGGCGGAGGCTCAACGAGATAGCCAGCTCAGGACAAGGAGAGCAAGCAATGGTCGCTTTTACCCTCAATGGCGAGGCGCGAACACTCGACGTCGATCCAGAGATGCCGCTGCTCTGGGCGGTCCGTGACGTCATCGGACTCACGGGAACGAAATTCGGTTGCGGGCTTGCCCAGTGCGGCGCTTGCACGGTTCACGTTAACGGCATGCCGACGCGCTCGTGCCAGACCGCAGTCGGCGACATCGAAGGAGCCTCGATCATCACCATTGAGGGTGTGTCGGGCAAGATAGGCGAAACGGTCCAGGCCGTGTGGGCCGAGTTCGACGTACCTCAATGCGGCTATTGCCAGTCTGGACAGATCATGTCGGCCGTGGCCCTCCTTACAGAAACGCCTAAGCCGACGGACGATGATATTGATTCGGCGATGAGCGGCAATCTCTGCCGCTGCGCCACCTATCATCGCATCCGCGCGGCCATCCACGAGACCGCCAACCGGCTGGAGACTTGAGGCATGTCGCAGTTTCTCTCGAAGCATAACTCCGTGCGGCCCACGCGCCGCCGGTTCTTCGTCGGCGCGGGCGTCACCACCGCTGGCCTCGCCGTGGGCTACCGGCTAGTGCTGGCGGCGTCCGACATCGCACAAACGACTACTGCAAAGGTTCAGGCGAACCCCTTCCAGACCTATGTCGAGATCACAAAGGAGAACCGAATCATCATCTACTCCTCGCAGTTCGAGATGGGACAAGGCTCCTATTTCGGCATCGCCACCCTGGTTATGGAAGAGCTCGACGGCGACTGGGCGCAGGTGGACGTGGTCGGCGGATATGGCAATACCGCGCTCTACGGCAATCTCGCCTGGGGCGGGGCCGCACAGGCAACTGGTGGCTCCACGTCGATGAGTTCGTCGTGGGAACGCTACCGCAAGGCGGGTGCTGCCGCACGGGCCTTGCTGGTGGCGGCCGCGGCGCAGCGGTGGGATGTGCCAGCCGGCGAGATCAAAGTCGCTTCCGGGGTCGTGTCGCACGCCTCAGGGATGCAGGCGCGCTACGGTGACCTGGCTGAAGCCGCAGCGGGAATGCCGGTTCCCGACGACGTGCCGCTAAAGCCGCGCGACAAGTGGGCCCAGATCGGATCGTACAGCCTCAAGCGCTACGATTCCGCCGGCAAGACCAACGGCGCGCAGACCTACACGATCGACCTCATGATGGAGGGACTCCAGACGGCCGTTATGATCCATCCGCCGAAGTTCGGCGCCGAGATCGAGAGCTTCGACGCAACCAAGGCCAAGGCACTCGACGGCATTGTCGATGTCGTCCAGACGCCGCGAGGCATTGCCGTGGTTGGCAGGGACACCTGGACGGCGCTCAAGGGCCGCGACCTCGTGGAGGTGACCTGGAACGAGGAGAAGGCCGAAGGGCGCGGCACGGCAGAGATCATGGCCGAATACAACAAGGCAGCAGACGATCTGGGCGCGGCCACCGCGCGCGACGACGGTAACACTCCCGCAGCGTTCGCCAGTGCTGAGAAAATCATCGAGGGGCACTACGAATTCCCCTATCTTGTCCATGCTTCGATCGAGCCACTCAACGCGGCCGCCCGAATCAACGAAGACGGCACCATCGACGTCTGGGGCGGACACCAGATGCCCGACCTCTATCAGGCGGCTGCCGCTCAGGTAGGCGGCACCACGCCGGACAAGGTGAGGCTGCACGTGATGAAGACCGGCGGCAGTTTCGGCCGCCGCGCGGTCTTGGATGCAGATGTCATTATCGAAGCTGTTTCCACAGCGCGTGCACTGGGACGCGGCAAGCCAGTGAAGGTGCAGTGGACCCGCGAGAATGACATGCGGGGTGGGCGGTACCGGCCGGCCTATGTGCACGCAGTCAAGGCGGGGCTCGACAAGAAAGGCAATGTCGTCGCTCTCCATGACCACATCGTGGGCCAATCGGTCTTGGGCGGTTCGACCTCTGCGGCGATGATCAAGAACGGCATCGATCCGACCTCCGTAGAGGGCGCCACCAACCTGCCCTATGCGATCCCGAACCTGAAGGTCGAGCTGACCACCACGGACGTGAACATCCCGGTGCTCTGGTGGCGTTCGGTAGGCTCCACCCACACCGCTTACGCGGTGGAAACCCTGATCGATGAGCTCGCCGCCGCTGCGAACCGTGATCCGGTCGACTTCCGCTTGTCAATGCTCGGTCACCATCCACGGCATGCCGCCGTGCTTAAAGTGGCTGCTGAGAAGGCAGGCTGGGACAAGCCTCTGCCGGAAGGCCGTTTCCGCGGCGTGGCCCTGCATGAAAGCCTCTCGACCTATGTCGCCGATGTGGTGGAGATCACCCTCAACGATGAAAATGGTTTCAAGGTCGACCGCGTCGTCTGCGCGGTAGATTGCGGCACCGCGATAAATCCTGACCAGATTCGCGCTCAGATGGAGGGCGGTATCGGCTTCGGGCTAGGCGCGATCCTCCAGGAGGAGCTGACCCTGAATGGCGGTGTCGTAGACCAAGAGAACTACGATACCTATACACCGCTAAGGATCGAGCAGATGCCGCGAGTCGAGGTGCACATTGTGCCGTCCGAGGAGCCGCCCACGGGAGTTGGTGAGCCAGGTGTGCCGCCGATCGGCCCGGCCGTCGCCAACGCGCTACGGGCGGCGACGGGCAAGACTATCCGCAAGCTGCCGATTATAAAGAACATGTCAGGAATGACACCATGAAACAGCCGCGATGAAGATCGCGCCGTTTTCGAACGCCTCCTGACAGGCGCTCATTTCCATGGGTCAAATTCCGGCGGCTGCCCGCTCCAATATCCGGTTTGGAGACGGCACCCCGTGTTCTGAACGACCACAGACGGGCCTTGGCGCCGGTTCCACTGAAGAACCGCTTTCGAGACGCAAATGCGTCCACTCCATTGAAGAGCACAACCGTATAGCACCAGGAAGGCTAGCTACCTCCATCGCTTCGGAGACCCAGGAACCCTCAGAAAACCGAACCTCCCGAGCTCAGAGGTGCTCGTGATCACAATCGCGCTGGTGCGTGGATCATTGTTCAAGGGTTTGCCGATAGGCAGGCGAGATGGCCGATCGACATGATCTTCGCCCGATGCCCTACAAACACAATGCCAGCCGCTGTCACGGAGTCGCGAAGACGAAGTCAATGAGGGTCGACGCCGATACTCATCGTTTGGTTGACAGAGCGCTTGGAATGCCATGCGCTTCACATCGGAGTAGCCATCCGGGAAGCCTGAAGCGCTTTGAAAACGCATGTGCTGCGGCTGTTATTCATAGCGTGGATGACTTTGATCAAAACAATCGATTTCATCACTCTTAGGGAATCGTGCATGGACAAAAAAGAGCCTCACGCACCAATCACACGCTGCTCTATCGTGTGACGAAAGCTGCCTTAGGAATAATCCAAAGGAGAAAATCTTCGATGCGCCCTGACGTGCAGTGGAGGTCGTGCCGAGAAAGTGAGTTGCAACTGGCCGACAAAGTCGGGCGGTGCGACCATGGTCGCTTCGGAGAATGAAATCGGGCCAGTTCACGGGGGCGGTACTGTTATTCGTCGACGGCCGCCCTTCCCAAGAACAGGCGGCATCGCAAGTTGGTTCTGCCGATGAAAACGACATCGCCGGATACATGTCAGCAGCCGCTCAGGATTGGATGATCCAGCCAAGCTCTCGGCGTGATGGCACTGTAGGCGTCACAGTCGAAGCATCTCATTGATCGTTTATGAGGCTTTCTTCGATGCCGCTGATGCCTGACGGGCGGTCGCAGCTGCAGGCGACAACACGGCCTATTTAGTTGGAAACAGTCGAGGTAAGCCAATTTGGCTTCCCGTTACTATTTGGAGAAAGAAATGCTGTGCCTAGGAATCAGCGGCGGACTTGACCAAGTCCATGAAAACCGATTCGAGCGTCCGAACGCCTTTATGCACGATGGCGCCGCGGTGCTCGTCCGAGACGGAAAGGTGATAGCCGCCGTAGAAGAGGAACGCCTCAATCGAATCAAGCACTCGAACAAGCTGCCAAGTGGTTCGATTCAATACTGTCTCTCGACGGCCGGGGTTCAGCTCAGCGACATTGATCGTGTCGCGGTCTACGCCAGCGAGCCCTATGCCAACGCCATGCTTGAAGGTATGTCCGCTTCCCAACCGGACATTCTCTCCACTCCGTTGGATGCTAAAATGTTGGTGCAGAACCTGTTAGCGCGTGAGTTCGGCACTAAGTTGGACAGTTCGCGTATTTCATTCGTAGGTCATCATCAGGCGCACGCCGTGAGCGCCTTTGCAATGTCGGGCTTCGAACAAAGTCTCATTCTAGCGATTGATGGCTGTGGTGATTTCCTGTCGGGCCTTGTGGCGGTAGGGTCTGGCACAGAAATTACGCAAATCGAGGCTTTCCCGGAGGACAATTCTCTTGGGCTGTTTTATCTCGAGACGATCCGCTGTCTCGGCTACGGCATGTTCGACGAGTATAAGGTAATGGGACTCGCGCCCTATGGCGACCCCGCTCCCTATCGCGAGCTCTTCGAGCAGTTCTACGAGCTCTCCGCCAACGGTGGCTACCGTGTTCACCTCGACCGCATCGGTCCGGCGTTGCTCCGCAACATCGAGATCAGGCGAAAGGGAATGCCTTTCACCCAGCAGCATCGAGATGTGAGTGCGTCACTGCAGGAAGCGCTTGAGCGGATCGTGTTCCACATTCTCCGGCACCACCGTGAGGCCACCGGCATGAAGCGGTTGTGTCTGGCGGGAGGGGTAGCCCACAACTGCACGATGAACGGCAAGCTGCTGTATTCAGGGCTTTTCGAAGACATCTTCGTGCAACCCGCGTCTCACGACGCTGGCTGCGCATTGGGAGCTGCGCTGATAGTCTCTAACGAGATGGGCCGCCCCGCGCCGCGTGAGCGACTGCAGGAGGTCTATTGGGGTCCTGATCTCGGGAGCGACCGCGCCGTGGAACAGGAACTGAATGCATGGTCCGGACATCTCGAGGTTGAACGCTCTTATGACGTAGCGAGCAGTGCAGCCCACTGGATCACCAACGGCGCCGTGATCGGCTGGGTGCAGGGTCGTTCGGAGTTTGGGCCACGTGCGCTGGGCAACCGCAGCATTCTTGCCGACCCTCGGCCCGCTGCAAACAAGGACCGGATCAATGCCATGGTCAAGAAGCGCGAAGGCTATAGGCCTTTCGCACCATCTGTGCTGGAAGAGGATGCGAGCGAATTTTTCGACCTCCCGGACGGTAAGCACGAATTTCCATTCATGAATTTCGTCGTTCGCGTGCGTGACTCAAAGCGCGCCTTGTTGGGTGCCATTACGCACGTCGACGGTACGGCTCGGCTGCAAACAGTATCGCGCGATGCCAACCCCGCTTACTGGGAGGTCATCAATGCGTTCAAGAAGCGGACAGGCACTCCAATTCTGCTCAATACGTCCTTTAACAACAATGCTGAACCGATCGTGGATACGGTTGCAGACGCGATTGCCACATTTTTAACGACAGAGCTGGATGGACTTGTGGTCGGGCCCTTCCTGGTAAAAAAACGGGCTGCAACGCTGCAGGATTGGACTGCGCTTTCGATTTCATTGCCTCCCTCAGTCTCCCTCCATCAAACCCGTGCTTACACAGCGCGAGATCATCAGGAGACTGTCTGCGAGATTATTCCGAACCACTCCAGCATTGACAGTGTGCGAATTTCAAACGACCTGTTTAATCTGCTGATGCGGATTGAGGGCGAAGCCGTGTTAAGCGATCACCTCAATATAATTGCGCCGGATCAAGCTGAGCATGAAGCTCTGATGGAGGACCTGCGAAGACTGTGGGAGCAGCGCCTGGTTCGGCTGCATCCCTCACAAGCTGCTCGGATGGATCATGGGTCCGATCAAACGCCGGACCAGCCTAATAGGCTATCAATGTGATAGAGATGCCGCTCAAGCTCGGCCAATCAATAGTGTTCATCGACCCCGCCTGCGAGCTCACCGCTGTGATTAGGGGGGGTCGAGGTCGCCCTGGTCAGTATGCTTAGGAATGCTAGGGTCTGGCCTCGATATTGACCGGACTTCTGTGTCGAGAGGTCCAGCCCGCAGAACTTTAGAAACTGGTGATGATGACCTAGAGCGGTTCGCGTTTTAGCTGAATCAGGATTCCCAAGATTGAGCAAATCAGATTCGATGTTTTGACCGTTGGAGGTCGGGACTGATGGCGAAGCCTTATTCGATGGATCTACGGGAGCGGGCGCTGGCGCGCCTTGAAGAGGGCGAGACGAGCTACGAGGTAGCTGCGGCGCTGAAGGTGGCAGTGTCGAGCGTGATCAAGTGGGCGGCGCGCAAGCTTCGGTTAGGCAGTGCGGCGCCCGGCAAGATGGGCGGTCATCGGCCCTATCTGATCGACGGGAAGCACCGTGCCTTCGTGCTGGGCGAGGTCGAGCGAGATGCCAACATAACGCTTCATCAATTGACGGCGGCACTGGCTGAACGTGGTCTCACCATTCATCCTGCGAGCGTCGGTCGCTTTTTGCATCGCGAAGGCAAGAGCTTCAAAAAAAACCGTTCTGCCGGCCGAGCAGCTCAAGCCAAAGCTGATGCGCCGGCGTGCGCAATGGATGCGCTACCAGACCCGTATTGATCCTACGCGCCTGGTCTTTCTGGATGAAACATGGGTCAAGACCAACATGGCACCGTTGCGTGGCTGGGGTGTGCGCGGCAAGCGACTGATGGCCCACGCGCCATATGGCCATTGGAAGACGATGACCTTCATCGCGGCGCTGCGGCATGATCGGGTAGAGGCGCCTTGGGTCATTGACGGCCCCATCAATGCGCAGGCCTTTCGCGTCTATGTCGAAACCGAACTCATCAAAACACTGAAGCCGGGCGACATCGTCATTCTCGACAATCTCGGTTCTCACAAGGGCCAAGCCGTCCGCGATATCGTCAGGGCTGCTGGCGCAAGGCTCTTCTTCCTGCCGCCCTACAGCCCAGACCTCAATCCAATCGAGAAGCTGTTCGCCAAGCTCAAGCACTGCATGCGACGTGCCGCCAAACGAAGCATCGAGGCCGTACACAACGCCATCGCCAGCACCCTCGACGACGTCACCCCAAACGAATGCAACAACTACATCGAAAGCGCAGGCTACAAGTCAACCTAAATGCGAACCGCTCTAAGCGGCGAAGATCGCCGGCTTCGGCAATGACGGTCAATGCCTTGATCGGTCCGATGCCCGGGATTTGTCGCAGGAGCTGGTAATCCTGGCTGTGCCGCAGCAGATCGTCGGCCTGTGCTTCGATCTCATTGCGGTGCCGGATCAGGCTGCGTGCTTCGTCAATGACCATCCGGAACATGCGAATGGCAGGCGCATCAAGTGGCAGCGGCAATCCGATCGATGGGCGCGCCGTCTCGAAAATGTCCATCAGAATCTGTGTCTTGCTGACCTTGCGGCCGACGGCATCCCAAGCTGCTGCCACAAACTCCTCCTTCGTCAGCGCCGTGATGCTTGCTGGGGTCGAAAAGGCATGGAGGAAGGCAAAGAACCGATCGCTGCGGCTGTTCCCCCGGAAGCGATCGATCTCGGGAAAATACAGCGGCTGGTAGTGTGTCAGCATGCGGTGCTGGATCTCGGTCTTGGCCCTGGCGATCGCTTCATGTGTCTTCGACAGTTCATGCACTTCGTTGATGCCGGCTCGCAGCGGATCATGGTAGACCTGCGTCGCCTGTATCCTGAGCATGTGTAGGATCACCTGGGCATCGATCTTCTTGCCGAATATGACGCCGAAGGCCTTAAGAAGCCCAGGCATCTGTTCGCTGACGAGAAGGTCACGTGCCGACAGCAGCACCCGCACGACACAGGTGCCGTGGCTCTTGATGCGAACCTGCTTAAACCATCCGGTCCGTCCGATCTGAGCAAGGCCCGCCGCTCGTGGCGGCCCGATTTGTCCGGCATCATCGAGAGGGCGGCGCTTGACACGATCGGAAGTCCGCGCTTCCTTAACTCGTTCCAGAGCCAGATCGCAAGCGGTCACGGCTCCATGCCGATCCGCTCCGTCTCCGCAGCTCCACAGTCCCGCCCGCATCTCCCAGTCGCGCCCGGGTAGCCATTGCGCTGCAAGGCGGGTCTGATCGCTACGGCGGCGCCGCCACCATCTCCATCAGTCGGTTCGGCGACAAAGCCAATCATCTCCCGTAAGAGAAGTGCTTTCGGGCAAGTTCCGCAGGTTCAAGGAGATCGTTGACGGGGCCGCACTTGGAGCTGCGTCGAGCGCATGGTCGAGCTTGCCGCCCAAGGTACGTGGCTTCGAAACGCGTGCGATTGCGCCTCATAAACCGCTGCGCGGCTGGTCGCGGACATACGAGGGGGCGCAGGCGCCTGAAACGAACCCGTCGGTCACGACGGAGCAATCCTGCCGCCTGACCAGGCGCGTGGAAAAGTATCACAACGGTGACCACAGCGTCGCTTCAGGCCGTCAAAAGCTATTGCCGTGCGTCAAGGCGGGCTAGGTGACCCGTCGGAAGCCGGCACCAGCGGCTTTGTCGGGACAAGACACATGCTATTGGGATTTGGCCGCCGCAGCCGCGAGCATCGCTTCTCCCATCGCAATGGCCCCTTGGGCACGCAGCATTTCACCAGGGTTCTGAATGTCGCGCAAGTCTTTGTTCTGGCTGAGTTTTGATTTTCCAACCAGGCCGGTGATCTCGATCTCCAGGGCGACGATTGCCTTAACCATCGTGTCGATGAAGTCCTTCGGCGCGTCGCCCATCTTCCACGGGGCAGGCTGCGAGGCTTCTTGCATATGAGTGAGCTTCGCCACGTTACGGCGTACATATCGCTCATCATCCCGGACAGTGATGCGTCCGTGGGCGTGGACGACGAGATAGTTCCACGTCGGCACCTGCTTGTGGAGTTCGTGCTTGCTTGGATACCAGTTCGGCGAGATGTAAGCGTCGGCCGCACGGAAGATTACGAGAACCTCATCGCCATTGGCGACTTCCTCCCAGACTGGGTTCTTGCGAGCGACATGGCAATTGAGAACGCCCTTGTCTCCCTTCGAGCGGTCAAGCTCGAAGGGGAGGTGGTTCGCGTCCAGTGTGCCTTTGCTTTGGGTGACGAGGATACCAAGCGGGTGTTTCTCGATAAGCTCGAACAGGGCGTTCTGATCAGGGACGGCAAAATGAGGCGGAACGTACAACGGTTTATCTCCTGTCGCGAATGGCGGTTGCTAGTAATCGGCGGAGCCTTACGGAACGGGCTCCTGAATCTTCGCTGCCGTCGACGAGTGCCCCGGATCTCGGTGTCCACCACGCTCAAGCACCGCCATCGAGAAATGGGCGGGCACATCAGATGCCGCCGCGTATGAGTGCGGTTGGTCAGTGACAAGCCGCGCACTCTCGCCTTCGCTTAAAATTACCACATGGGCACCTACCACAACGCTCAGGGCACCCTGACTGACCGAGATCAGCTCGCGCGTATCCAGACTATGAGCGTCCGCGGAAAACACGTCGCCCGGCATCATGACCCAGCTCCACAGTTCGAACATCGTGCGTCCCGAGGTCGACGAATGCAGTTGTGCAGAGCTTCCCTTGGCGCTCGTCCAAAGCCTCCTGGTCTCTGTCCGCTCGATGGGAAGGCACACCGTGGAAGGGTGCTCGTTCAACAAATCGGCCACGGAGAGCGAAAACGCCGCCGCCAGTCGGCAAAGTATGCCGATACTAGGGTTCGCCTTGCCTTGCTCCAGCGCGACCACGGTTCCCTTGGACAGGCCGCTTAGTTTAGCCAGTCGATCCAGGGTCAGGTTTTGGTCACGCCTCAAGTCTCGGATTCGGGCCGCTATCGCTTTGCCAAGCACCTGCTCGGAATCCATCGCTGTCGTAAGATCGGTCATTATATTGACTTAGGACCTCGGCTCACCTATTGCGGTCAGTATAATGACCGGGGCGAAATTGCAACTGCCCGTTAGGAAGGAAATAACCGATGCGTTTTGAGACGAAGGCGATCCACTGCGGCCGAGGGGTCGACGCGTCCACGGGGGCCGTATCCATGCCGCTGCACACCAGCACGACGTTCGAACGCGGTGTCAACGGGTCATTTCCGTCCGGCTTCGAATACACAAGGGATGGAAATCCTACACGCAATGCGTTCGAGGCGGCCATGGCGACGCTTGAGGGAGGGGAAGACGGCATCGCCTTCGCTTCGGGCATGGCCGCAATCGCTGCAGTTTTCGAGAGCCATCCGTCGGCGGGTCGGATCGTTCTGCCGGATGACATGTATTTCGGCATTCGTTCGCTGATCGAAGAGACCGACATTGGGTCTCGCTTCGACTTTGCCCCAGTCGACATGCGCGATTTGGACGCTTTGCGCGCCGCGGTGACATCGAAGCGGACTGGCCTCGTCTGGATCGAGACGCCGTCAAACCCGATGATCCGCGTTGTCGACATTGCGGCCATCTGCGCAATCGCGCACGAGGCAAACGCCTTGGCGGTGGTGGACAATACGTGGGCCACCCCAGTGCTTCAACTGCCACTCGAAATCGGGGCAGACGCGGTGATGCACTCGGCGACAAAGTACATTGGCGGCCACTCGGATTTGATGGCCGGTGTCGTCATTGTCCCAAATGCGTCACCCCTCGGTCGCCCATTGCGGATGGTCCAGAAACACAAGGGCAGCGTCGCAGCGCCCTTCGACTGTTGGCTGGCGTTGCGGGGCCTGCAGACATTGCCGGTCCGCATGCGCGCCCATTGCGAAGGCGCCCAGAAAGTGGCCGAGGCCCTGGCGTCTCATCCGCGCGTCGAAAAAGTGCTCTTTCCTGGTCTGCAAACTGATCCGGGACACGATCTTGCTACGCGGCAAATGAGCCATTACGGAGCGATGCTATCCTTCATCGTCGAGGGCGGAGCCGATGCTGCAATGGCCGTGGCCGGCCGCCTGAAGATTGTTGTCCGGGCGACAAGCCTTGGCGGGACGCATTCTCTGATAGAGCATCGCGCATCCGTTGAAGGTGCGAAGTCCAAAGCGCCAGGCGGATTGCTGCGAATCTCTGTAGGGCTTGAACATCCTCAGGACATTATCGATGACCTGATGCAGGCCCTAGGCTAAACCTGCAAAGCGGGAGTCCAATGACGGGTGCAAGAACTCTGGCGCCGCTTTATGTGGCGGCTGGCGCAGCCGACGATCGGCAGAACAATGTTCCTGGTGAGTAGAACGCACGTCCTCTGGTGAACCGCTATCGCCGTGTCGCATCGTCTCGGGCGCGTGGTCGCATGGGTGATGAACGTCTTCGGGTTTCTGGACGATGGCCACGCGCTCGACCGGAAGCGGAAATACCCAGATTTGCCGTTGACCTACTGCTGCTCGACCTCGTCGGAGATCGCGGTCAACAGATGGGATGGATGTGCTGGCACTACGGCAGTTTGACAAGCCGGCCATCGGGGCGCTAGCACGTCCAAAGCCAAGAGTCGCAGGGCAGAACTGACCGCACCAAGCGGGCTGCGGGACCCATCAGCTAACGGCCAGGTTGGTACCTCAACGCGCATCAGCACCGTGGATGCGACATTGTCCTTGTTGCGAGCGCGATCTCGGAACTTCGTTGTGACGCAGTCTGTGCAGAGAGCGCACCGCTGTAAGCAAAATGAGCGGAAGAACGACACCCAGTGGAGGTGAAGAAGTGATGCGGCGTCAAGATCCTCCGCGCTTTGCGGCAAACACACTGATCCCTCTTCACAACCCGGTCTTTCGTTCTATCTGGACAGCCACGCAGATATCCAGCCTTGGCTGGCTGGTGCAGAGCGTGGCTATAAGCTGGCTCATGGCCACGATTTCAGCCTCCGATCTGATGGTTGCGCTCGTACAGGCTGCATCGACACTGCCCGCGTTCTTCTTGTCGATCCTTGCTGGAGCCATTGCAGACAGCTTCAGCCGCCGTGGCGTGATGCTTGCCGGACACTGCCTGATCGCACTGGCATCCACGGCGCTGGCACTCTCTGTGGGACTGGGCTTTGCTAGTCCATGGCTAATCCTGGGACTGAGTTTCTTGGCCGGATGCGGCTTTGCCTTGAACGATCCAGCCTGGCACGCCTCGGTCGGCGATATCCTGGAAAAGCGCGACATACCCGCTGCAGTGACGCTGATGTCGGTGGGGTACAACGTGGTTCGGAGCATAGGACCGGCGCTGGGCGGTGTAATCTTAGCTTTGCTGGGCCCCCTTACGGCTTTCGCCCTCGCTGCGCTAAGTGACCTGGTCCCGTTGAGCGCTGTTCTGCGCTCACAGTGGCAAGTTCGCTCTTCGCCTCTTCCGCGCGAGCGGATGACTACGGCCATTCATGATGGCATGCGATTCACGGCGATATCCTCAGAGATCAGAGTGGCGATCGTGCGTGCAACCCTGTTCGGGCTATCAAGCATCTCGATCCTTGCTTTGCTCCCCCTCCTGGTTCGCGACCAAGTGGCGGGAGGGCCAATTGTGTACGGCGTGCTATTGGCCGGCTTCGGCACAGGCGCCTTCATCGCCGGCATTGGCAGCAGCTACTTGAGACGCATCACGTCCCAGAACCGATTGATCACGCTCGCATCCGTTGCTTGCGCAACGTGCTGCCTTTTGATGGCCCTCACATCGTCGGTGGCTGTGGCGGCGATCGCGCTTGCAATCGGTGGCGCTGGCTGGGTTGTCACCTGGACCGGAACCGACGTGTGTGTGCAGTTGGCAAGCCCAAGGTGGGTCGTTGGTCGCACCCTGTCCATTTATTACGCCCTGACCTACGGCGGCATGGCAGCGGGTAGCTGGATCTGGGGTGCTGTCGCGCAGTACTATTCGCTGACGTGGGCTTTGGAAGGTGCTGCAGCGGCACTGTTGCTGGTCGCGGCTGTGGGAAAGCTATTGCCGGTGCGGCTATGGGAGGAATCGGATCAAGCGGCCGTCGACTTCAGGCCACCAGAACTGGCCCTCCCTTTGAAGCCCAGGAGCGGTCCGATCGTGATCAAGGTGGAGTACTCGATACTCGAGGAGAGTATCCATGAATTTCTGAGCTGCATGCGCGAAAGGCGGCGCGTTCAGAGCCGCGCCGGTGCGCGGGACTGGACCCTCCAGCGAGACCTTCAGAAGTCGACGCTTTGGACCGAGACATTCCGCACGCCGACATGGACGGACTATCTTCGTCTAAACCATCGACTAACGGTGAATGACAGGGACATAGGCGAGCGCCTTGCCGCTCTGCACATGGGTGATTCTCCGCCTCGCATCTCACTTTCAATCGAGCGGTCGACAAGCCCCGCCCCCGGCAGCCAAGTCCAGCCTGTGCCTTTTGTATCGCGCCCGTGAGAAAACCAAGACTTGTCTGCAACGAGCTACTCCTTAATTTGTTGAGCCTGCCCGGATTGCAAATCGTTCCGGCCGGTTAGGCGAGCATGAGGATTCGCGTGGCAATTATGTCCATCACGGGTCCCATGTTCAGCCCGAGACCCCCCTCTCTGCCGGGTAGTGTGCTGAGAGTTCTGCAAATTCGCTGAGAGAGGGCGGTCATGGCAGGCTGGTGATGTTCAACGTCACCGATTCCCGCGAAGGAACGCCACCATGACCAAGACAGAAGGTAAATCGACCAGCGCTGCCGTCAAAGACATTCTGCTTTCGAACCCGGAGGGGCTGCACGAAGTGATCCGTGCAGTAATGCAGGAGGTTCTCGAGGCCGAGATGGAGGAGGCGCTGGGTGCTTCGAAGGGCGAACGGACGCCCGAGCGCCTTGGGTATCGCTCGGGTTACTACGGCCGCACCCTGGTCACCCGGGTCGGCAAGCTTGAGCTGCGGGTTCCGCAGGACCGGGCCGGTCGTTTCTCCACCGAGCTGTTCGAGCGCTACCAGCGTTCCGAGCGGGCCTTGGTGGCCACGCTTGCGGAGATGTATGTGCAGGGCGTGTCGACCCGGAAGGTCAAGGCGATCACGGAAGAGCTGTGCGGTCATGCCTTCTCGGCTTCGTCGATCTCGGCCATCAACAAGCGCTTGGACGAGAGCCTGAAGGCGTTTGCCGAACGACCGCTTCAGGAGCCATTCCCCTACCTCATTCTCGATGCCCGCTACGAGAAAGTGCGCGAAGCCGGCATCGTGATGAGCCAGGCGGTGCTGATCGCGGTCGGCATCGACTGGGACGGGCGCCGGCAGATCCTGGCCGTGGAGATGGCCAATCGCGAGAGCCGCTCGGCCTGGAAGGACTTCCTCGTCGGCTTGAAACGACGCGGCCTCAAGGGCGTCGAACTGGCCGTGTCCGACGACCATGCCGGCCTGGTCGCGGCGATCGGCGAGGTGATCCCGGAAGCCGCATGGCAGCGCTGCTACGTCCACTTCCTCAGGAACGCGCTCGATCATCTGCCCAGGAAGCACGGCGACGATTGCCTGCAGGAACTGCGCTGGCTCTACGACCGGCGCGATCTCGCCGAGGCCAAGGCCGATCTCGCCGCATGGCTGTCCAAATGGTCCGCCCGTTACCCGCGACTGACCACCTGGGCGGAAGAAGCTATAGAACAGACGCTGACTTTCTTCCGGCTGCCGCGTCAGCATCACAAGCACCTAAAGTCCACCAACATGCTCGAACGGCTCAACGAGGAAATCCGCCGGCGCACCTATGTCGTGCGCATCTTCCCAAACGCCGAAAGCTGCCTGCGCCTCGTTAGGGCGCTCGCCGTCGAGACCAACGAAAACTGGATGGAGGCCAACCGATACATCAACATGGACGACCTGCGCGAGCACAAGAAGCTCGCTCTACGCCAAGCCGCATGACCAGCTTCATGATCGCCCATTTTGCAGAACTTGACGCACACAACCCTCTGCCGCCAGATCGGCTTGAGCACGGATTCAGGTCGCCTGTCCTTTGCATAGCGGCGGGCAACGAATAGCAAGGGGGCGGAGGGTATCCCCGTCTGCGAAGCGGGCAGAGGAGGAATCCGCAAAGCGGGTTGCTGGGGAGACGGGCCGCGCGCCTCTTTCCGCCTAGTTTTCTCCGTTACAAAGTCCCCCGGGACGGACTGCCAGTTCACGCCAGGGCCAACAGCATGGTTGCTCGCACGGGCGACCGCCGCGTCTGCCGGTCCTGCGAGTAGAATAAGATCGGGAAGTGCGCTTCATCCTCGATGCCAGAGCTCGCGTCGCCGTACCGCGGCCGCCAGAGCCCCTTGCGCTGTCACGAGTCAGCCCACCTTTCTAGCTGGCAGCCATCGGGAGCCGATCCGCAGCACCTGTCGGCGCGCCTTCCGTGTCAACGCAGAACATGATGCATATTCCCAGCGCTTTTTGACAGAGCGAACTACAAAATGCAGAACACAGACTCTCCGCCAAATGAATGCTGCGAGCAAGCAGCAGGCGGAGGAACTCCGTCTGCTGAGTATGTGTTTCAACGCGGACAAATAAATTATAGCCAGTTCACGAAACGCCGGGCCCGCTCCTCTGGCGTCCGATCGTCCAGGAAATCCCCTCGGCGCGCACCACGCCAGACACCTCCTTGCCGATATGATGCTCAAGCACCGGCCGCCAAGGGACCAGCGTGAACTCGCGCGATTTCTCGATGACACCGTATTTTCCGCCGGCGAGCTCGACGCAGCAGCGCAGCGTACCGTCTATTCGATTGCCATGCTGCGCTTCAGAATACGAGAGCCCGAGTTCGTCCGAGAGCTGACTGGCAACACGGTTCAGCTCTCGTTGGCGCAGCATCGAAAGCATGTTGGCGCGATAGATGACCCGATCCTGCGCATCATGGGCAAGACCTTGCGCGATCAGCCACTGCTGTCGGCGGGCCTGGACCTGACGTACTTCGCGACCGAAGCCAGAGTCGCGCAAGGACTCAGGGTGGGCTGATACCAGCTCCTGGTCGATCCAGGTGGCGCCGTCGAAGCCTACTTGGCTCTCCAGCGGCATTGATGAGAGCTTGTCGACGTAAACAGGCTGGGCCCTCGCTCGCTGACGCTCGTAATCCGCGACGCGGTTGAGATGGTCGGGCGCGACTGTCCATGTGCCGTCCGGCTCGCGCTCGACGCCACCAGTCGCACGGCGGATCGCCTCCAGTCGCCGCACGTGCGTTTCGGCAAAGCGTTCGGTGGCCGAGGGGTCATGCTTGAGATGGATATCGATGCTGTAGCGCCCGTCGTTGACCGTGGCGATGCCGGCAATTGTGCGGTCGACTTTTCTTGGCCCGGTGTCCCTCGGCCTGACCCGCACTATGCAGCCCTCTGGTGTCGGTTGGGTGGCCTCGCCTTTGCCGATATCAAAATAGTGGCTTTTGCCGTCCACGCCGTCGACGACGAGGTAATGGCGGTCAGTGATTTCGTCGGCCAGCCCGCGCCCGACGACACGTCCGACCACGGTTTGAGCCGACCCGTCGCATCGATCGTGGATAAGATGGTCGGCGGCACTGTGGACGAGCCCCTTGCCGGTCAGCTCGCGATGGATGGTCTTGACGATGTCGCCGCGCGCGCCGATGCGGCGTAGCGTGGCTTCGAGCTCATCCTCCAAGCGCCAGCGCCCGGCAGGCATCTCCTCGGCGAGGCCCAACCGCTCGAGCTTGCGCAGGCGGCCCTGGTGCAGCGTCTGGCGAAAGGTGTCTCGGCTGGCCGGTGAGACACACCCCTCATCGTCGCGCATGCGCATCAGCTGCCGGTCGATGCTGGTGAAGCGTTCCTGATCCATCTCCTGGCGCAAGCGCTGCTCGATCTCGCGGTCGGTGCGCGGGCCAAGGTCGAGGCTAACCAGTTCGGCTGCGCGCTCGCGCAAGCCAGAGGAGATGTAGTCCCGCGCTATGACGAGGTTTTCGCCGTGATCATCCCTGCCGCGCACGATGATGTGGGTGTGAGGATGGCCGGTGTTGAAATGGTCGACGGCCACCCAGTCTAGCCTGGTGCCGAGGTCTTCTTCCATTTGCGCCATGAGGCGCCGGGTGAGCGGCTTCAGGTCATCATACTCGATACCGTCTTCAGGGGCGACGATGAAGCGGAACTGATGACGGTCACCGTTCGCGCGATCGAGAAAGGCCCTGCCGTCCGCGCGGTCATTGTCGGCAGCGTAGAGCTCGCCACGCTCGCCTTCCCGGGTGACGCCGTCGCGCTGGAGGTAGCGGAGGTGCGCACGAGCGCCGTCGACTCCCTTGCCGGCCAGCTTGACGATGCGTGCCTTGACGACTGCGCGTCGCTGCCGAAACGCCGCGTGGCGGTCGCGCGGTGTAAGAACTGCGGCAGCAGCCCCGCCGCGCCCCACCCGGCTTCCGATGAAGCGGCTGCCGCGTCCGCTCCTGCCGCCTGCTCGGTTGACCGCGGCCTGCACCTGGCCAGCGTAGCGTTTGCCCGCCTTCGAGCCGCGCGACCCAATTTTGCCGAGCTTCGGCGTGAATTCGTCATCCTGCATGCGGCCTCCGATGAACGAGCAGCAATTTCAGAGGCTTGCCCGCCAGACCCTCCTGGACTCGGAGGCAACCTCCTGGGAAAAAGATGTGCAGACAAAGACTTGGCCGCCTCCAGGAGGCGCTGCCTTTATCTTGCCTTCCGCGCACCTGCCCCCCTGGCCCCCGCCCGAACCACGGTAGCCGCTGCCCTCACCTGCGATCCGGCCGGCCTGACCTTGCTCGCTCCGATCCGAGCGGCACCAGGAGTTGGCCATTCGGGCCGGTCACGGAAACACCGTTTCGGAGAAAAAACAGCGACTGCCCGGACGGGATTCCCGGCGCGCTTTTGGAATGGGATTTGCCGGTGAGCGCGTCCATATCGGCGGCCGAAATGCCCGCCGCCTTGATCTCTTCCAGATACGAAACCGTCTCGCTGGGCAGCGGTCGCCCGCGCTGCAAATGCTGCTCGTAGCGCTCCGGCCCGGCGTTATAGGCTGCAAACAGGCCTGGAAATCCGAAGCGGTCATACATGGCGCGCAGATAGGCAGTGCCTGCCAGAATGTTGTCGCGAGGGTCGTGCGGGGCGGCTCCGAGGCCGAGCTCTGCGCGCAACTCCTCGTAGGTGCCTGGCATCACCTGCATGAGGCCAATGGCGCCGGCGCTCGACGTGACCGGCCGCCCATTGAGCGTCGTCTGCCCCCGGCTTTCGGCATCCATGACGGCATAAATCCAGGTCTGTGGAATGCTGAAACGCCGGCTTGCTTCGGCTACGAAGGGCTGCCATCTTGCAAGCTGCGGACTATGGGAGATGACGACCGGCTTCGTGTTGGTCGCGGCGGAACAGGAGCATGGTGCGAGACACGCCATGCTCAGCATAAGGAGGGTCACTCGGTCCATAGCGGCACGAGCCTCCCGATGATGTTTTCGGTCGGCACCGGCCCGAAATAGCGGCTGTCGAACGAGCGATCTTTATCGCTGCCGAGCAGGAAAACCTCGTCGGCGGCGAGTTTTCGGCATGCATTCCACCAAGGCAGCGGACGGTGCTGCGTGTCGGTTGCAAGCCGGCGCGCGGCTATCTCGCCGCCGATGATGATGGCGTCGCCGAAGGTGCAGACATGCTCGCCGGGCAGCGCCGCAAGGCGCTTGACCAGCGGCACATTGCTGGGCAGATAGAAGCGTTCGGCGGCGAGATCGGCGACCGGTCTTGGTGGGCGGACGAGTACGAGATCACCACGAGCGGGCGATCTGGATGCGACGCGATAGAGGCCGACCGGCGCACTCGCCGAGGCGTTCCAGACCAGCCAGGGCGATGGTTTGCCGAAGGCGGCGAAGCCGATCAGGCCAAGGCCGATTGTGGCAACGACGATCGTCTTGCGGGCTCGAATGCGCCGCAGATGGCTGCCGATCAGACGGATGGTGGGACGCCGGCTCATGAGCGGCCTCCCTCACCGGCCGAGCCGGATTCGTGCGCGCCATCCTCGGGCGCGGTCTCCTGCGCGTGCCCCTTCGACCAGTCGTCGAGTTCGTCGATGTGATAGCGGACATAGCGGCCGTGCTTGCGGAATTGTGGGCCACCGCCTTTGAGGCGCATCTTCTCCAGCGTGCGCTGGGACAGCCCGATATAGAAGGCCGCCTGCGCGGTGTTGAGAAACGGACTGCCCTTCTTGGCGCGGGCTGCGCGTTCGTTTTCGTCGTCCATGATGATCCTCGGTTCGTTACGGGCAAGCGAGGCGAGGATCGGCGAGCGAGATCGTTTTGGGGACGGGCGAAGAGTGGGGGGCGAGTTTTCGCCGCCCCTTCGGCGGCCTCACGGGTCCTGAGAGAGGCCCTGCGCCGGCGGGCGGCGCAGGGCTTTGCGGGTCGGCCGGTCAGTCGACCGGGTTCCAGATGATGGCGTAAGTGTCGTCGTCATCCTGGCCGGCGGCGCGGCCCAGATTGGCGTAGAGCTTGCGCGGGCCAAACTCGGGGGCCGCAATCGACAGGCTCACATAGTCCTTGCCGGAGGTCTCGCCGGTGCGGATCCAGGCCGCACCCACTTCGACCCCTTGCGTCAGCACCCGGTAGTCCGGATGGGTGTCGGCGCTCTTTGCCTGATTGGGCACGATGTCGATGTCGGCGCGGACGCTGAGCGTCTTGAGCTGGCCCTTGTAGCCGCCGTTTTCCTGTTTGGTGACGTATCCGATTGCGGTCATTTTCAGTCTCCTCTTGGTGCTCGCAGGGGACCATTCCCCTGCGATGGCGGACCGTGATGGGCGCGTCCGGATCGCCGGAACCGGCACGGCCGCAGCGATAGCGGAGGACCCGAGCGGGGAGTTTTTTTGAAGCGAAGCGGCGCGAGGAAGCCGCCGCAGGCGGCGGGGAAAAAAGCTGCCGGCGAGGGTTTCGGGCCGGCCGGATCCGCCCATAGGTCGTCAAGCCAGGCGCAGGGGAATGGTCCCTGAGACACAATGGAGACAGGTTGCGCGATCGGGGGCACAATAAGCAGGCGGCACTATGCAGGGGGCCGGCGGCGCAGGCTCTCTCGGTAATCGGATGTACAATTGGCGCCATGCGCCTGGCGCCTCAGCAAGCAATCCGGGGCGGTGCGGGGCTGCCGAAATGGGGGCGAATTGGCGTTGGAATTTATCGCACGCGGCACTGGCTCGGCAAGACGATCAATCGGAGCCGGCGCGGCCCGGAGCGGCGCGCGCGTCCTCAGCGGCAGTACTCGAGAAAACGCCGCTCGGGCCGTGATCGACTATTCGCGCACGAACAGCGACTGCTTCCTTGCGCACAGATCGGCGAATAGGAAGCCTCGCGGCTGGTGTAGCTTTCGGCCGGGAATTTCACCCAGCGCGGCAGCCAGGCCTCAAGCTGAGGCGGCTTCTCGATGTTCTTGCCGCCGATCTCGGTGAGCATCGAATCGGCGATTTCCTCGTCGCGCAAGCGATCGAAAGGCATCGTCCGGTTGCCACCATATGCCCACGACGCGCACGAGATTATCGTCGCCGAGCGCCCACCTTGCGCGCGAACATGCCGGCGGCAGCAAGGGGTCGCGATTGCCGCTGGCCACCACCGGGCAGGCCAACAGCTTGTGCCGCATTTGCCGAATGCGGCGTCAGCCTTGCAGCCGGCAAGGATGGCAGTCACCGTCTCGTAGGCTGCGCGCTGCGACCCGGGGCGCACCTTGGCGATGCAGATCGGCATAATTCTGCATCGGGGCGGGTGAGTCCCGGGCGCCGTCGGGAATGGGCATCTCCTCGCTATCCGGCGTCGGCTCGGTCGTGGCCAGTTGAGCATCGGGCATCGTCATGCCGCAGTCCCTTCTTGCGCCTCGCCTTCCGCATCGGCCTGAAGGCCAAGCAGGAAATCGGCGGCCTTCGAAGCGAGGCTGGCGGCACGGAAAATGGCGCGGTTGTCCCCGCGCAGCACCTTCAGCCATGAGCCGATGTAATCGGCGTGACGCACGGTCGGCTCGATGCCGAGATTGCTGCAGACGAAGGCGGCAGTGATTTCGGCGACCAATTCTTCACGCGCGTAAGCCTTGGAGCCGAACGAGCCGGAGAGGTCGCGAGCAAGCCGCGTCGGGTGGCCGGTCCAGTGGCCAAGCTCGTGAAAGCAGGTCCGGTAATAGTCGATCTGCTGATGGAACGCCGGCTGCGGCGGCACCTGAATGTGGTCGCTGCCCGGCATGTAGAAAGCGCGATCGCCGCCGACCCTGAAATCCGCACCACTGGCGCGAATCAGCGTTTCGGCCTGCGGCACGATCTCGCACTGAGGCAGCGGCTCGGCGGGGGCATGGAGGTGTTCCGGAAGATTGTCGCACTGCGCGACATTAAAGACGGTAAAGCGCTTCAGAAAAGGCACGGCCTGTGGTGCATCGCCCTCGTGGCGTGCGCGCTCCTTCTCGTCCTTGGGGACAAAGCGGTCGGCATGCACGATGGTCGTGCCGCGCTCGCCTTTCCTGACATTGCCGCCCAGGGCAAGCGCCTGCCGGAAGGTCAGCCAATTCTGGCTGGGATAGCTGCGCTCGATGACGGCGCCCCACAGGATGAGGATATTGATGCCGGAATAGCTGCGCCCCGTGGACGCATTCCTCGGCAGGCCGAGGCCTGCTTTTGCGCTGCCCCATGGCTTGACCCATGGCACGGTACCGCGCTCCAGCTCGGCAATGATGCGGTCGGTGATCTCCTGATAGAGGCTGGCGCCCGGGCGCCTGCCCTTGCCTGCGCCAGCCTCTCCGCTGGTGGTACGCTTGCTGTTTGCACGCATGTGTTATCCTCCGCTCACCAATCGCCGCGCCTTTCCCCGGAAGCGGGGTGGGCGGCGAGTCGCGACCGGAAGGGCCCGCCCAGTAGGCGGACCGCATCCGAAGGACCGGAACGAAGAGGAGGACCCTGAGCGGCACGCGGAGGGTTGCGGGCTGCCGCAGCGGGTCTAGAAGGGAGTGCCGCCCGCCCCGCGCCACCGGGAAAGGCCAACAGACAGCCCGCGCCGCCCGCAAGGGCGGGGGCCGTCACAGCCCGAAGGGCTGCCCACGCCAAGGGGCGAAGCCGAATGGCCGAGACCGCCTGAGCTTGCCGAAGAAAAGCGGGCTCGGTTCACGAGCACCTGGTGCGCGTCGTCAGGCGCGCGGGCGCGCGACAAGTTTTTTCGCACATGGTCAGGCGGCGCAGTTACGTCGAGAACCCAAAGGCACCGCCGCCGTGCGCGCGGCTTCCTCCGAAAACCAGCGCTCGCCTTTCAACAAATTGAGGCATTGTCCTAGACAATATTCCTGTCCGGATCATGATAGATGCGGCGCGCCCCGCTAGGACCGGAGGCTGGACAGAATCTCGCACGGATCAGCGTCAATGGCCGCAGTTATGTCGAGAAACTCGATGACGTCGAGACGCCGCTCTGCGCCCTCGTACTTGGCCACGAAGGATTGGGGACGACCAAGCTTGTCAGCCAGCTGCTCCTGGGTCAGGCCTTTGGCCTTGCGCAGCGAAACCAGCTGGGCCAGAAACCGCTGGTGGCGGGGCGATCGAAGGGATTTGGGCATGGAGGCGAACCGGTCGGGTAAAGACCGGATCAGCGACTAATCCCGGTTTCGGATTATCCCATTTTGGGATATACTGCGTGCGCTCACAGGCGAGGTTCGCAGGCATGAATGGACCAATGGGAACAGATGAGACTCGAAGCTCAACTTTGAGCGATGAAGTCCCCTGGTCGGAGAACCTCACGAGCTACGACAGGGAGCATTTCACAATCTACCTGCGGATCCTGGATGCCTGCGCCGACAATGCCAGCGAAAAGGAGATGGCCGAGCGCATTCTCGGCATCGACCCGTCCATTGACCCGGTCCGCGCCCGCAAAGCTCTTCGCAGCCATATCGACCGTGCGAACTGGATGGTGACGACCGGCTACAAGGAACTGTTCGCCGGCTGATGCACAACGCCCACTGCCACGTGTTTCGAGCAGGCAAGTCTCTGTAGCCAAATTCGGCAGCGCACGGCCGCGACGGCCGGCGCGGCGGGAGCGGTCACAACTGGTTCGCGTGCTGTTTGACTGCCATTTCCAGTGCTTGCATCAAAGGCACAGCCTTGGAGAAGAGGAAGCCCTGAGCGGTTCGGCAGCCAAGCTTGTGCAGGGTTTGCCGATCCGCCTCTGTTTCGACGCCCTCGGCCATGACCTCGATCCCGAGCATGTCACCGAGTTCGATGACCGATTTGACAAGCAGTCGGTCCTCTCGGGACTTGGCCAAGCCGCGAATGAAGCCCTGGTCTATTTTCACCTTGCGTATCCGACGGTCCTTGAGAGATGCCAAGGTAGAAAAGCCGGTGCCGAAGTCATCGAGCGCGATGGAAATACCGGCATGTGAAAGCCGTCCGAGCTTTTCATCCACTCTGTCCGGGTCCACCGGCGATTCTTCGGTAATCTCGATTTCGAACATCGTCGCAGGCAGGCCTCTTGCCGCCAGACCGTCCAGAACCATGTCGTCGATATCGCCGGCTTCCAGTTCGCGAGGGGAAACATTCATCGCCACACGAATGTCACGACAGTCAGCTTTCACCAAGCCGTCGATAAAAGCACAACAGTCGGCGAATACGGTTTGCGTCAGCAGCTGAAGCATTCCGGTTTCGCGTGCGGCCGTGATGATTTCGGGTGGAGAGATGGCACCATGCGTCGGATGGGACCATCTCAGCAAGGCTTCAAAACCGACCACGGTCTCGGTTTCGAGTTTCACGATCGGCTGGAACCAAGGTTGCAATCTTCCCGTCTTTATCGCCGAATGAAGATCCCGTTCGATCGACTGGCGACGTTGCAGTTCCCTGTCGAGTTCGGCATCGAACAGGCAAAACTCGTTCCTGCCATGGCGCTTGGCCGTATACAGGGCGATATCCGCCCGCAACAACATTTCAGTCAGGCTCGGCGTCTGCGCCAAGTATATCCCTATCGATGCCCCGACCCGAACGGACGCGACCTCGATATAGGGGCGAGCAATTTTGGCTATGATATTGGAGGCGAGATCACTGGCAGAAAGCGAAGCTCTCGTTGAGGGAAAAACCAGCACGAATTCATCGCCGCCGATACGAGCGAGCGTTGAGCCTTCGGGTGCTTCCTGCTCTATGCGGCGGGCGATCATGACAAGCAGTTCATCACCGGTCCTGTGACCGTAGGTGTCGTTGACAGATTTGAAGCCGTCCAGATCAATCAGCATTGCCACGAAGGGGCCATCCGCGGTCTTGAACCGACCGATGGCGTGTTCAAGGCCCCGCCTGTTGAGAAGGGCGGTCAGATGGTCCTCCCTGGAGTTGCGCTCCATTTCCGACGCAAATCGCTCTGCCTCATGTCTCAGGCGGCTTGCTTCGCGGAAGCGCGCCTGCCCAACAAACGAAGCTCGGACCAAGCCGCCCATGAAGAGCAGAACGGTGAAAGCCAGAATGTAGCGTTCAAAATTGCCTTTCGCCAAAAGGCACGCCACCGTGATGAGGAGTGGAGGTGTGATGAAGCTGGTCGCCGCCGCGGCATACGAACTGCCATATGTAACCGCACCAGCTGAAATGCCCGCCAGTATGACCAGATGCATCGGTGCTTGTGGTGTTGTGTATCCAACAGTCAGCACGGCCGGGAAGGACCAGGCAAACCCTGCCAGAAGGGCAAGGACGCCAAACATGCGAAGGCGCGGCAAAACGCCAAGCAAATCCTGATGGCGCCCCGTTTCCTTTAGCTGAAAACGGGCGAGTGCAAGCCGGGCGGCATTTAGCGCATTGACGACCAGGAACCAGCTTGCAGCGGCAAAGCCGCCGCCAGAAAGGGCCTGCACCGCGCAAATCAGGCCTGACAGGATCGCGCTTATCGGCATCGACACGAAGAGCCCGGCCCTCAGGTCAGCAAGCTGATCCTGACGGATTTTGGCCTCCAGCGATTCTTCTTCCTTTAGGGGTGCCATGAATGGACCAGCTTGCTTGCGTCGTTGTTCGCGAGGACCAAACCTATGCAAGCCCACTGAAGGACGGGTTAACTACCCAGCGAGGGTAACCAGTGCGCTCACCATGCTGCGGGTCACACCTTTGGCTTAGCATTGCCGAATCATCAAGGCTTCGCCCGCGCGCGTGCCTTGATCCGAATCATGCCATGATCGGCAACGTCACCAGGAGACAGCCTTGCCCCGCGACGACGCGCGCCAGCAAGACAAGGAAGCATCGCCGAGACAGCGTTCCAGAGCGGCAGCGCTCTGTGCGATTCACCGCCTGAGCATGGCCGAAATGCCATGGCGGACAAAGGGAAGATGTTGGGCAAAGCGGAGCGCAGCATGTCTTGCAAGCCGTGCCGCCGGGTGCTCGCTTGAGTAGAGACCGACAAGCATGTTGGTGGCATGATAGAGCGGCCCCGCCGACAGCCGCAGCCGGCTTTCGTATCTGCCGAGCATGTCGGGATCGGCAATGTCGCGGCGGGCGCGACATGCTGTCAGTATTTTATGAGCGAGTTGCTTCTGGCCGCCGAGGCCGATGTTGAAGCCATGCGCCGTCACCGGGTGCATGCCGATGGCAGCATCGCCGATCAGTGCCGCACTCGGAGCCGAGAACTTGTGCGCCCAGGTCGTGACCAGCGGATAGGCATGGCGGGTGCTTGCCAGGGTCATCTGCCCGAGGCGTCCTCGACACCGGTTCATCAATTCCATGCGGAACAATTCGTCGTCGAGAGCAAACAGTCTGTCGGCCTCGCTTGAGCGCAAAGTCAGAAGCAGCGACGACACGCCTTGCATGAGCGGCAACATCGCTATGGTCTGATGGTGGTCGAACCATTCGACCGCGATCTGGTGATGGACGCGCTCGTGCCTCACTCGGCAAATCAGCATGGAGTGGCCAAGCGGATGGATGTTGGCGCCAATGCCGAGCAGGTCGCGCATCGGGGACAAACGCGAATCCGCTGCTACGAGCAGCCGAGCGGCCAATTGCCTGCCGTCAGAAAGCGTTATGACCGCCTCCTCTTCGCTATTTGTTGCATTGACGACCGAGTTGCCGCACAGCAGCCGGGCATGATCCTGGAAGTGGACAATTTTGAACAGGGCATCGCGGATCCGACAATTTGGGACCAGAAATCCGAGTGGTTCCCCAGATCCGCTGGGAGCATCGAAGCTCAGGGCGAAAGGGCTGGATCCGTTGAGCACGCGCGCGCCATGAAGCGGTGATTTGTCCGATGCGGGGATGGCATCCCAGGCGCCGAGCTCGCGAAGGATTCTCACTGATGCGTGGGTCAGCGCGATCTCGCGACCGTCGAAAGCCGGATTCGCCAGGCTGTCGAGCGACTGCCGTTCAACCACTGCCACCTTGAGTCGGCTCCAGGCGAGCGATGCTGCGAAGGCAAGTCCGACCGGCCCAGCTCCGACGACAATGATGTCGAATGTGTCGACATAGCCGGCCATCAGCGTGCCGCCATAGCGGCTATCTTCGATACGAAGCGCTCTTGAAGCATCGCAATCACCCACGGTTTGCCGCTCATCTCCCCAACTCGATAGACATGCGTTCTCCGTTGGAAGCCTGGTCAATGAAACCATGCCGATGAAGAGATAACGCTGATCTGGATCAACCAGGCTCGACAAACCCGGCAGCGGCGGGTTCACGGTCGAGTGGTCGATTGCCGTGAAAACGTCTGCATGTCTGGGCATTCTGAATGGTCGGCTTCCCAATCGCGTGCCCCTCCTGGCCAAAGGTTCGGCAACGCATTGTGGCTGATCCGTTCTTCGCACGCGCGCCGATATCGTCATGACGCGGGCAATCGCCAGCAAAGATTCGGTCGACTGACGACCAGCATCCGCACAGTCGTTGGCGCCGCCAACCGGTTCAGCCTCGCGGCTCTTCCCGATCGATAAGGACCCGCTCGGCGGAGCCGTCGAGATCTTCGTATTGGCCGCTCTTCAAGATCCACAGGAAGCCCCGGTCCAAGCCCCACCAAAACAGGCAGCGGCCATCGCATTTCCGTCAGGACGGGCGTCTTGCTGCCGACAGCGTGCTCTCCGACCATAACGCGCTAGACGCCGAAGGAACTCGCCGACGGCCTCATGTCCAAATGATGTGGGAAGGGAGCAAACCAAAGGGACTCTGCTTGGCGTCCCCGCTTTTTTCGCAGCTATGAAACCATCACTGAGAACGGATCCGTACTGAGGAGGAGGCGGTCCTTGACTTGCCCGACGCCGGCAACCTTCTCAGCCGCAAAGATCGCTGCCTTCCGCTGACGCTCGTCGACCATCGCCCCCTTCAGTTCGACAAGGCCGTCGCTGACCCTCACATCGATCAAGTCCCACCGCTCCAGGTTTGTGGCTGCAGTTCGGCAAGGATAGCCTTGCGGATCAGTTCGTCATCGGGTGGCGTGGTTCCCTGTTTCGGCATGGCGGATCAGGACAAGCAGCAAATCAGTTCGCGTGATGATGCCGACGACCCTTTCCCGATCGACAATCGGGACATTGTTGATGCGGTGTTGCATCATGAGGTCGACAGGAGGCGCCGAGATGAGGTGTGTGGTCATCACCTGATGGATGATCCGTCCATTCGAGCGCACACATAGTCATTGGCGGTTGTGCCCGGGCCAAGATCAAGCTCCAGCCATCGCGGACGCACACGCTGGGTTCCGAGTTCCTCTCGGCGCAAGAAGTCGCTTTTGCTTACAATGCCAACCAAGGTGCCGTCGCTGGTCGTTACTGGCAGGCAGCTGACTTTGCTTGAAAGCATGACCGCTTAGGCGATCGTCGCGTTCGCATGCGTCGTGATGACTGGCTTTGTCATTAAGGATTCGGCTTGCATCCTCACCCTCCTGATCTTTCGTCGGACGACGATAGGACATCCCGACCCGCGGCGCGTTGATCTGAGTCACTTGGAACGAGTGGCATTCTCCGCGCCGTCGTCGCTGTCGATGAGAATGCGCTCCGCCGCGCCATCGAGATCCTCGTACTGGCCGCTTCTCAACGCCCAAAGGAAGCCGGACAGGCCGAGTGCGCCAAGGAATAGCGCTACGGGGATGAGGTAGACGAGCGTCGTCATGACGATTGAGCCAAGGCGCCGGCCCGCGCGGGCCTGTCTTGCCGCGCAATTGCGGACGACGCACCCGTTGCGAAGCCTTGCAGACGCATGGCATTTCCAACCACGAGCAATGACGAGGCTGACATCGCGACCGCGGCGATAAGAGGCGTAACATGGCCCAGAATGGCGATCGGCACGGCAACAGCATTATAAACGATCGCAATTGTTATGTTCTGTCGGATCAGGCTTCCCGCCTTGCGCGATACGTCAACAGCCAGCGGGACCGCCAAGAGGCTTTCGCGCAGGAAAACGAAGTCGGCTGCATTGCGGCCAATGTCGGCGGCGGTGGCGGGTGCGATCGAGACATGCGCAGCGCTCAGCGCCGGCGTATCGTTGAGCCCGTCGCCAACCATCAGAACCTTGTGCCCGTCCCTCGCCAGCGTCTCGATGCGTTCAACCTTGCCGGACGGCAGCAGGCAGGGGACGAAGTCATCGACACCCAGCCCTGTCGCAACCTCGGCACAGGCTGCCGCCGTATCGCCCGACAGCATTTCCACCGACATCCCAGCATGGGTCAATTGCCCGATCGCCGCCCTGGCGTCGGCGCGCAGCGCGTCCTCAAAATCGAAGGTCGCGACAATGAACCCGTCTTTTGTCAGCACCGTTCCGCCATAGCCATGTTTGCCTTCGCCGCCGGTCCGGGCCTTCCATCCAGCCCATCCGCGCCGGCCCAGCCGCCAGGTGCTTCCGGCGTCAGAGGCTTCGATGCCAAATCCCGGGTGCTCGGTGACGGCATCGAATTTGTGCTGCCCGCCAAGGCGGGCAAAGCCGGCTATGGCCTTTGAAAACGGGTGACGCGAGTGCGCAGCCATGTCTCCCGCGATTGCCAGCATGGCCGGATCAATCGAGTCCGCATTGACCAGCCGGGGCTGGCCGAGGGTGAGCGTTCCGGTCTTGTCGAACACCGCTCTATCAATCGTCGCCAGGCGCTCCATGGCCGAACCGTCCTTGACCATGATGCCGTTCTCGAACAGGCGCCGCGCCGCGACCACCTGGACGATCGGTACGGCGAGGCCGAGCGCGCACGGGCATGTGATGATGAGAACGGCAATGGCGATGGTTATCGCCCGGTGCCAGTCACCGGTCGCCGCCATCCAGCCAAGGAACGTCGCGAAGGCTGTGAGATGAACCACCGGGGCATAGAGCGCTGAAACACGATCGGCGATCCGGCGATAATGCGCGCGGCCGCCCTCTGCGGCTTCCATGAGCCGAACCATTTCCGCCAGAAACGAATCTTTCGCGGCGGCTGTCGCCTCGATCGTCAGCGGGCCGGTTAGGTTGAGGATACCGGCCTGAACGGCTTCGCCTGCTGCAACGCTTCGAGGCGTGCTCTCGCCGGAAACCAACGAGCAGTCCAGATCCGAGGCCCCTTGAATGATCTTGCCGTCGACGGGGATTCTCTCGCCGGCAGCGATCAACAGCAGCATGCCAAGTTCGATCTCGCCAACCGGCAGATAGTCGCGTGCACCATCGCCGCGCAGCACCATGGCGCCACGTGCGGCCAACTGGGACAGGCCTTTCACGGCGGTCCGGGCACGTTCGCGCATGACATGATCCAACGTGCGGCCGATCAGGAGGAAGAACAGCAGCGACACCGATGCGTCGAAATAGGCGTGGTCGCCATGGGTGATCGTCTCATAGAGGCTCATGGCGTATGCCAGCGACACCCCGACCGCGATCGGCACGTCCATGTTCATGCGACCGTGGCGCAACGCATTCCAGGCCGAGCGGAAGAAGATGCCGCCGGCGAAGGCGAGTGCAGGGATGGCGATAAGCGCCGAGACCCAGTGGAACAGATCGCGTGTCGCGCCTTCGGCACCGGACCAGACCGAGACCGAAAGCAGCATGATGTTGCCTGCCGCAAAGCCCGCAACAGCGACGGCGCGGATGAGCTCCGAGAGCGTCTTGTCCTTTGTATCGGTGTCGGCTTCGAACAGATGTGTCTGGTAGCCCAGGCGTCCGAGGATAGCGACGAATGGCGGAACGTCGTCGCCGCGCCAGCGGATAGACACCCGCCTCGTTGACAGGTTGACGCGGGCGGCTTCGACATGATCGAGCTTTCCCAATGCCGTCTCGATAGTCTGAATGCAGGCACCGCAGCGAACGGCCGGTATCGAAAGCTCGGTCTGATGAAGGTCGTCGCCAAGTGATCGGCTCGCCAGCTTGATTTCCTGGCTGGACGGCAGGGCCGAGGTCACGCTGACCATATCCAGCGCCATTTCAGCACCTGGCGCACAACAGCTCATTGCAGCGCTCCATGGGAAATCACGATCCTGCGCACGTCGCGATACGGTTTATCCAGGCCGGCATCGGCGTCGACTTCGACGATCCAGACACCATCCTTCGGCATGTGCTGCGCGGCGAATTCCTGACCCGAGGCGAGGACGAGCTTGATGGATTCATCCTCTTTTTCGTAAGCGGGATGGCGAAACAGCGCCTTCACGCCATGCAAGGGAACCGGTTTGCCGGCGGCGTCGGTGAGGCCGTAGCGGACTTCACCCGATGCGATGGTCAGCTTGCCGGTCCAGCCGAGGGCTGCCTGCGCCCGCCCTTCCTCGGCCTTCCTGTTGAACTGCTGGCTCGCCACATAGGTGTTTTCGACGACCAGGCCGGTCCAACTCGTGTTGGCGAGCGTGGCCATGGTCAGATTGACCGCGATGACCACACCGAAAAAGGCCAGGATGATGGCCAACATGTGCCTGCCGGTGAATTCGCGGGTTTTTTGTGTTCTGGCGCTCATCTGGCAGTCTCCGGCGCGTTGAAGGTGGCGGTGTACTCGTTCGACTCGAAGCTGGCTCTGTCCTCGACGCGGAACTTGAAGGTCTGTGCCGGAGCGCGGATCTGGTCCGCCGGCTGGCGAACGAAGACCCTCAGCATTTTCAGGCGGTCGGGTTCGACCGGAATGGTGAAGGAACGGCCTGCGGGGATGTCGTCGCCGACGACGACCATGTCAGCGCCTTCAAGGCCCTGCATGGTTACGACGATCGTCCTCGGCTCGGGGATCATGTTGAGCAGCTTGACGGTGTAGCCGTTGCGGATCGAGCCGTCGGAGAGCGTCACGAATTGTGGATTGCGGTCGTGCAGGACATTGATTTCGAGCCGGTCGCGCGTCAGCAGCGAGTAGAGGAGGCCCAGGCCGATCAGCGACCACATAGCCATGTAGACATAGGTGCGTGGCCGAAAGATCTTGCGGATGTGGAAATGCGCCACTCTGTCCGAAAACAGGCCGTCATCCGTCCTGACCAGCGCCGGATTGACTGAGCTGGACCCGCCTGCAGTCGCCAGCATCATGTTGGCGTTGTAGTCGGAGAGCGTCGCATAGGCGATCAGCCCACGCTCCTTGCCGAGCTTGTCCATGACGCCGTCACAGGCGTCGATGCAGAGCGCGCAGGTAAGGCATTCGAGCTGCTGGCCATCGCGAATGTCGATCCCCATCGGGCAGACCGCGACACAGGCATTGCAGTCGACGCAGTCGCCGACGGACTGCCCTGCAGCTTGCACCTTCTTCGCATGACGCGAACGCGGTTCGCCCCGCCAGTCATTGTAGGTGACGGTGAGCGAACTTTCATCGAGCATGGCTGCCTGGATGCGCGGCCATGGGCACATATAGGTGCAGACCTGCTCGCGCATCAGCCCGCCGAACGTGTAGGTCGTCGCCGTCAGCACGGCGACGGTGATGTAGGCGACGGGGGCTGCGGTGCCGGTGAAGAGTTCGCCGAGCAGCGCTGGCGCGTCGGCGAAATAAAAGATCCAGGCGCCGCCCGTCAGCGCGCCTATGATCAGCCAGATGGCGTGTTTCGATACCCGCAGCACGAGTTTGCGGGGGGTCCAGAGACCGGCATCAAGCTTGATACGAGCGTTGCGGTCGCCCTCTATCGCGCGCTCGACGACCAGGAACAGGTCGACCCATACGGTCTGCGGGCATGTGTAGCCACACCAGGCACGGCCGACAGTCGACGTGATCAGGAAAAGACCGACGCCGGCCATGACCAGAAGGCCGGCGACATAGTAGAATTCCTGCGGCCATATCTCGATGAAGAAGAAATAGAAACGCCGGTTAGCGACATCGAGCAGCACGGCCTGGTCCGGGCTAAACGAGCGCCGATCCCAGCGCAGCCACGGCGTCAGATAGTAGATGCCGAGCGTGACCGCCATCACCAGCCATTTGAACTGGCGAAAGCTGCCCGAGGCCCGCTTCGGGAAGATCTTCTTGCGCGCAGCGTACATTGGCTGACGCACCTTGGCGGAGTTGACCGGCGTGGGTTCGATCCTTTCTATTTGCGTGTTATCAAGCACGAGAAGCTCCAGTCACCAGCGACGATTTCGCCGGAAACCGACTCATCGGTTCTGGATGATGCCGAGGCCCGGCTTGCGCCGGGCCTCGTCGCTTGGCGGGAGGGGGAGGACGAGAATAGGCTTCTGCTCCTATTCTCCGCCGCCAAGCGAATGGATGTAGACCGCCAGTTCCTTGACCTTGGTCTCGCCGAGGCGCGCGCCCCAGGCCGGCATCACGCCCTGTTTCGGCGCGGTGACCTGGGCGGCGATGGCCGCTTCGCCTGACCCGTAGAGCCAGATGGCGTCGGTCAGATCTGGAGCGCCGAGTTCCTTGTTGCCTTTTGCATTGTCGCCGTGACAGGCCACGCAATTTTCGGCGAAGACCTTGGCGCCGGGCGCGACCAACGATTGATCGCCGACAGTGCCGGACAGGCTGGCAACGTAGGTGCTGACCTGTTTGATCTGATCGGCGGTGATGATGTCGCCAAAGGCCGGCATTTCCGACAGGCGCGTAGCCGGGTCGGAGGCGAAGCGGATGCCATGAGCGATCGTCTGCTGGATCTGGTCCACCTCGCCGCCCCACAGCCAGTCGTCGTCATTTAGGTTCGGAAAGCCCTTGGAGCCCTGGGCGCCGGAACCGTGGCACTGCACGCAATTGACCTTGAACGCGGCGGCGCCGGCAGCGACGGCGAATTCGCGCAGCGTGTCATCCGCAGCAATCTCCGAAACACTTTTCGACTCTATTGCGGCGACATATTTGCCCTTTGCCGCTTCGGCCGCGGACAACTCGTTCTTGACTTCGTTGCGGCTGGAATAGCCAAGTACGCCCTTTGTCGCGGAGTGCAACAGCGGCCATGCCGGGTAGGCAATTGTGTAACCGATCGCCCAGACTATGGTCATGTAGAAGGTGATGACCCACCAGCGCGGGAGCGGGTTGTTGAGCTCGCGAATGCCGTCCCACTCATGACCGGTCGTCGAGATGCCGGAAACCTCGTCAATGTGATCGCTGCTCATGATCAGTCCTCCTTCAGAGGAATTTGAGCTGCTTCGCCGGCTTGCCTGCGGCTGCCGGGGCGAAGTGCAAAGGCAACGGATCCGATGAAGAAAAGAGCGATGGCAAGCAGGCCCCAGCTGTCAGCAAACTCCCGCATGAAATTGTACGTCATCGCCATTGTCCTCAGCGGTAGCCGGCGGTCTCATCGTAGTTCTTGAAATCGACAAGCGTGCCGAGCATCTGGAGATAAGAAACCAGGGCGTCCATTTCGGTGACTTGCTGCGGATCACCGTCGAAATCGCCGATCCTGGCCTTGGGGTAGCGGGCCTCGAGGCCGGACGTGTCGGCATTGGGATCAGCCTGCGCCATCAAATCAGCATTGGCGTTAGCGACCATGTCGTCGGAGTAGGGAACGCCGACGCGCCTGTTGGCAACCAGATGCGTCGAGAAATCCTTCACCGCGATCGGCGTATCCTTCAGAAAGCCATAGCTCGGCATGATGGATTCCGGCACCACGGAACGAGGGTCCGTGAGGTGCTCGACATGCCAAAGATTTGAGTAGCGATCGCCAACCCGAGCGAGGTCCGGTCCGGTGCGCTTCGATCCCCACTGGAAGGGATGATCATACATCGACTCGGCCGCCAGGCTGTAATGCCCATAGCGCTCGACCTCGTCACGGAACGGGCGGATCATCTGGCTATGGCAGAGATAGCATCCCTCACGCACATAGATGTTGCGCCCGACGAGTTCGAGCGGCGAGTAGGGCCGCATGCCTTCGACCTTCTCGATCGTGTTGTCGAGATAGAAGAGCGGCGCGATCTCGACGATGCCGCCGATTGTCACGACCAGCAGCGACCCGAGGAGAAGAAGTGTAGCGTTCTTCTCGATGACCGCGTGTCTGTTCATCAACCTCATTTTCT
Organism: Mesorhizobium sp. M0518; assembly: GCF_040321125.1. NCBI lineage: Bacteria > Pseudomonadati > Pseudomonadota > Alphaproteobacteria > Hyphomicrobiales > Phyllobacteriaceae > Mesorhizobium > Mesorhizobium sp. M0518. The sequence goes on from NZ_JAMYQY010000013.1 coordinate 156,392, forward strand.
GTCTCATCATCGCGCAAGCTGGAGGGCGGGAACGGAGCCGGGCCTCGGATCCTCCTCGCGCCGGTAGCCAAGGATGGTCATGGCGACGTTCCAGGCCATGATCAGGGCGCCGGAGAGGTACATGGCCCCGCCGATGGCGCGCATGACATAGTAGGGGTGCATGGCGGCGACGGTCTCGGCGAAGGAGTAGACCAGGAAGCCTTGCTCGTCGTATTCGCGCCACATCAGGCCCTGCATGATGCCGGACACCCACATGACCGACGCGTAGACGACGATGCCAAGCGTCGCCAGCCAGAAGTGCCAGGTAACGAGGCGCAGCGAATAGAGTCGTTCACGGTTCCACAGCTTCGGCACCATGTAATAAAGCGCGCCGAACGAGATCATGCCGACCCAGCCGAGTGCGCCGGAATGGACGTGTCCTATGGTCCAGTCGGTATAGTGCGACAGCGAGTTGACCGTCTTGATCGACATCATCGGACCCTCGAAGGTGGACATGCCGTAGAAGGCGATGGCCATCACCATCATGCGGATGATCGGATCGGTGCGGAGCTTGTCCCAGGCGCCCGACAGCGTCATCAGGCCATTGATCATGCCGCCCCATGACGGCATCCACAGCATGATCGAGAACACCATGCCGAGCGTCTGCGCCCAATCGGGCAAGGCGGTGTAGTGCAAATGATGGGGTCCAGCCCAGATGTAGAGAAAGATGATTGCCCAGAAATGGACGATCGACAGCCGGTAGGAATAGACCGGCCGGTTCGCCTGCTTGGGTACGAAATAATACATCATGCCGAGAAAGCCGGCGGTCAGAAAGAAGCCCACGGCGTTGTGGCCATACCACCATTGCGTCAGAGCGTCCTGGACCCCGGAGAAAGCCGAATAGCTCTTCGAGCCCAGGAAGGAGGCGGGCATGGAGAGGTTGTTGACCACATGCAGCATCGCGATGGTGACGATGAAGGACAGGTAAAACCAGTTGGCGACGTAGATGTGGGGTTCCTTGCGCTTCAGGATCGTGCCGAGGAACAGGATGAGATAGGCGACCCAGACAATGGTCAGCCAGATGTCCACATACCATTCGGGCTCGGCGTATTCGCGGCTCTCGGTGATGCCGAGCAGGTAGCCAGTCGCTGCCATGACGATGAAGAGCTGGTAGCCCCAGAACACGAACCAGCCGAGATCGCCGCCGAACAGCCGGGCGCGGCAGGTGCGTTGCACGACATAGAGAGACGTGCAAAGCAGCGCGTTGCCGCCGAAGGCGAAGACGACTCCCGACGTATGCAGTGGCCGCAAACGGCCAAAGTTGAACCAGGGCTGGATGTTGAGATCAGGATAGGCAAGCTGCAGCGCGATGACCACGCCGACAAGCATGCCGATGACACCCCAGAACATGGTGGCGATGGCGCCATAGCGGATTGGCCCGTCCATGTAAGCGGACGGGTCGATCGGCGCGGCAGGCTTGAACTCAGTGTTGCGCAACAGGATCGCAGTGAAGCCAGCCAAGGCGAAGAACAAGACCCACATATGCTGGCGAAAGGGTTCATCCACCCCAGCGCCAGCGGCCACCAAAGCCGCGAATGCGAACAGGCTTAGAAGCACGATTTCTTTGCCGAATTTCATCGCAAGCCCCGATTTCCAATTCCGGCGGATGCCAAACCGCGGTGCCTTATTGCGCAGCCGTCGCCTGCTCGCCCTGATCCATGTCAGAGCCGCACCATTTTGCTTCGAGCAGCATCGAGTTCGGTGCGATCAGACTGTGCCGAATGTGGAAGTGCAGCAGCGGCCGCCGGTTTATGGACAGGCCCGGCGTCCCCAGTTGGGGCCCGGGTATGGAGGCGATCGCGGGCGTGTGGGGAAGCGCACCTTCTGTGACGCTGGTAAGCAGGCCGATGCCTTACCGAACGTCGATCGTTTCAATGCCTTGGAACAGCCAGCGCCAGCGTTGCGCTGCCTTCGTTACATTTATGGTTTGGACGGCGATTTTCGCCTGCGTATGAGGCATATTGACTTCGGCCAAGTGTGGATGCTTCGCCGACGAGCCCAAACGCAACTGGCGTATACGATCGGAATTAGAACGGGCTGTCGCTACGCGATGTCTTCTGAGCCCAACGCGAGCATGCCCTGCCCCGAATGAAGTAAGTGGCGTGGGCCATGCAGCTTCGTGTCATTCAAACGGCTATTGCGCCTCGGCCGCCGCAGCGCCGTTCCAGCCGGCTCATGCTGTCCACGGTGACGCGGCGGTTGTTCTCGATCCGAATCACGCCGTCCATTCTCAGGCTGGTCAGCTGACGGCTCACGGTCTCGTTAGTGATTCCAAGGAAATCAGAGATGTCGGCACGCGTCATCGGCAGCTCGAAGCACGCCGACCTAGCCGCCGGGTCAACATTGGAGTCGATGTTCCGGGCAATCATGAGGAGAAAGCTCGCCACCTTCTCTGGTGCGGTCTTGCGCCCCAGAGTCACCATCCATTCGCGGGCCTCGTCAAGTTCGTTCAGCGCCTGCTTGAGCAGGCGATGCACAAATTCGGGTGACTGCTTCATCATCCGTTCGATGGCCGCTCTCGGAAACGAGCATAGCGAGACAGCTGTTGCCGCTTCCGCATTGATCGCACTTTTCATCTTGAAGGGCCGTCCCAGAAAATCCGGCGCGAACTGGAGACCGACGATCTGCTGGCGGCCGTCCGAAAGGCTCTTCGTGAGCTTCACCACGCCTGAAAGCACGTTTGAATAACAGTCGACCGCCTCGGCGTCGCCGATCAGTTCGACCCCCGGCTCGATATTGTGCCGCGACGACGTCTTGGCGAGCTGAGCCAAATCGTCTGGCTCGAGCGCGCCACAGACACCGCGGCGCCGTGCCTCGCAAGGCAGGCAAAGAACGGGAATGCCGGAACTGTGAATATCCTGCCGTAATGTCATTCGATCGCTCTACCGGTCCAGTGCGGGCAGGATAGCAATCCACGGTAGAAAAATCCTTGCGGCAGTTTGTCCGTGCTGAAGGTTGATCGAAATCAGGGCTTAGGCTCATCCAAGCATCCACAGTTCGGGCGACGCAAACACGGTGGACCACGACATGCGACAAAAGCTAGCTGCCAGACTTGGCGAGAACGTCCCGCGCTATACCAGTTATCCGACTGCGCCCCATTTCCATGCGGGCGTCGATGCCGTCGTTTACCGAGGCTGGTTGGAGGCGCTCGAAGGTGGTGACGAGATATCGCTTTACCTGCATATTCCCTATTGCGACAGGCTCTGCTGGTTCTGCGCGTGCCATACCAAACAGACCCGCCACTACGAGCCGGTGGCCGCTTATCTGCGCTCGCTGTATGCGGAGATCGCCACGGTTGGCGGCCTTGTTATCGGCAAGGGCCGAGTTCGCGCGGTTCATTTCGGCGGCGGTTCCCCGACGATGCTGGAACCTGAGGATATTGTGGCGCTGGGAAGCGTCCTGCGCAACAGCTTCGCCTTTCTTCCCGGCGCCAAGATCAGCGTTGAAATCGAACCCAATGATATGGACGATGCCCGCCTCGATGCGCTTGCCGAAATCGGCACGACCCGTGCGAGCCTCGGCGTCCAGGACTTCGATCCGAAGGTTCAGAAGGCAATCAACCGCGAGCAGAGCTTTTTGCAGACCAAAGCGGTAGTCGACGGTGTTCGTTCGCGCGGCGTCGAATCGGTCAATCTAGACCTGCTCTACGGCTTGCCGCACCAGACGAGGGAGAGCGTCTCCTCCACCGTCGCGCAGGCGCTGACCTTGGAACCCGACAGGATAGCGCTTTTTGGCTACGCCCATGTGCCGTGGTTCAAGAAACATCAGACCATGATAGACGAGGCATGGCTGCCCGGTCCCGCGGAGAGATTTGCTCAATTGCAACTGGCGGCGCGGGCGATCGTGGACCAGGGGTACGAAGCAATCGGCCTCGACCATTTCGCCAAACCCGGCGATGCCCTGGCCCTTGCCGCCCGCGCCGGAACACTGCACCGGAACTTTCAGGGTTACACCGACGATTGCTGCGAAACCTTGATTGGGCTAGGCCCATCGTCCATCAGCCAGTTTCGGCAGGGCTATGCGCAGAACATGCCTTCGACCAGCGAATATCGATGCACGGTTGATGACGGCGGGCTGGCCGCTGTTCGGGGTATCGCACTTTCCAACGACGACCGCGTTCGCGGCTGGATCATCGAACGTTTGATGTGCGACTTCGCCTTCTCGGCCATCGATCTGGTGGAACGCTTCGGCGAGGCCGGCCAGAGGCTCCTCCTTCAGTCAAGTTCCATGGCCCTCCACGATCCGGTTCGATTGCTTGAACTTGATGGCGACAGATTCGTTGTGCCGGCTGAAAGTCGCCCTTTCGTCCGAAGCATCGCGGCCAAGTTCGACAAATATTTCGAAACTGGAACGGCCAGGCACTCGGCGGCAGTCTGAGCACCGCAGAGGAACGGTCATGGCTCTCACTCGATCGTGAACCGATTGCGATCGTTTTCCACTGTTGACCGGCGACCGTCGGCCGAGACGGTTCGAAGCGGACCAGACGCGTCTTGGCATGGCGACGATGTCGCCCGCTCATGCCCTGCCTGTGAGATCATGGTTGTCGGCGACAGCTCCCTTCGACCTTGCAAGGAGAATGCAAGGTGCCGTGCAAGCGGCTGACAACACTTGGGCCGGTGGCAGAAGTCCGCAAGCACCCCGGCAGCGCGGTCAACGTTGAACCACCCGTTCACCCGAATATGCCGGTGCAGTTCCGGTTGAAAGGGCTTGGCCTAGACGGCTCTCTTGTTACCCCAGAGCATAACGTGCAGCTGCGGTAGCACGCGGGCTTCGAACCATTTGTCGCGGGTCACGCTGTCAACCAGCCACTCCATGCGCTTCAATATTCCGTCAAGGTCGACGGGCGCGTCATCATTTGCCGGGTGTGGCGGCGTGTGATTGCCGGGTTGCAGATAGATCGGAAGTTGCGGAAATTGCGCAGCGGCGTCTTTCGCGTGGGCGTAGTCCCTTTCGTCGAAAACAATGAGCTTGAGCACGATTTGGGGCTTGCCTTGTGCCGCCTGGAGGCACGCCTCGACAGCGGCCCAATCTGTCGTCATTTGGCTTGACGGCGGCTTTGGGCTGAGGATCAGCACGTCAAGGTGCGCAAACCAGTCCCTGGCAAGCGAACCTTGGGTTTCCAGCGCAAAACGGTAACCGTCACCATGGCCTCGGTCGATGAGCGCGCCGAGCGGCTGGATGGCCGGATTGCCGCCTGACAGTGACACCATAAGCGGGCGGCCACCGGAAAGCGCAAGCACATTTTTCCACACCGCGCCGACGGACATCATCTCCCATTCATGGCGGAATTGATTGTCCACAGCATGCAGGCTGTCGCACCAGGAACAGCGAAAGTCACACCCGCCGGTTCTGACGAAGATCGTCGGCAAACCTATGAGCACGCCCTCGCCCTGGATCGTCGGCCCGAAAATCTCGCTAACGCGGATTGCGGGATGCGTATTGGTCATGGCCGGTATTCCGCCCAGGTTTTCGGCGTTTCGCTCACCCGCACGGCCGCGGTTTCGCTCAGGCGTGCCTTGCACCAGTCGTAGAAATGTCTGGCCAGATATTCCGCCGTGACTTGCTCGTGTCCCAGCACGTCGTTGAGATGTCGGTGGTCGAAGCTCTCGTCGATGTAGCGTTTGAATGGCGCCAAATCGTGGTAGTCGCGCACGAAGCCGTGATCGTCCAGTCCATCCGCTGAAAGCTCCACTTCGACGATGTAGTTATGTCCGTGCAGGCGCGCGCATTGGTGATCGGGTGGCAATGAGGTGAGCTGATGCGAGGCTGAGAAGTGGAATTCCTTGGTGATGCGGAACATTACGCGGTGGTCCTTCGCAGCGCTCCGAGCCAGAAGTCGGAGTCCTCGTACTCGGTTGGGTCCGGGTGCCCGGCGATGTGGAACGCCTCACGCCGCTCGACGCAGGTCCCGCACCTCCCGCAATGACGCTCGGCGCCCTTGTAACAGGACCAGGTCTGCGCAAAGGGCGTGCCGTATGTGGCTCCATCCCTAACAATGTCCGCCTTCGTCAGGTTCACATAGGGTGCATAAAGGCGAATCTGCGCGTAGCCGTCGAGCGCGTGGTCCTGCATCATCTGGAAAGCATCGATGAAGGCCGGACGGCAATCGGGATAGACAATATGATCCCCACCATGCACGGCCGTCGCCACCGCGTCAGCGTCTTGCGCTGCGGCGAGGCCGAAGGCAATGGCCAACATGATGGCGTTCCGGTTGGGCACCACCGTTACCTTCATCGTATCTTCGGCATAGTGCCCATCGGGCACGTCCACATTGTCGGTCAGCGCGGAGCCGGAAAGGCCGCCGCCGATCTCGTGGATATCGATGATTCGCTGCGGGACGCCCAGGCGCTCCGCGCAAAGGGTGGCGAAGCCCAATTCCTTCCTATGCCGTTGGCCGTAATCGAACGATAGCAGGCCGGTAAGCTGGTGCTCCGCTGCCACCTTGTGAGCAAGAGTAACGGAATCCAATCCGCCGGAGCAGACGACGAGAGTCTTCATCGTTGGGTCCTTGTTTTAACCGGGTAGGCTGCGACCGGAGATTTCTCTGCGCTCCAGTACTTCAGGAAAACCATTTTGTGAAGTGAACGGAGACCAGTTTCGTGCGCTTGCGTGCGGTGCGCAAAACGCCCTCGCGGTGAGCTGCACGGACACGGACTGATGAGACGTCACGCTTCAGCGGAATGCTCAAGCGGCCGCTGCTCGCGGACAAAGTTCTCGACGAGCAGAGCCTGGCGGTTCCGAGCGCCGAGGGACGCCACTGCAACGGTTGCAGGGTACAAGGAGCCCGGATGGCTTGCCGCAAAGATGACCGGCAAACCCTGAATAATCGGTGATGAGCCGACATCTGTGAACAAGCGGTGTGGTCGATTGCAATCACCCATGTCTTGCGCACAGGTACCTTATGTCAGTGGATGAACTGAACTTGATGGTTTTACAGATGGCAGTCGAAAGCGTCCGCTCGCTCTCGTTGAGCTTCGCTGAAAAAGCCGCCGAGATAGCCACCAGGAGCCGCGGCATCCTGCTTTTCGACGTGCGGATCGACGGTGACGCGCAGGTCCAGCGGGTCGCAGCCATCCGATATCACGGCGGCCAATTCGGCGTGCTGGCGTTGGATGTACACGGCCTAGTTACCCACTATTGCATCGTTAACGGTATGTTCTCACATTACATTGCGTCCTTGGAGAGCTGGCACAGGATGCCCCTGTCGATGCAGGCCAAGATGGATGCCAACGGCAATGCCCGTCTCTTCGTAGCCGCGTTGCGGGATGCCGGACATATGCTGGGCACCTAGCATTGGGCGAGAATGCATCTGTGAATTTTGCATGTGCGTCACTGCGATGGCGCCGGCATGATCGTCATGCTCCAAAACGGCTGCGGCCCCCGCGAAGCGGTCGCCGCGATGATGGTGATCAACGGCGTTGCATCGATGCGAGCGTTTAGACAGAGGTCTCCTCCTGGCATCGAGCGCATGCAAGGAGCTACGCAAGCGCAACTGCATCAAGTATTTTGAAGGGACGACCTCATGCATGGAGCTTGCGCTGCATACGGGCGGCGCGAGCCGCGTTGCCATCCAGCAGAGAGGGTGCTTGCGGTACTCTCAATGACCCGAGATCGCAAATGGACGTGGGTAAGCACCAGAACTGGCAACACCCATGGTGGTCCGCTGGACTCGCTGAAGGAAGCACAAGGTGTCGGCGGGCAGAGCGCAGCGAGTGCCTACCTCGATCTTTCTAGAAGCGCGCCGGCAGCCTGGGCGGGGGGGCTTGGGGTTAGACTGCCGGCGCACGCCACTCACGAAGAGCGGCCCCTTTTCGTGGTTCGAACACCCATAGTCAACCCGGAAACGTCAGGATGCCCGCCATGTTATTTTCAGAGCGGCGCGATGCCGGCCATGTTGGCCGATTCAGCCAGTAGCCACTCTCGTAGGCCGAGTTGATGCTCAAGCGCCAGCATCGCCTCGCCGAACTACCAAGAGTTCGCCGTTACAATCCTTCGTCGCGAGCCGATGCCCTCGTGCACGTTTCGTAGCACTCCGGGCGGCTATATCGCCTTGTTGTTCGCGAGCCCATGTGAAGGGTTCCTGCATCGGAAAGTTGACGAGATTCTCTTGGCGGTACTGCGCCAGAGGCATCCCAACGGAATCAGCGTCTACAATCAGCCGCAAGCTTCACATCACAAGAGCGGTAGTCCACCCATTGCGGATCATCCGATCAGGCGGCGTCCGAAATGTGCGACTCTGCCTCAAGGATTCCCACAGGTATGGAAAGCGATCTCGCTATCCGATCCCGATATCCCTTGTTGTACCTCAGACCTCGCTCGATGTTTTGAATTTCCTCAGCGGCAAGCCCGCTCGCGACCGTCAGGTCCTCGATCGAATACCCAAGGTGCTCACGATAAGCGCGGACGATGTGGGTCCCCTGCGACATAGCCGTCAAGACTGGTTCGGGAATGCGCGAATCGTTCATAAACATCTCCAAGAACATGGGAGCTCCCTCGGGAGATACCCCCCGGCGGCGCAGACCAAGCAAATCAAAAAATGGACGTCCATTCAGCCGGACCGGCCTCATCCATGGAATGGGCCGCCTGAATTAGGAGCTGGGTCGGAATATGGCGGCTCACCTCCTTCTAATCAAGAAAGCCAACGGCGAGAATTATTCGCGAAGGATCGCAGGTCGGATGCGCTACAGCCGATCAGGCCATCTCAGGAGGGGGCCCTGGAACTCTGAACACCAACTCGAACTCCCGGTACGGACACTGCTTCCTTCGGCCAATCTCCACCGGCGGGGGAGCGAAAGACCCACTCTTGAAAGCCCCCGGCTGCGTGCTGACGTCGGCTCTAGGAAGCTCGATCGCCCTGTGCCCCGATCGACCGGCCGAAAAAAGGGATTCCAAATTCCAGCAAACACTGGTCATCTGGTTTTCATCCGGATCCAGACAAAGGGTAGCTTTCCATCGAGAGCTTCGCCATCTGTACAGGTTCACAATCATTCGACCGTGACCGATTTTGCGAGATTGCGCGGCTGGTCTACATCTGTCCCCATGAAGAGCGCCGTGTGGTAGGCAAGAAGCTGTATCGGCAGCGAGAAGATCATTGGCGCGATAATCTCGTCGACTACCGGCAGCACGAGCGTGTGCATGGTGTCGAGTTTCGATGCGGCTGCCCCATTTTTATCGGTGATCAGGATAATCCGCCCTCCACGGGCAGCCACTTCCTGCATGTTGGAGACGGTCTTGTCGAAAAAGCGGTCATGGGGCGCGATGACGATCACCGGCATGTTCTCGTCTATCAATGCGATTGGCCCGTGCTTCAATTCACCCGCTGCATAGCCTTCGGCATGGATGTAGGAAATCTCCTTGAGCTTCAGCGCTCCTTCCATCGCTAGCGGGAAACTGGTGCCACGGCCGAGATACAGGACGTCACGACACTTTGACAGTTCGCGCGACAAGAACTCGATCTCCGGCTGGATGCTGTTGAGTACCTGGCCCATGACGCGCGGCAATTCGGCGAGGCTCCTGACGAGTGCCTGCAGCTCGCCTTCGGGGACGGTCCCGCGGGCTCTGGCGGCGCTGATGGCGAGTGCGGCTAGAACGGCAAGCTGGCAGTTAAAAGCCTTGGTAGAGGCGACGCCGATCTCCGGTCCGGCAAGGATCGGGAAGACCGTATCGGCCTCCCGAGCGATGGTCGATTCGCAGGCATTGACGATAGCGCCAATTTTCAGCCCACGCTCCTTGCAGTACCTCAACGATGCAAGCGTATCGGCGGTTTCGCCGGACTGCGAAATGAAAAGAGCCGCGGACTGCGGCGGCAAAGGGATCTCGCGGTAACGGAATTCAGACGCAACGTCGATTTCAACCGTCAGGCGCGCATAGCGCTCGAACCAGTATTTTCCGATCAGTCCGGCGAGATAGGCGGTCCCGCAGGCAGAGATCGCCAAGCTCGGAACCTTGGCGAAATCGATGCCAGGAACCATGTCGCGACCCTCTATGATGTTGATGTAATGACGAAGAGCATGGGCGATGACCTCGGGCTGCTCGTATATTTCCTTCTCCATGAAGTGGCGATGGCTGCCCTTGTTGGCCAGATCGGCCGCGGCCGTGGAGATATGGCGCGGACGCTCGACGGGATGGCCGTCGATATCGAAGATATGGGCGCCCGAATTGCCGACAATGGCCCAGTCGCCGTCCATGAGATAGGTAATTTCATTGGTGAAGGGCGCAAGAGCGATCGCGTCGGAGCCCAGGAACATCTCGCCGTCGCCGTGACCGATCGCCAGCGGTGGTCCGTTGCGCGCCGCCGTGATGGTCGACGGTTCATCTTCGAAGAGGATGGCAAGAGCATAGGCGCCCCTGACGCGTTTCAGCATGGCACGCGTGGCCTCTTGCGGCCTCATGCCCTCGCGGCGGTATCTTGCCAAGAGATGCCCAACGACCTCGGTGTCGGTGTCGGTCTGGAACTCGGCGCCATCCGCCGCCAATTCGTCCTTCAGCTCGGTGAAATTCTCGATGATGCCGTTATGGACGACGGCGACACCGTCGGTAAAGTGCGGGTGCGCATTGCGTTCCGTCGAGGCCCCGTGGGTTGCCCAACGCGTGTGGCCGATGCCGACTTTGCCGCTCAGCGGCTCTTCCTTCAGTCGCCTCTCGAGATTGACGAGCTTGCCCTCGGCGCGCCGGCGGTGCAAGACACCGTCGATGATCGTCGCAACGCCGGCGGAATCATAGCCGCGATATTCCAAACCCTTCAACGCGCCGATCAACCGATCCGACACCGGCTGTTGCCCAACGATGCCAACAATCCCGCACATGTTCGTCTCCGCATTTTTGCGGGCAGCATCAGCCCACGCGAGACGGATACCCATCCGGCCGCTTTAAGTGGCGGCCTTGTAGTAGGATTCCATAATATTGGTACAATTGATTGTAGTGATCACTACCATCCACCCCCTGGATAGGTCGGCTGCTGTGGGGACCTAAAGTTCTATTCGCGCCTAACGCTCTTATGAGAATCGCAGACTCACTCGCGGCAGGATCACGGCCTCAGAAAGGCCAGCAGGCCTTGGACAGTGGACGGACGACCGGCCTGCGAGCCCTAGTCAGGCAGTCCGGCATGTAGAAGCATTGTGCCGCCGACTTCGGGATCGGCGATGGTCTGTCTCGGCGACAGCCTGAGTTCGCTTCGCGGGCCGCGCGGCTCGCCCAGGACCGTCGTCGTCTCGCGCGGCGCCGGTGTCAGTTGACGATGGCATAATGCCCGCCGGGGGCGAGCGCCTCGCGCACGGCACGTGCCAGCCGCGGTCGGTCCGGGACGCCATGGAAAGCGTTGGCCATGAAGACGAGGTCGACGGGGCGTGACACCAGAGTAGCGAGTTCATAGGCGTCGCCGGCGACGAATTCGCAATTGGTCACGCCGGCGCCGGTAGCGGCGCTGCGTGGCCTCCAGCTGGTCGGCGTCGATGTCTATGGCGACGACATGGCGGGCGACCGTGGCGATCGGCACAGCCGTCGCCGCAGCAGAGGTCGACCACCTCCATGCCCGGCTTCAGCCCGGTTGCCGCCAGCGCCATCTTCGCTGCGGTCCGGTTTGTCAGTGCTCTTTCCTGGCCTTGGCAAGAACACGAACTTCGGCTTCGGTCCGGAATCGCAATGTACCCCGATGGCGAAGGGCGACCCGATCTGCGTCAAGCTCATCGCCAGGGAAGAGACGAAGTGATGGGCACCCCCCTACCGCTGATTACCACCGGCGGCCGCCTCGCGTTCCAAGGTGGGCATGTCGTGCTCCTCGCAGGCTAGCCGAGGCAGAAATAACCGATCAGCGTCCACTCGGGCGGCGTGTCGAGAATCTCGGCCATCTCGGTCACATCGAGGATCGACACCCAGCCCATGCCGATGCCTTCCGCCCGCGCCGCTAGCCACAGTGTGTGCACCGCCATGACGGCCGAATAGTCGATGGTCGCCGGCATGGTTATGCGACCGAGCCCAAGGCCTTGTCCGGTCGTGCGGTCGGCGAAAACCGCGAACTGACAGGGCGCCTCGTTGAGACCGGCAAGCTTCAGCCGGGCATAGAGTGCAGCGCGCTCTCCCGAAAAGCACGTGAGCGCCTCGGCATTGCAGCGTTCGAAGCAGTCTCTCACCGGCGGTGCGCCGCTCGAGGCTGTCGACCACTACGAAGCGCAAGGGCTGGCTGAGGCCAACGCAGGGCAATGCTGGCGAGCTCGAGCAGCCGTTCCAGCTTGCCCTCCGGCAGAGCCGTCGGCTCGAAGCGCCGCACATCCCTGCGCCAGCGCAGCAGCGTGATCAGCCCGGCCCGAAAATCGTCGGCGAAATCGGGAGGTGACGGCATGGCGGTCTCGTTCGGGGCTAGGGATTGCAGTAGGGAGTACGGTGTGGATTGCCAGCTGCCTATTGCCCAAGCTGGCTTGTTGCGTCCGACAAGCGCGCCATGCGGCCCTAACCGCAAACGATAAAAAAATGTTTCCTGGTGGGCGGCGCTATTACGATGCAATCCAGCAAACCAGGTTCGATCAGCTCGCACGGCGGTGAATCATGTGCCAGGGCCTTTGCTAAATGCGCCATTGACACTCAGGCGCACCCGTATCGCTCACCAAGCCTCGGAATGCGGAGAACGTCGGCCTAGAACGCGGCGACGGCGACAGGCGTCTCAGCTTGCATATACTCGTTCCTGCCGCACCGCCTGTAACTCATTTTGCTTCCGACCACGTCGGCCTCGATGTCCCCGAAGGTTCCCCAGGTCATTCGGCAGATACCATCGTCTGACGTCATAGCGCCGGACCAGCACCAGCTGCCCAATTTCATGGGCATCGCTGAGCTTCCAGTCGCCCGCAGTTTCGCCTTCCACCAGTGTCAGGCATCACCCAATTGGGACTCATCCCTCTCACAGTTCGCGGTTGACTTTTTTGTCTCCGGCGAAGTGCGACAGCTGCTCGTATCCAGCAGCGTGAGCGATAGTTGATCAAATGCTGCCAATGAGTTTTGATACTGCAATCTTTAGACAGCCGCCTACCATGAATGTGCCATCGCGTTTCGGCGATCGAAGGAGCGAAGCCGGGTGTCCAGTCGTCACTACATATTCCCGGAGAACAGCGAACCTCTGCGGCTATCGCGGCGGCTTGTAGAGGGAATGATCTTCGGAAAGGACGCTCTCCCGCAATACGCCGGCACACGCCAGCGGGTCGTCTCGGTGATAGTTGAGAACGAAGGCACCGCGCCGAATCGGATTCTAGATGCCCAAGGAGCCTATTGGGTTTTCGATGCTGCGGGCGATATCCGAAAGGGCCTCACACGGTCGACTAGCGACATTATGAGCGCCACCTTCAATGATTCCGACAACAAGGGAACGGTGGTGGCACTTCAGCCAAAGCTCTCCAAGAAGAGGGCTGAGGAGGAGCACCGCTGGGTAGTGGGCAAGGCCGAACTCGACAGGATTGCCGCAGACATCTGGCCGAAGGTGAAGTCGGACAAGATGAGATCCGCGCAGGGGGTTTCGGTGAAGCGACCACCGCTTACCTATGATGCTCGGCACGCACTCGACGAGGCTACCGCAAATCTGTGGAAGATTTCGCACGCAGTAGCTGAACTTAAGGAGCCTAGCCTGAAGGGCTTTGCCCATGAGGCTCGTTCGAGAGGTGCCGACCGCCCGGAGCACGAACTTCTCTACCAAGCCATCGCCCAGTTGGCAGATCAGCGACTCGAAATTCTGCGACGTCGCAGGACCGGGAAAGGCGTCTGGTATGCCATAGTGGGCGTAATAAAATGGAACGGCGACCACGTAGGCCAGAGCGTAGCCAGGTTCCACGAGAAGTGCGAAGGAAAGCGTTCAGCGGTCGTCGCGGCGAGAAAGCTTCTCGCCGAACATGCCGGTGAATTCGCGGAAAATATGACTGTGGAGGCCGAAGTGCTGACTGACCTTGAATGGCAGGGCAGGCTCCCTGAAGTGGAAGATTGAGGGTCGCGCCATGGCGGGCTACTTGATTTCGGTGTCGCAGATGCGTGGCCAAAGACCGACACATGCTGCCAGGCATATGCATCTGCGGCGGGTTTGACTTTTGATATTGGGATAGGCAGGAAGGCCGCTTGCTGTACAGACGAGCTTATCGGCGAGGTCGAGAATCCTAGTACCGGTCAATGGTAGTGCATCCACAGCAGTCTGATTTCGACAGCCGTCGTCGAGCCGGAGTGCGCACCGCCCTGTGCGGTGAGGCCTCCGTAAGGACTGGGTATCTGAATGCCGTGTTAGCGCGGGCGCGCCAAACCTTGGCTCGCGCCGGTCAAGGCAGTTAATCAAAAAAATGGGACATCCGGGGTTCGCAGGCATACAGTGTGCCATCGACGGCAACTCTAAGGGCGTCCGTCGGCTGTGAGCGATCAACATGCTTCCGCCCCAATAGGGAGAGGGAGCTATGACAGACTCCAGTTCACAAACTCACACTGCCGCGCAACGCGACACCCGCCAAAATTCCATCTATCGCAATTCGCTGCTGCTTCGAATGTGCTCGGCAGATTTGGCATTGCTGCAACCTCACTTGGAAAGCGTCTCCCTTGGACTGAAGACGCATCTCGAAGTGGCGGGGTCACCAATCAGAACCGTGTACTTCTTCGAGAGCGGTCTCGGGTCAGTGGTGGGCGAACTGCGGCCTGGTATTGAAGCTGAGATCGGAATCATTGGTTGTGAGGGCATGACCGGCTCAGCGCTTATCATGGGCGATGACCGATCAACGCACGATTGTTACGTGCAATTAGAAGCCCGCGCCTTTGTTATCGACGCGGGCCTCTTCACCAAGGCGCCCTTTTGACAAGCCCAACCCTGCGAACTTTTCTGCTCCGCTACGTTCACTACTTTCACCTCCAGGCAAGCTTCACCGCGCTCAGCAATGCCCGGATGAACATCGTCGATAGGCTCTCAAGATGGCTGGTGATGTGTGATGATCGCGTCGACGGAAACCGCTTGGCGATTACGCACGAGTTCTTATCAGTCATGCTCGGTGTCAGGCGGCCCGGCGTCACCATAGCGCTGCAAATGTTAGAGGGGCAAGGTCTGATACGATCGATGCGAGGAGAGGTCGTTATCCTTGATCGCACGCGTCTGATTGCGCTGGCTGACGGGTCGTATGGCAGGGCTGAAGCCGAATACGCTCGGCTAATCAGCCAACTGCCTTGGCCGCAGGCGCCTGATCGCCAATGAATGTGCTCGAACAGGGAGATGGCCGATCTCCTGCATTGAGGCCATGTCCGGGTAAGCCGCCTAAACAGAGCCTTCACCGCCGACGTTGTCGAGCATCAGATCCAAGACGAAGCTGTCATGCCGGCACCGCTGCATGCGCCGCCCCAGGGAAACCGCCCCTCGCATCCATTCAGGATTCCGAAGCACGATACGGCTGTGCACCACCTTCCGGCCACTGCAAAGGGGACCCGAGATGACTCGGTCCGTAAAGGAGGTTTTCGAAGAGCATCTGAGGCGATATCGAGGAGGATCTTGGGGCGCACTGCCGTCTAACCTCGATTAAGCAGGCATTCATGCGCTGGTTGGAGCAATGGCGAGACTCATTGCACCAGCCCAGTTCAAGGCATGTGCGGACAACCGCTTTGGGCGCCGAACAGATCGATTGGCGGCATAGCCTTATCTTGCCTCACAAGACTTGTGGTCCGGGAAGGCTGTTTCGGGACTTTTCGAAATCAGCGGATCACAGGCTCGCCATGGAAGCGGCGGCGTGATGGAGGAGAAACCCCGAAGCCAACTTCCATCATCAGCCGTGGCCTGTGCGCCGGCACGGTGCCCATATGGAACCCGAACGGATCCTCGACGAAACCGAAACCGGCCTCGCCGGTCAGCGTGACCGGGCTCTGCTTGCCGTACACGTCCAGAATCTCTTGCGCGGGATGGCCGACGACAAGCGTAAGTTGGTGCTTGAGGGCGCGGCGATCATGGCTGCCGCGGACATAGACATGCGGGCCGGTCCCCTCGTCGACGGGCACCAGATAGAAAAAGAACTTCAGCATCCGCCAGTCGTCCAGATCGAAGTGGTATTTGCCGAGCGAAGCCAGGTTCTTGTCGGCGTCCGACGCCTGGCCGGTCGGGAAGCTCCACCAGACGCGCGTTGTGATCAGCGTCGCCTGGCCGCCGAGATAGTGCGCGGCAATATCCATGAGCAGCGGATCGTTTTGGATGGCAACGGCCGAGTTACAGCCCAGAATGCGCTCGAAATAATGAATGACCGCTGAGCAACGGACGGCCAAACCGCGCCTCAGCCTCCGCATGCTCCGCCGGCATGAATTCGTGCCGAAACAAGGTGTGCACCTGGCGAATGCGGCTACATCTTCAGCCACCACTGTTGGCAGGACGAGGCCGGGAAAAAGCCCATCCATCCGCAGCGCGTCGACAACGTCCTGGCAATTGATACCGGCAAACATCGTGTCCTGGGCTCTTTGCGACCTTCGGACCGGCTTTGCACCACGCCAGTGCATTCTCCGTGCCGGCATGGTGCGCGCCAACATGAACATGGGCAGCCACGCCGGGTTCTCGCGAATATCCGACAGGTAGGTCGGAATGCGTACGGCTATGCGACGCAGCATGCTGCCGTTTCGCGCGATCGTCTCAAGGCTTGCCGCGCCGGCTTTGTCGGGGTTCATAAAGGTCATCGGGATCCTCAAGGCATGAATGCACTCATCGACGAAGGTTGGGTCCCAGTGCTTCGCCGCGGAAGAACTAGGCGCTTGCCACGTTTTGTGCAACGCACAATTGCACTCAGAAATGGAGGTTGCGCGTTCGAATAAGACAATCGCAACCGCCCCAATTACCTCAGGAACTGTCTGTAGCCGCCGCCCATCAGGTAGCGGCCACGTTGGATGGCGCGACGTACCTGATCGCGAAGATGGCCACCTGGATGACGCCAATCTTCTTCGACGCGGCGTGTCCCGAACAAGGCAATGGCGACCTCCTGATGAGATGCTCCGGCAAGCGAGCCATCCAAAGCCTGGAGTACGATACGCAGACGCGCTCCGCGGTGTTCCGGCGGAAAGCAAGCAGCTGACAGGCGGGCGCAACCATTGACGTGGTTCAAGAACTGAAGGGCAGCGACATGGAACTTGAGGTGCTGCGGCTGAACGATCGCGTCGACATATAGCCGCAACGGGCGGAGGACGGACGCACCGGAAACGGCGATCTGCAGACTCCGGCAGTTCTCCCTCAGCAGCACGTGCTGCACGCCCGCAGCTGTCAGCAGGATGTCCTTGCAGCATGAGAGCGAAGAAAGGTGAAGCGGTTCAAAATCGTGGTCGAGCCCAAGCGGCTCCGCGGCCGCTCGTAGAATACAGGCGCAATCGCGCGGATCCCAAAAGACCCTCGCCGATGTAGCGTCCGAAAGTGGCGCGTCGGCGAAAAAGAAGGCTCCATTGTCTTAGGAGAGCTGATCCTGTCGTCAACTCGATTATCTGCATGTCGCCTTGGGGTCCGACAATGCAGGCGGACGGTGCCATTTTGGCGTGGTCGCGCTGGAATTGTGGATTGCGCCGAAGAAACTCCCAGGCCCAGCCAGTGCGTGGCAATCGTCTGGCATAGTGGTAAGCGTCGTGGCGACGCCAGTCCGGCCAGCATACAAGGCCGACCGTCGCTTCCTTGGACAGACCAGCATCCTTCATGGCTCAGGTGTCCACTATAGCGCTATGCCGACGGGCCTAGAACCGGTTGCCACAGTACCGGTCCAATCAGACGTCCCCTGCTGCGGATGCGCAAAAGGCTCGCGTGGGAAATCTCGAGAAACCCAGCCACCGCCTGCGTTTTGCCGACGCATTTGGGTTCTCCGATGCGCGACAATGGCCACGTAGCCAGGCGGAGGATCCGCTCCATGCGCGTATCCGTCACCGTTACTATCCGGGTCAGATCCTTGGCCAAGCCGAACTCGATCATGCCCGCGAAGAGCTCGTAGGTCGCCTGGGCCAGCCCGCCCGCAGCCTTGGGCGCCGACGGAGGAAGATCGAGCGCGAAACGACTGCTCTCCCATATGTCGGTGGTCGAGGGCACGACGTCAGCACCCAGCAGCACCGGGAAGGTGTCGCGCAACATTGTGGGTCCGGTGCTGGGCAGAAGACGCACGCAACCGCGAATTCGCCAGTCGGATCCTTTGAGGAGCAGATAGACGGGCTTCAGAGCATCAAACGAATCGGATTCCATCTGGTCTTCGGTATCAACTTCCCAATCGAGCCTTTCCTTGAACACCCGAAACCTGAGCCCGTGCATCTCTTTGAGTTCGCCTGCAAACTCGTTGTAAAAGTCTGGTGTTATCAGTTGCATCATGGTCGCCTCCATGTGGGATGTGTTCCCGCCATCGAAGGGCAAAGCTGACAGCGATGCAGCCTGTAGAGGTTTACAGGTATCGTGGCTGAAGAATCAGGATCTCGTCTGGCCGGAGGCAGCCATGCGTGCAACGGCCTGGTTGATCGTTCGGACGCCAAACTTTGCCTTGGCGTTTTCCAAGTGAAAAGTCACGGTGCGCTTTGAGACGCCGAGAAGCTGGCTGATATCCCAAGCCGACTTGCCGCGCGCCGCCCATTTCAGGCACTCGAACTCCCGCGGGGTGAGCGTTACACCATCCACCACGCGATCATCGGCGAGCCTGCGCCGGACGTGGATATGAAAGTTGATGGCCACCAGCTGCAATGCTTTTTCGTAACGTGCCAGTGACCGCAACAGAAGCGGACGGGACTCGTCGGAAGCAAAGGTCAGGGCAGCAAACCGGCCGAGATGATCATGCATGGACATCGTCAGGCCGCCGCAGATGCCAAACTCAGCCGCACTCTCCAGAATTTGTTGCTGCGAATTCGGCAGACAGTGTCGAGCGCGGTCCACACCCCAATCGAATGTATCCCAGCCTTGCAGCCCGCGCAGGATGACCGGATCAAACCTGTGGTACCGCTGTTGCAGATAACGTGATGTCCAGGATGAAGGATAGTTTGAAATCAACTGGGGGGCGTCGCCGGAGGCCGACGGGTAAGTGAAATAGGCGAATAGCGGGAAGTCGAAGCCGGCTGCAGCGGAGGCCATTGCCTCACAGAGATCGGCAGCATCAACACTTGCAGACAGTTGCTCGACGAAGTTCTCAAACACGCGATGCATTTGCCCTGTGCGTAACCTCCGTTCGCTCAATGCCAGGCAGAGACCTTGTTTTAAACGATCCCGGACGGATACAGCGCGTGCCGAGAACGTGGCTAATCTGTTGAACCAATCCGAAATAGTCTGACGTTGTCTATGAGGCGTGTGCCGCCGAGCCAGGCCGCGACAAGCAACCGTGCCGGTCGATCAAGGCTTGTTATCGGGTGCAGATCTGCCTCCTCGCGAAGTTCCAGGTATTCGACCTCGCGATAGCCTGCAGCCAGAATTGCTGCGCGAGATTCTGCAAGCGTTGGCAGGACGGGTGAGCCGCGGCCAAGCCACTCAGCCGTCTTGAGCAGGACCGATGATAGCTTGGGAGCAACAGCGCGTTGCGCTGGCGAGAGCCGCACATTGCGCGATGATAGCGCAAGACCGTCGGCTTCACGGACTGTCGGACAGGCAACAATGGTGATTGGAATATCCAGATCCCGGGCCATGCGCCTGACCAGGTGAATTTGCTGAAAGTCCTTTTCGCCAAAGAAGCCGAAGTCAGCGCTGGTCTGCAGGAAGAGCTTGGCGACGACGGTCGCCACGCCATCGAAATGTCCCGGCCGGAAGGCACCGCACAGGCCCTCGCTGACACCGGACACCGAAACGGTGGTGGCGAAGCCCGCCGGATACATCTCCTCTGCATCTGGCGCATAAAGCAGGTGCGCGCCAAGCGGTGCCAGTTTGGCGGCATCCTCGTCCTCGGTGCGCGGATACGCGGCAAGATCGGCCTGGCTGTTGAATTGCTTCGGGTTTACGAAGAGCGTCACGATCACACGGTCTGCCTTCTCGAGTGCAGCGCGCACAAGGCTGAGATGGCCCTCATGCAGGACGCCCATGGTTGGCACCACGGCAATCCTCACGCCCTCGCGGCGCCATGCGGCGACGATTTCGCGAAGCTGGTCAGCGCTCCTGACGATCGGCACGCTCACGCTGCTTCTCCGCTTTTGGTGGCTTGCGTGTCGGCGGGCGTGGGCGCATCGGCAAACACGTGCTCGGCGGCCGGAAACTGGCGCTCCTTCACCTCGTGCGCATAGGAAGCGATCGCAGCCGCAGCCGCCTCCCCCAGTTCAGCATAGCGCTTGACGAATTTGGGTCGGAAGTCGCCGAAGAAGCCCAGCATGTCGTCGACGACGAGAATCTGGCCGTCACAGGCTGCCGAGGCACCGATGCCAATGGTCGGGGCCGCCACCTCCCCCGTGATCCGGCGGGCGAGCGCCTCAGGAACCTTCTCCAGGACGACCGCAAAGGCGCCCGCTTCGCTCACGGCAAGTGCGTCGCGCCTGATGCGCTCGGCATCCCCGCCCCTGCCCTGCACGCGGTAGCCACCGATGGTGTTGATGGCCTGCGGCGTCAAGCCGACATGAGCCATGACCGGCACGCCGCGTGCGGCGAGGAAGCCGATCGTCTCTGCCATCGTTTCGCCGCCTTCGAGCTTGACGGCCGTGCAGCCGGTCTCCGACATGACGCGCGCAGCATTTCGGAAAGCCTGCTCTGGGCTTTCTTCGAAGGAACCGAACGGCAGGTCGACGACCATCAGCGCCTGCTTGATGCCACGGCGAACCGCCTGGCCATGCGTGATCATCATCTCCAGCGTGACACCGAGCGTCGAGGGCAGACCGTGGAGAACCATGCCGACGCTGTCGCCGACGAGCACCACATCACAATGGGGATCGACAAGCCGCGCGACTGGGGTGGTATAGGCGGTAAGGCAGACGAGCGGCGTCCCACCTTTGCGCGAACGAATATCCGGCGGTGTGATCGCCTTGGTATCACCAAACGCGCTCAATGGATCCTCCTTCCCCTACGTTACCAACCGCGGGTGTCGCCTTTCGCACATTTTTGTGCAGGTGCGAAGAGCAAAAAAATGGCCGTGCAGCTGTGGGGTGTTGACGTGCCGACAGGCGCGCTTACACTAAATCGATTAAGTGCCCCCCGAGCTGGCAAACCAATTCGCGAACATGGACGATCAGGCAATACGCCTCAGGAAAGACAGAGCCGCCGTGAATGCCGACGACGTCAAAGTGGACCTGATCGCCTTTGTGGTCGCCGTAAACGACAGTGAACCCTGTGTCCTCACCATCGGCCAGGCGGACACCTTGCCCTCCGGTCCCTTTGCGCTTGAGCACCGATCGCTGCAATCCGGCTTGAGGAGGTGGGTCGAGCAGCAGACCGGCCATCGGCTGGGGTACATTGAGCAACTCTACACGTTCGCTGATCGGGATCGCATCGGCGCCGAGCGCCAGCAGCGCGTCATCTCCATCAGCTATCTTGCATTGACCCGCAAGGAACAGGCAGCGGGCCCGCCCAAGTGCGGATGGCAGAGTTGGTATGAATATTTTCCATGGGAGGACCATCGCTCCGGCACGCCTCCGGTCGTGCTGGATGTTCTGCGACCACGCCTGATTGAATGGGCAAACGGCGTCCGCGATGCGGCCACGCGACGTGAACGCTGGCAGCGGGCGACGATAGCCTTTGGCTTCGACGACCGCCTTTGGAACGAGGAACTCACGCTGCAACGCTATGAGTTAGTTTACGAAGCAGGCTTGGTCCAAGAGGCCGTAAGAGGGCGGGACGGGGCGCCCCCTCCGCTGGTGCCCAGCAAGTCCATGGTCGCCGATCATCGCCGCATCGTGGCGACCGGCATTGCGCGGCTGCGCTCCAAGATCAAATACCGGCCGGTCGTCTTTGAGCTGATGCCGACGGTCTTCACGCTTTTGCAGCTGCAGCGAACCGTGGAGGCGCTCGCCGGCAGGCTCATCCACAAGCCGAACTTTCGCCGACTGATCGAACAGCAGGAACTGGTCGAGGAGACCGGAGAGGCCACTACTGAGACCGGCGGCCGGCCAGCGAAGCTTTTCCGTTTCCGCCACGCCGTTCTCGACGATAGGCTCATCGCCGGGACAAAATTGCCGCTGGCGCGGGGTTGACATCCCTTATACTCACAGCAAGTATATGCTGGTTATTTTCAATTAGAGTATAAGCGGGAGAGGGTTGATGAGCGCCATGCTGCCTGCGGCCGCGTTGCTCTACGAGCGCGTCCGGCGAGTGATCCCGCCGATCGAATGGCCGGCTTTCGTCGACGATATCGAGGCGATCCTTGCACTGAAGCGCGAGCGCAACGCCATCATCCTGGCGCACAACTATCAGACGCCCGAGATTTTCCATTGCGTGGCCGACATCGTCGGCGACAGCTTGGCATTAGCCCGCACGGCTGCGACGATCGAGGCGCAAGTCATCGTGCTGGCCGGCGTCCATTTCATGGCCGAAACGGCCAAGCTCCTTAATCCGGACAAGACCGTGCTCATTCCGGATCTCAGCGCCGGTTGCTCGTTGGCGGAATCAATCACGGCAGAAGACGTGCGCTTGATGCGCCAGCGTTATCCCGGCGTTCCGATCATTACTTATGTAAACACGTCGGCCGAAGTGAAAGCCGAGTCGGATATCTGCTGTACATCCGGCAACGCCAAGGCGGTCGTCGAATCCCTTGGGGTTCTCCGGGTGATCATGCTGCCGGACGAATATCTGGCCCAGAATATCGCCGCCCAGACCGATGTACAGATCATCGCCTGGAAAGGGCATTGCGAGGTGCATGAGCGCTTTACACCGGCCGACATCCGCGAGTTGCGCGAAAGCCATCCCGGCGTGGTCGTGCTCGCCCATCCCGAATGCCCGCCCGACGTCGTGGCTGAAGCAGATTTTTCCGGCTCCACGGCTGCCATGTCCGACTATGTCGAAAGGCAAAGGCCGCCACGTGTCGTGCTGATGACGGAATGCTCGATGAGCGACAACGTCGCGTTAGCGCACCCAGAGGTCGAGTTCATCCGGCCCTGCAATTTGTGCCCGCACATGAAGCGGATCACGCTTGCCAACATCCGCACGGCGCTCGAGCAGAACCAACATGTCGTAACCATCGAACCCGGGATCGCCCGGCGCGCGCGGCTTGCGGTCGAACGGATGCTGGCAGTTTGAGCGCCGACCTCCGCAGCTTCTTCGGGCGTCCCATCATCATCGGCGGCGGCATCGCCGGACTGATGACCGCGCTTCAACTGTCGCCGGAGCCGGTGCTTCTTCTGTCAAGGTCGCTGCTGGGAGCTGACAATTCGAGCACCTGGGCACAGGGGGGTCTGGCTGCAAGTTTCGGCGAAGACGACGATCCGGCAATGCACCTGGCCGATACGCTTGCTGCCGGGGATGGTCTCTGCGACAGAGACGTGGCGAGCCGCATCCTCCAAGCCGCGCCCAAGGCGATAGAGGGGCTTGCGGCCTTTGGGGTTCCCTTTGACCGCACGCCGAAAGGATCACTGTGCCTCGGATTGGAGGCCGCACACAGCCGACGTCGCATCGTTCATGCGCATGGGGACGGCACCGGGCGTGAGATCATGCGTGCCCTGATCGCGGCTGTGCGTTCCACTCCGTCGATAGTTGTCGTGGAGGGCGTGGAAGCGCGCCGGCTGGCCGTGCGAGAGAATGCGATCCGGGGCGTCTGGGCGAGCTGTTCGATCGGACCTTTCTTCTTCGGCTCACGGCGGGTCGTCCTCGCCACCGGTGGCATCGGGGGACTGTTTCTCGACACCACGAACCCTTGGGGAAGTTGCGGACAAGGCCTTGCACTTGCGGCCCGCGCTGGAGCTGTCCTAGCCGACCTCGAATTCATCCAGTTCCACCCGACCGCGCTTGACGGCCCGGAACGCCCTATGGCGCTGGTCAGCGAGGCTGTCCGAGGCGAAGGTGCTGCCCTGATCGATGAAACCGGCCAGGCTTTTCTCCAGAGCGTGCCAGGGGCGGAACTTGCGCCTCGCGATGTCTTGGCCCGGGCCGTGTGGAACCATCTTGCGGACGGCCACCGTGTTTTTCTCGACGCCCGACAACGGCCTGGCCCGGCATTCGCTCGACATTTCCCGACAATCGCATCAGCCTGTCGTGGAGCGGGCATCAATCCCGCCCGCGATCTCATCCCCATTCGGCCGGCCCAACACTACCACATGGGTGGCGTTGCAGTGGACAGCTCCGGCAGAACCTCCGTCAAGGGGCTGTGGGCCTGCGGCGAAGTCGCTTCGACAGGACTGCATGGCGCCAACAGGCTCGCCAGCAATTCCTTGACAGAAGCCATCGTGTGCGCCCGCTGGGTCGCTGAAAGTGTCGCCGGGACGCCTGCGCGCAGAACAAGGCCTGCGTTTGCCAACGTTTACCCACCGCCCGCTCCGATACCCGTGCGTGTTTTCCTGTCGCGCGCACTCGGCATCGTCCGGGACGGTGAAGGGTTGAAAGCAGCCGCGCGTGCCTTATTGCCGCTCGCCGAAAGCAAGGATGCGGTCTCGGATCCGGCGGCTGTCGGGCTAATGATCGCGGTTGCCGCCTTGTTGCGCGAAGAAAGCCGCGGCGCTCATTACCGGACAGATTTTCCTCATCATGCGACTGCCGCCCGACGGTCCGAAATCACCCTCGAAGCCGCCTTGGCTACAGCGCGGGGACTCGGACACTCGCCAAGTCTCGAAGGGCCGAAGTGATGACACTTTCACCGCTACCCACGGTCGTGCTTGAGCCGCTTGTACGGGCAGCTCTTCTTGAAGATCTTGGCAGAGCCGGCGACTTGACCACGCAGGCCATCGTCCCGAAGGAATACCAAGCGGGAACCGTGTTGGTGGCGCGACAGTCCGGAGTTGTCGCCGGCCTCGATCTGGCGATGCTCGCTTTCGGCTTGATTGATCCTGCTGTCGAAATCTCGGTGGAGCGCGCAGACGGCTGCAATGTCGTGGATGGAGAGATCATTGCATCAGTGGTTGGCCCTGCCCGGGCCATTCTCACAGCCGAAAGGACGGCACTCAATTTTTTGTGCCATCTGAGCGGCATCGCCACGGCAACGGCATCGATCGTCGCTGCGGTTCGTGGGTATGGCGCGAAGATCGTCTGCACCCGCAAGACGACGCCCGGATTGCGGGCAGTCGAAAAGTATGCCGTGCGCGCAGGTGGCGGGTCCAATCACCGCTTCGGTCTGGACGATGCAATTTTGATCAAGGACAACCACATCGCCATCGCAGGCGGCGTCCGCCCAGCGCTCGAGCGAGCACGAAGAGCGGCCGGTCATCTCGTCAAGATCGAAGTCGAGGTCGATACTCTGGCCCAGTTGGAGGAGGTACTTGGCTTCGCTCCCGATGCGGTTCTGCTCGACAACATGTCCCTCCCCGATCTTCGCCGCGCCGTCGCAATGGTCGGTGGCCGCGCTATCACCGAGGCTTCTGGCGGGATCACGTCCCATACAGCGCGGGCGGTTGCCGCGACCGGCGTTGATCTGATTTCGGTCGGCCGACTCATCCACAGCGCGCCGATCCTGGATATCGGCCTCGACCATCGGGGCTCATGATTGTCTGAGTCAGGATTGGGTCAACTGTCCTCTCCGATCGTCAACAGTCAGATAGCAAAGACCCCGCAAGACAGACCGGAGGAACAGCATGGACATGCAAACGGCAAGTTCAACGCAGACATCGCCACAGGCTCAAGCCCCTGACCCCGGAGCGTGGACCCTGGAGAAGGCTCAGGCACTTTACCATGCCCCCTTCAACAATCTCCTCTTCCTGGCGCAAACGGTGCACCGCCAGAATTTCGATCCAAACAAGGTCCAGCTCAGCCGGCTGCTCAGCATCAAGACGGGAGGATGCCCGGAGGATTGTGGCTATTGCGGCCAGTCGGCGCGTCACGAAACCGGCCTGAAGGCGTCGAAGCTGATGGAGGTCCGGCGCGTCATCGCCGAGGCGACCAAGGCGCGTGATGCCGGCGCCACGCGTTATTGCATGGGCGCGGCCTGGCGAAACCCCAAGGCGCGCGACATGGATGCGGTGGTGGCGATGGTCGAAGGCGTCAAGGCGCTGGGCATGGAGACCTGCATGACGCTCGGCATGCTCGATCTTGAGCAAGCCGCTCGACTGAAGCAGGCGGGCCTCGACTACTACAACCACAACATCGATACGTCGGAACGCTACTACAGCGAGATCATCAGCACGCGCGGCTATGCCGAGCGGCTCGACACGCTTGAGCAGGTTCGTCGATCCGGCATCAAGGTCTGCTGCGGCGGTATTGTCGGCATGGGCGAAGATCCGGTGGACCGGATCGACATGCTGGTGACGCTGGCGAACCTACCCGAGCCGCCGGAAAGCGTCCCGATCAACATGCTGATCCCGATCGCCGGCACCCCGCTTGCCGAAGCCAAGCCCATCGAGCCGATCGAATTCGTGCGAGTGATCGCCCTGGCGCGCATCATGATGCCGAAATCGCATGTGCGTCTTTCCGCCGGCCGCACCGCCATGACCGACGAGATGCAGGCGCTGTCCTTTTTTGCCGGTGCCAACTCGATTTTCGTCGGCGACACGCTGCTGACGGCGGACAATCCCGGTGAGGACAAGGATAGCCTTCTGTTCCGCCGTCTCGGCATTGAGCCGATGGAACTCGAGGCGCAATGAACGGGGCACCGCTTGCCCGCTATGACGCGACCTTGCAGGGACTGGCCCGCAAGGACCGGCTGCGGACGCTTGCGCCGCGCGCAGGTCTCGATTTCTCGTCGAACGACTATCTCGGGCTGGCCTCGTCCAGGAGACTTGGCGATGCTGTTGTGGCGGCGATTGCGCGGGGCACGCCGGTTGGCGCCACCGGGTCGCGGCTGTTGCGCGGCAATGCACCGGAACACGAGCAGCTCGAGGCAGACGCGGCGGCATTCTTTGGAGCCGACCGCGCGCTGTTCTTCGGCAGCGGCTACATCGCCAACTTCGCTCTGCTGAGTGCCCTGCCGCAGAGAGGCGATCTTTTGGTTCTCGATGAGCTCGCCCATGCCAGCATGCATGAGGGTGCGCAGGCCGGGCGCGCACAGTTCGTGCTGGCTGCGCACAACGATGCCACCGCTGTTGAGGATGCGATCACACGTTGGCGCGCCGCAGGCGGCATGGGATGCGTCTGGATCGCGGTGGAAAGCCTTTACAGCATGGATGGCGACTGCGCGCCTTTGGAGAGCCTGGTCGCGCTTGCCGATCGGCACGGCGCATTCATCGTCATTGACGAGGCGCATTCGACCGGCGTCTGGGGACCGGACGGCCGGGGGCTTGCCGCCGCTTTCGAGGGCCGCGACAACATCGTCGCGCTCCACACCTGCGGCAAGGCGCTCGGCGCATCTGGTGGGCTCGTGACCGGGCCGAGGACACTGTGCGAGTATCTGATCAACCGTTGCCGGCCATTCATCTACGCCACCGCGCCATCGCCGCTGATGGCAGTGGCAGTGCGCGAAGCACTCGCAATGCTCGCCGACGAGCCTATGCGGCGTGTTCAGCTGCATGAACGCGTTGCCCTCGCCGGCCGCCAGCTGGCCGAGCGCTGCGGCGTGATACCCAGCGGCTCGCAGATCCAGCCCCTCGTAATCGGCGATATCAGGCGCACCATGGCAGTGGCGGCGCGCCTGCAGGCCCGCGGCTTCGACATACGCGGCATTCGTCCTCCGACCGTGCGCACGTCGCGGCTGCGCATCTCACTGACGCTCAATATCGGCGAAGCCGACATTTCCGCCATGGTCGAGGCGCTGGTCGAGGTGTTGGCCCAAACATCACCGGAGGCGGTATGACCCAACGCATCGTCATCACCGGAACCGACACGGGAGTTGGCAAGACCGTGTTTGCGGCTGGGCTCGCCGGTTTGCTCGACGGCTTTTACTGGAAACCGGTGCAATCGGGCCTCGACGGCGAGACCGACAGCGAAGTGGTCGCGCGGCTTGCCGGCTTGCCCTCAGAGCGCGTGCTGCCGGAAGCCTACCGCTTGCGGAGCCCGCTGTCGCCGCATCGTTCGGCCGAGATCGACGGCGTGGCGATCAAGGCTGCCGATCTTGCTTTTCCCGTCCTACCGACGCCGCTCGTCATCGAAGGCTCCGGCGGCCTGATGGTGCCGCTTAACCGGCGCACAAGGCTCATCGACATCTTCGCTGAATGGCGGCTGCCCGTTATTCTGTGCGCCCGCACCACGCTCGGCACCATCAACCACACCTTGCTCTCGATCGAGGCGCTCCGCGCCCGATCCATCCCGTTGGCCGGCATCGCTTTCATCGGCGATGAGATGGCCGATACGCAACGGACCATCGTGGAATTCAGCGGTGCGCCGCAGCTCGGCAGGCTGCCGCACCTCGATCTGCTGACCGGCAAGACACTGAGGGACGCAATGATTGCCGGCTTCGCCTTCGCCTCGATTACTGGAGGTGACTGATGTCGCAGTCTCATGTGTGGCATCCCTTCACCCAGCACGCGCTCGAGCCTGCGATCCCAGAAATCGTCCGGACTGAAGGCGCCTATCTCCGCAGGGCCGACGGCGCCCGCATCCTGGACGCCATCTCCTCCTGGTGGGTCGTCACACATGGCCACCGCCATCCCCGCATCATGAAGGCAATCGAGACAACCGCGTCGAGCCTCGACCAGATTATCTTTGCGGGCTTCACGCACGAGCCGGCAGAGCGCTTGGCCAAGGCGCTTGTCGGCCTCGCTCCCGCTGGACTCGACTGGGTGTTCTATTCCGACAGTGGCTCGACCTCGGTCGAAGTAGCGCTGAAGATGGCGCTCGGTTATTTCCGCAACATCGGCGCCCCACGCTCGCGCATCGTCGTCATGGATCACAGCTATCATGGCGACACGATCGGCACGATGAGCGTCGGTGCGCGTGGCGTGTTCAACGCCGCCTACGAACCCTTGCTGTTCGAGGTCGCCACCATCCCCTTTCCGGCAGCGGGGCGCGAGCAAGAGACGCTGGATCGTTTAGAGGCTGTGACCCGCGATCGACGAGCCGCAGCCTTAATCGTCGAGCCGCTGGTGCTGGGCGCCGGCGGCATGCTGATGTATCCGGCTTCAGTTCTGGCCGAATTGAAGAAGATCACTGAGGCCTCCGGCACGCTGCTGATCGCCGACGAAGTGATGACCGGCTGGGGGCGGACCGGAACCATGTTCGCCTGCGAGCAGGCATCGATCTCTCCAGATATCCTGTGCACCTCGAAAGGCCTGACCGGCGGCGCCATCCCGCTGGCCGTAACGCTTGCCACCGATGCCATCTTCCAGGCTCATTATTCCGAGGACCGGAAGAAGACATTTTTCCATTCGAGCTCCTACACTGCCAACCCGATTGCCTGCGCGGCAGCACTTGCCAATGTCGAGATCTGGCGGGACGAGCCGGTGGCCGAGCGCATTGCGGCCTTGAGCGCAATGCAGGCCACCGGGCTTCGACGCTTTCGCGACAACAGCTTCTTCACCGACTGCCGGGCGACCGGCACGATCGCGGCGCTCGACCTGCGAACCGGTTCCGCAGGTTATCTCGCCGAGATCGGACCGAAACTGCGCGCTTTCTTCCTCGAGCGAGGGCTACTTGTGCGCCCGCTCGGCAATGTCCTCTACCTTCTGCCACCCTATTGCATCACCGGCGACGAGCTCGAGCGACTCTATGACGCCATTGAGGAGGCGGGCGAACGCTTCGGGTCCAGGCCATGAGCAAGTCGTCGCGCATTCTCGGGTTTGGCCATCATGCGCCTGGGCGAAAGGTGGCGAATGCCGAAATCGAGAGCAATCTCGGTCTTGATCCAGGCTGGATCGAAAGGCGTACCGGGATACGGTCGCGCTTCTGGGCAACCGACGAAGACACGCTGTCTGGTCTTGCTGCGCAGGCCGGCGACATGGCGCTGGCGAACGCCGGTATTGCGCGCCACGACATCGGTCTGCTGTTGCTTGCCACCTCGACGCCCGACCATCTTCTGCCGCCGAGCGCGCCGCTGGTCGCACACAAGCTTGGCCTTGGCAGCGCAGGCGCGGTGGATCTGACAGGCGCCTGCGCCGGCTTCATCTATGCGCTGATGTTTGCGGACGGATTTACCCGCCTGCACGGCAAAGCGAGCCTTGTTATCGCCGCCAACATCCTCAGCCGCCGCATCAATCCAGCCGAGCGCGCAAGCTCGGTCCTGTTTGCCGATGCCGCCGGCGCCCTGGTGATCGGTCAGTGCGATGATGCTGATCGGGGCATTCTCGGTGCCTCGGTGGATTCGGACGGCTCGCGATACGGGCTGATCCAGATTCCCGCAGGAGGAAGCAACAAGCCGTTCCACGGTGACCTCGATCTCGCGCAAACCCGAATGAGGATGACGGACGGCCGCGAAGTGTTCGCAAAGGCCGTCGAGATGATGACCAATTGCTCGATAAGCGCGCTAGCCGCTGCCGGAGTGCGGCCACACGATCTCGGCCGGTTCGTGCCCCATCAGGCCAATACTCGGATTTTCGACGCGGTCGGGAGGAACCTCGGCATCGCGGACCAAGCAATTGTCAAGACGATTGCCGAATACGGCAACTCTTCGGCCGCGACGATCCCGCTGTCGCTCTCGCTCGCCAACCAGACGGAGCCATTCCAGCCTGGAGAGAAAATCCTTCTGTCGGCGGCGGGTGCGGGTCTCAGCGGCGGCGCTCTCGTGGTTGGAATCTAGCCGGCCGGCTCACGCGCGCAGGACGGGTCATGAATGGGAATAGGGCAACAGAACCAATGCCAAAATGGCCTTCTGAAGCTCGACATGACCGAGCTGACGCAGCACGACCCCGTGCGAGCCTCTGGATGAGATCAAATGCATCACCTGTTGCATCATTCGTGCCATCTGAATAAAGCTCAAATACAAAGGGTGAGCCGCCCCATATATGTCTGATACCCGACATTGTTCACATAAAAGGCTCGATGCTTACACGCTCTTTGCTCTCTTCTCTTTGCTGTCTGCTCTTTTCTCTTTGCTCTTTGCTCTTTCGTCTTGACTAGCAGGAGCATGCGGCTTATCTCATTGCCGCGTTAGCACTCGCTTCCGCTGAGTGCTAAGCACGCTCCGGCAACGGAGAACCGTTCAACATCCGCACCAAGGACATCCAAAAATGGCAAAGTCGAATTTCCGGCCGCTGCATGACCGCGTGGTCGTTCGCCGGGTCGAATCCGAATCCAAGACCGCCGGCGGGATCATCATCCCGGATACGGCGAAGGAAAAGCCGCAGGAAGGCGAGATCATCGCCGTCGGCTCCGGCGCTCGTGACGAAGCAGGCAAGCTGGTCCCGCTGGACGTCAAGGCCGGCGACCGCATCCTGTTCGGCAAGTGGTCGGGTACCGAAGTCAAGCTCAATGGCGAAGACCTTCTGATCATGAAGGAATCCGACATTATGGGCATCATCGGCTGATATCAGGCCTTTCCTTCGCACCATCAAATCTGAATTTCGGGCGAGATGCCCAGGAGTAAAAAAATGGCTGCCAAAGACGTAAAATTCTCCCGCGATGCCCGTGAGCGCATGCTTCACGGCATCAACATCCTCGCCGACGCGGTGAAGGTCACCCTCGGCCCCAAGGGCCGCAACGTCGTCATCGACAAGTCGTTCGGCGCACCGCGCATCACCAAGGACGGGGTCACCGTCGCCAAGGAAATCGAACTTTCCGACAAGTTCGAAAACATGGGCGCGCAGATGATCCGCGAAGTTGCTTCGAAGACCAACGACATCGCCGGTGACGGCACCACAACCGCGACCGTTCTGGCGCAGTCGATCGTCCAGGAAGGCAACAAGGCCGTTGCCGCCGGCATGAACCCGATGGACCTGAAGCGCGGCATCGATCTGGCCGTGACCGAAGTCGTCGCGGCGCTCGGCAAGGCTGCCAAGAAGATCAAGACCTCCGAGGAAGTTGCCCAGGTCGGCACGATCGCCGGCAATGGCGACGAGTCGGTCGGCAAGATGATCGCCGAAGCGATGCAGAAGGTCGGCAACGAAGGCGTCATCACGGTTGAGGAAGCCAAGACCGCCGAGACTGAACTCGAGGTCGTCGAAGGCATGCAGTTCGACCGCGGCTATCTCTCGCCCTACTTCGTCACCAACGCCGACAAGATGGTTGCCGAGCTCGAGGACGTCTACATCCTCCTGCACGAGAAGAAGCTGTCCAACCTGCAGGCGATGCTGCCGGTTCTCGAAGCCGTCGTGCAGACCTCGAAGCCGCTGCTCATCATCTCGGAAGACGTCGAAGGCGAGGCCCTGGCCACGCTGGTCGTCAACAAGCTGCGTGGCGGCCTGAAGATCGCCGCCGTCAAGGCGCCGGGCTTCGGTGATCGCCGCAAGGCCATGCTGGAAGACATCGCCATCCTCACCGGTGGCCAGGTCATCTCGGAAGACCTCGGCATCAAGCTCGAGAACGTCGGCCTCAACATGCTCGGCCGCGCCAAGAAGGTGTCTATCTCCAAGGAGAACACCACCATCGTCGACGGCGCCGGCAAGAAGGCCGAGATCCAGGGCCGCGTTGCCCAGATCAAGCAGCAGATCGAAGAGACCACTTCGGACTACGACAAGGAGAAGCTGCAGGAACGTCTGGCGAAGCTCGCCGGCGGCGTTGCGGTGATCCGCGTCGGCGGTGCGACGGAAGTCGAAGTCAAGGAAAAGAAGGACCGCGTCGATGACGCCCTCAACGCGACCCGCGCGGCCGTCGAAGAAGGCATCGTTGCAGGCGGCGGCGTCGCTCTCCTGCGCGCTTCGGCCGACATCAAGGTCACCGGCGTCAATGCCGACCAGGCCGCCGGCATCAACATCGTTCGTCGTGCGCTGCAGGCTCCGGCCCGCCAGATCGCGGCCAACGCCGGTGCGGAAGCATCGATCGTTGCCGGCAAGATCCTTGAGAACAAGGGCGCGACCTTCGGCTACAACGCCCAGACCGGCGAATATGGCGACATGATCGCCATGGGTATCGTCGATCCGGTCAAGGTTGTCCGTACGGCTCTCCAGGACGCGGCCTCGGTCGCCGGCCTGCTGGTCACCACCGAAGCCATGATCGCGGAGGCTCCGAAGAAGGAGTCGGCTGGCGGCGGCGGCATGCCTGGCGGCATGGGCGGCGGCGGTATGGGCGGCATGGGCGGCATGGGCGGCATGGATTTCTAATCCAGCCCCTATCAACCTACAGCGGAAAGGGCGGCAGCAATGCCGCCCTTTCCTTGTGTGCCGAACATGATCGACAACTTGGAGTGCGTCCCGAGGATCTCGTCAGAATTAGGATCTTGTCCGATCGAGCAATTCGCGGGCTCAACCTGGTCAAACCGGCGCCCCCTACGAACTGCCCGATCCTTGAGGATTCCGCTGCGCGACAATCACGATGATTCATTCAGTTGGTAGCTATAGGCGGTGAATCATGAGGGGCATTGAGGAGCGTGGCAAGGCGCCCATCTCGGCATTTAACCCCATCGAGCGTGATATCCGAGACAATTCTCTCATCGGACCGGCGGCTGGCCTTGAAGGACCCGGTGAATCATCCTGTTCTATAGTGGAGCAGACGCGCTCTGAGCCTCAAGATCAAGCGTTTCCTCCTCTGAGTATCCTTGATCTGCCGCTGGACATTCTCGTTGATATTGCTGAGCGGCTCAGCCCGATGGATCTGCTGAGGTGTCGCACACAAATCAAGAGCTGCGTGTCGCCGCGATGATAGTCGCAACGCCTCAAGAAAGGCGGATCCAGGTTCAGGCTCGTCGTCGTGGCCGAGAGGCCTCGTGACCCCGACGACTGCGCTTCGGCCTTGTGGGGCCTCGGAGCGGGCGTGGCAGCGCTTGCACCTGAGCTCCAGCGGCGTCTCATCCTGCTTGAGCCCAGGTCACAGACCATTGCCCTGGAGGGCCTCGGAGCAGGCGTGGGTGGCCTTTGGCCAACCTCCAGCGGCTTGTCTGCGGATTTCACTAAATTGGGACAGCCGTTTTAGTAAATCGCGAACAAGCGTTTCGCTAAGTCGCGGGCAACGGAAGCGATCGAGTTCCGGTTGCCTTTGCTGTTAGGAGTGATTGATTTCGGTTATTTCGCTGAAACGCTGAAACGCCATATCCAGCTTTTCCAACGGTAAATTGGGCACTGTCCAATACTTTATTTCTTGAGAAATCCAACGTTTTTGCCGCGCAGTGACGTTCGGACATAGCAAGGCCTGTCCCATACCTATGAATACGTTTGGCTGAAGCAGACCGATGGCTGCGCGTCGAAGCCGAAGCCGTCGAGTTCGCGGACAAACGGGAACTGCGCGATCTTGCTCGACATGAGCGTGTCGAGCTGGTCGCGGATGGCCGTCAACTTCAGCCGATCCAGGATTGCGATCAGCAGGTCATGATCTAGCGTCGTCATCACCAGCTCCCTCCGACCACCGCTTCGTACTCGGCGAGTGGCCGCAGCAAGGTGGCCGGGGATGATCTTGATGCGCTCGGCGCGCACCGGCCCTTCGAAGCCGGCAACGCCGACAAAAGGCTCTGTCGCAAACCTGGAAATGGGGGTGTGAACGGCCATTTCGGCCTGTCCGTCAGGCAGCGAGGATATCGAAACAGCGATCGACAGACTTGTAGTCATACCTCGCCTGTCGCTTGCCAATCATGTGGATCATCTCGATGCCGGAGAGGATAACCACGGCGCTCGCCTGCGACTTGAAGCCGATGGATCGAATGCGGCGCTTGATACGCAGTCTGTTCTTTCAATTTAGACCAACTATGCGGATGCCGCCTCAGTCAATTCAAGAAGGTAACCAATGCCGCGCACGGTCGTGATCCGTGGCGTTGCACCTGACCTACTCAGGTGTCCACGTAAGCGATAGATTCCGACTTCAAGCGCGTTGGCAGATACCTCGTCGTTGAACGAATAGAGGTGATCTTCCAACTGCGCACGAGGCACGATGCGGCCTGCACGGATAAGCAGATGCTCTAAAATACATAGTTCGCGGCGTGCGATCTTCAGAGGATGACCCGAGACGGAAACCTGTCGGCCGATCGGATCGAAATTGAGATTGCCAAATACAACGATGGGGTCGGTCACCTGTGTCGACCGGCGCAGAATGGCTCTCATTCTGGCGATGAGCTCATCGAAAGAGACGGGCTTGAGCAGAAAATCGTCCGCGCCACCGTTGAAAATTGCAATTCGCTTCTCGAGATCGTTGATGCTACTCATAATGAGGGTTGGAACTGAATGCCCGTCGCTCCTTAGCTGTCTCAGCCAGCCCAAGCCATCGCCATCTGGCAGAGCCAACTCCAGCAGGAGAATTTCATAGGTTGCGCAACAGAATGCCCTCGACGCCTGTTCCAGGTTGCCAACTACATCAACGGCAAAACCGCTATCCCCGAGCGCAGCTCGCACGGCGCGCGTAAGATCCACGTGATGATCAATGAGCAGCGTTCGCATTTCACGTCCTATCAAGGTAGGACAGGTCACCGTCCGCTGTAAGACCGGGGCGACAGCAGAAGTCGCGCAACTCTTCGTAGTGTTCGTAACGCTCTTTCCGATGGGTGATCGCGGGAGAATGCAAGCCGCACGCCTGCAATAGTCGGGGATGGAACACGTGAAGACCTGTTGACGGGCTGAAACCGTCGGTCGGCCAGCCCACAATGCCACCGACTCTGCCTGCGATTTCTCTGCGCATCGATCCTCCTATATGGGTTGCGTCGCAAACTCCAGCTGAGGTCGCAAGGGCAGGTTGCGGCTTTGTTCATTGAGAGGACCCCCTAGAGGCAATACCGGGAGGATTCCCTGTATAGCACTTCCCGATTTACCAACCGGTCATTCCGAACCACGTTCGGCGGCTTTGAAGACGCTCATTTGAGCGCGGCTAGGTAAATCAAGGGTACGACCTGCCGGGTGTCGATGCCGCTTTTGAAGCAGGCATCGGCACCAGCTCGCTGAGCGTCGCCCGCGCAATTCAGCGGACGCGCTCGATACACCCAGTCGAATCGTGCCGCAGCTTGCCGCGCCGACAGGGCGGCCGAAGAGTTCAGGCTTGTGACCGAAGGGCTACGCCCAGTCGTCCTCCCATAATCAACCTCGGTCAAATCAAAGTGACGTTGAATCTGAACAAGTTGCGCCATCATATCACAAACGACTTACCGATCCCCGACGTGCTCGAGCCTTAGTGCTTATTAAGAAGATCGGCTACTGTCTCTCCGCGTCGCCGGGCATCGGCGGCGAGCCACACCTCCCCCACCTCATACACGTCGCCGTGGGTACGAAACGGCACAATGACGTCAATGGCAGCCGACAGCAGGTCAAGAAGCGTGTGGTCTTCCACAGCAGCTCCTTGCGGGCTGCTCTTGACGAGTGAAAAGAGCTTTTTAAAGCCTTGGACCGGATCCGCCCCATGAATCGTCGATATTGATCCCGCATGGCCGGAGACGACTTCGCTAAGGTAGGCCCAAGCAGCATCATCGCGCATCTCGCCAAGCAATATTCGATCAGGGCGCATGCGCAAGCTGGCTTGCAACAGTTGCTCGGCTGTCACCGCACCTACGCCTGCTCGGTCCTTCGGATAGAGTAACCGGACATGATTCTCGTGCGGGATTGCAAGTTCGAGCGTGTCCTCGATACTTATCAGCCTCTCTTGCGGGGGTATAGCGTTGATCAAAGTCTTGCTCATTGTCGTTTTGCCGCTACCAGTAGGTCCGCAAAGCAGCATCGTAAGCCGCCCGCAAACGCACGCTCGCAAAAATTGCTCCAAGTCACCATGGTCGTAGTGCTGAAGAATCGTTTCGTCCTGCCGCTCTTGGCGCTCCTTTCGTGACCGCCATTGATTCCAACGCGAGTATTCGTAGCGAGAAGAAACTTCCTTGAGTTCGGTCACACGACTTGAGGGACGCCGTATCGTCAGGCTTATTGTTCCTGAGGGAACAGCGGGCGGCAAACAGATCTGCAGCCGCTCTCCGTTCGGCAGCTCAGTCGCACAGAGGGGGCTTTGCGGTCCGACATCTTGCTTGCGCAGCGCTCCAGCGAGGATCGCGATGTCCTCCAGATCGTCATAAGATAGCGGTAGCGGATGTTTCGTGAAAACGCCGGCCTGTCGGACAAAGGCTTCCCCAGGCCGGTTGATAGCGACCTCTTCGGTCCTTGGCTCCTCAAGCCATTTCAGAACAGGGTTGAGAAGCAAACGCAATTGAGGGTCAGCCTCCGGTCGCATTGTTGTCTCTCCGGCGTTGGCGATGTTGGGGGGGGGCTGGCGCCACGGCGGTCGCTCTAAGATCGTATACATCTGAGAAATCGAGGTCCCGAGCCACAAAGATGGATACAGCATCTCCCTGGTTTTTCTTCAGAGTTGGCGGAACGTTGATCGTTGCTCTAAGGGTCGTCTCAACGGCTTGTCCGGCGTTGCTCTGGAAGCTGTTGATACCGCTTCCTCCACCTGAGCTGCCAGCGTATTGACCGGCGGCCTGAAACGCGCCTTGAATGACGCTCATGAGCATTGCTCCGCCAAAGCGCTGCCAGAAGTGATTATCCACCGTGCCAGGCATTCCGGAGCGGCCGAGCTCGTCAGCGCCCGGCGATGCTAGCGAAACGAGGGCATGGTCAGGCGTTTCGATGCGCGTCCACAGCACGAAGACACGCGCATCCCCCTGTTGGAGACCACGCTGGATCTCGCCAATCACGGTCGTCCCGCGATCCAAAAGCACCACGTTGTTGGTGGCGCCGCGGACGTCTTTAGGTAAGACGCACTTCACATAACCCGGTAAATTTGTGTCGACTGCCGTTTGCAAAATGCAGGGGATGATCGTTCCTTGAGTAATCACGAGATCAGGGTGCGGCAAAAGTGTGGCCCGGCTTGGCTCCTGTATATCTGGCTTCAATCGCGCCGACAGATCGCCAGCGTCTGAAATCTCATCCGAGGTCACGGGAGCATCCCTATGGTTGTCTTCGCTCCGCTGACCGTCGTTGGGCATTTTACTGCTGCCACTGTAGGCGAAAATTGGTGTTTCCTCCGGCGGCGGATCAGCTGAAGTCGGCGTGGATGGCGCAGGATCTCCTGCCTGCGCCGCCTGTACGGCTGCTGGAACTTCGGGAGCAATCTCAATCGGCACGGGGCGGAATGGTTCGGCGTCGGCGACAATTGGAGGTTTTGGCTGAGTTGGTTCGTCTTGTGTGCTGGTACGACCTCCGAGCCAGATGAGTGATAGAGATGAGATGAGAACAAGAGCAGCGACGGCCAACTTCTGCAATCCCGAAACATGCCGGCGGGCCGGCTCCGAGACCATCGATCCGGAGGCATGGACATCATGTCCCGACTGTGGGCCGGTTTCATTCATCGGCCGAGCCTTTCAAAACGCGCCACACGTCGGGTGTCACTGTACCGGTCCCTGGCGCTCGTCCCACAGGGTCATAAGCCCTGTTGAAAATGGACAAGACCGTATTGCCATCTCTCAGACGCCATTCCCGGGCGACTGCGGATACTTCAACATAGTCCCCTTTGACCGTGTAATTGGCAGCGGCTTCCTTGCCGTCGGGATTGATAATGTAGAGGGAGGGTATGCGGGAATTGCTTGCGAAGCCAAATACGGTGGTAAAGCCATTATCGAAAACTTCCAGCGGCGACAGCGATCGATCGCCCTTTGCGACGTAGTGAAAATTGCTTTCGTCCGGACTGGTAGTTGCGGCGGGCCGATTCAACAAATCCTGAACTCTCTCGTCGCGCAGCACTTTCGCCCGGGCCTGACCAAGAATCGAGCGCCTTTCTGCGTCCTTTCTCCGAGCAGCAGCCTCATCAGCAGGATAGGTGAACTGCACACTGTAGTATAGGTCAGGTTGCTGCTCATCGAGTTTTGGCATCGCTCTCGTTGAAATACTGAAGACGTATCTCCGTGTACCGGACTCACTCTCGGCCAGCACGATGACCGGCTGCGGCGGGAGCATCCGGCTAGCCTTAAAAAAGAGATAGTTGGCGCGCGGGAGCGCAGCCAGGTCTTTGCTATTGGAAACGGCCACGGCTGCGACTGTCTCGTTGGCCGCGAATGTGACAACCAGCGTTGCCCCCACTGCGGTAGACAGGCGCACCACTTCGTCAGGACGGTAAGCCAGGTAGCGCATGCGCGCATCATGCTTGCCGGCAAGTGGTGTGTCTTCCGCGGACGCTTCCATCGTTAAGAAGAGTGAACAGACCAGCGCGAGAAACGCTCTTTTTGTCATGGCTGCACATAGCCCAGGTTCGATACGCTATCTTCCGAGCTTTGATAGGAAGTGATGAGTAGACCTCCCGGATTGGTGAGCCTCGATTGCCCAGGCAGACCCGTCAAGCGCTCGTAGCGGATGGTAGCTGTCCAGGTGGTCACTATCGGCATCTGCCCATCGACAACAAGCGTGCGTTTGTAACGGATCTGTTGAACGTCCGGACTGATGTCGTTTGAAGAAATATGCCCGACCTCGAGCTTGCCGCGCTTGCCGACCGTGACTTGCGGCGAGGTGGGATT
Organism: Mesorhizobium sp. M0518; assembly: GCF_040321125.1. Lineage (NCBI taxonomy): Bacteria > Pseudomonadati > Pseudomonadota > Alphaproteobacteria > Hyphomicrobiales > Phyllobacteriaceae > Mesorhizobium > Mesorhizobium sp. M0518. The sequence continues at coordinate 195,814 of NZ_JAMYQY010000013.1, forward strand.
CGGATAGTTGAAGAAATCTTGATATTGCTGTCGCACAGCCGGCGCGCTGAAACTGGATACGAGGTCATAGGCGTATTGGGCTGTATCTGCTGTGTACCCCTCGCGCAGGCGTACATATTCCCACAGCGAAGCATTTATGACGGCTCGGTCTTGGGTTGCCGGCAGTCGAGACACTGACACTTCGCTGTCGACGGTCCCATCCGGCCGGACCCAGAGGAACACAGGTACGAGCTTGGCCAACGGGACCATGGCAGCGATGGTAAATGCCTGGGCAACATTTCCTAGGACCGCCGCTGCGGCAAAGGCGATCAGGGCCTTTGACAGGCGCCGCGCAGACTTCGCTCGTGACGTTTGAAACGCTTCCACCTTCTTATAGTGGGCGGCTAGCGTTTCTCTCTCCACCAGAAGGGCATGTTCAGGAAATTTCACTTTGGCTCTTCCGCGCATTCGACCTGAAGATCCTCAGGGGTGGTTTCCCATTGTCCCACGTTCAGTTGGAATGGGGCACCCGCGCACGTCGCAAGCCCATGGCTCGTCTTGCAGGCGGACAAAGCGAGGATTGACAGAAGTAGGCAATATTTCATGTTTTTGGCACCGAGCTTGTCGATTGATTAACCACCCGCCGTTTTGGCAAAGTGGCGATTGAGGCTGTTAAGAGGTCGGTTCGCACCTCCCCAAGAGCCGCCGGCGATGCTGCTGGCGATCGTCGGAAGCGCGACGATCAGAGCGTCACCAGCTAGGAAAAGCATGTCGAGCTCGTAAAGCCCGATGATCTTGGCTGCTGTCGTGCCCGAGAATTTGATCACCAAAAGCATGGCTGCCAGCGAGACTGCTTCGGCAGCGATTACTATCGTTGCAACGATGTTGAGGAGGAGAAGCAGCAGCCCGTACGAGAGCAGTTGGCCGATCCATCTGGTGGCTATGTCTCGAGTGTGATCAAAAAGGTAGCCTACAAGGACCAGGGGGCCGATCGTCAAGAGCACCTTCGTCAGAATTCCAACGGCATCGTAGATCTCGAACGCTGTCCACAGCGCGCCGTAGAAAATCCATTGCGCTCCCTCGAAAGCAAGTATGTCCTGGCCGTTCATAGGCCCAATTTCGGAAGCAATCAGCTGAAAGACATACTGGCTTGAAGCAAACATGAGATCGAGCTTCTGGGGGATTCCGATGAAGGGCAAGTCGCTGCCACTGATGTCGTGAGCCAACCTCGGAATCGTGTCGTCGAAGAGCGCTTCAATGTACTGCTGATAGTTGGCCTGCCCTAAGATAAGGGCGACGACAATCGACACCATGATTACGCGCGAGATACCCCCGCGCGCATCGACTTGACCACGCATGACCAGACAGCCTTGGATTATTATCCAGAGCGTGACACACGCAACCAGAGGCGCACTGACCGCCGCTTGGACGTTTTCAAGCACTTTGTGCAGCCCGGACGTGAAGGCCCCATGAAAGATCGTGTGTATAGTCGTGAATGGCGCGGGAATTTTGAAATTCATGGCGTGAGCCTGATGTGTCCCTGATCAGCGCAGCTGAGCCTGATGAACTCAGCGTTCACGGGAGGGGGTCAAAAATGCGAGCGGTGTCCTGATGTTCGCGACGCTGCGTGGCGGCCTCCTCCACGGCGTGAAGGCTCCCTTGTGCAGTGGCCATTGTCAGCAGACTCGTGGCCTGGACATTTTGGATCATCGCATCGTGAATCTGCTTGAGGACCAGACCGTTGGTCACGGTGGCCTGCATAATATTTCCCGAGCGGGAAAGCTGACCAAGCGTGCCGGCGTTATCCTTAAGGCGCTTGTCCATCATGCCCAAAGTGTCGGCTGCAATAGCTGCGGCATTGGCGGCCCCGGCGATTTGTCCCTGTAACAGTTTCGCTTCTGAATCGGTGCCGTTGACTATCCGATTTGGGTCCTTCGCAATGTTACGGGCCATAATCGAAGCTGGCGCCCGAGCATCAAACATCTGCTCCTCCAGCTTATTGCTCGACGGGTAGTGATTTCCTTGGTTCAGTGAGCTTAGCAGTCCCGTGACAGCGAATGACGACGTTAGAATTGTCACCATTTCGATCGTGGTAGCGAGCGTCTCGATTGACCTCTCAAGGATCGCCGCATTGGAAAGCGCTGTTAAGGTCGCTTGTGTTTCTGTTACAGGGTCGCTGACGATAAATTGCGAACGGGCCTGTCCGTGAAGCAGAAGGGAAGCAGCAAGGGTGGTTACTGCAAGTTGGGCAAATTTCATGAATATTCCTCCGTCAGTCTTGAACTTCGTGGTACCGGGCCATGAACTTGTCGAGCCACCCACTTGGGGCGTCTCCGTGCTGGTTACGAAGCTGGTCGGCAAAGCGCACTGTGTTGGCCCGCCCCGAGAGTACGGCTACGTACTCGCGCATCTGCCCAAGATCGAATTCGCAAACAATACTCCCGCTATCGCGCTTGAGCAAAAACTTGCGGCTGCCGATTGCCATTCCCTGGCGGATTGCCTCGAACTCCTGCGCAGTGCACTTCAAGCCATCGACATACGCAGAGCGGTCCGCCGTCGGTGATGGGTAGAAAATTTTCGTCATACATTGCGCAACGAGACTAGCTCCGAGAGGCGATTCCAGAACGTGTTCAGGCTGCTGCGTTGCGAGTATCAACATGCCGTTGTTTTTGCGGACCGTGAGCAAGAACTTGTCGATAACGGCCGAGAATTGGGGGTTGAGTAGATAGAATCGAAATTCGTCGCAGCTCATGACGAACCGACGACCATCGACGATAGCGCCCACTCGATGCAGAAGGTATGCGGCGGCCGGTGCACAGACCTCCTCATATTCCAGGAGCTGCGTCATGTCGAAGCCCGTAATGGAGGCATCCAGCCTTACTTCGTCCACGTCGCCGTCAAAGGCCCATCCAAGCGCCCCCCCTCTACACCACCGCTGCAGCCGTGCTCCTGCGCCCTCGGAGGGGCTGTGCAATAGGAACTCGCGCAGGCCCGCAAGTGAGCGCATAGGGGGTTCGAACGAAAGCTGACGAACAATGCCGCGTTCCAGCCGACGGCTTTCCTCCGGCGAGATCGGACCACGGCCGTCACTCTCGATCAGGGCCATCAACCACTCGCGCAGAAAGTCCCGAGAGGCGGAGGTGTTGTCCAGTCCACGCAGAGGGGCCAAGCCGCTCGGAGCGCCTCTGCGCAACGCAAGATATGTCCCTCCCGTGGCTCGCACCAGCAGTTCACCACCCCGATCCTTGTCGAAGAAGACGATCGCACCATTGCGATCGACCAAGCTTTGCTCAAGCATCGCGAGGACAAAGGTCATCAGCGTCGTCTTGCCTTTGCCAACGGGCCCGAATATTGCCGTCATGCCGACGTCATTCTCATGGGGGATGTAGTCGAAAGAAGTTCCACCGTTTGTGCGAAAGCGCGCAACAGCATTGCCCCAGTGGCCGGAACTGGAACCGCTTGGGAAGTTCTCAAATGAGACGAGCCCGGCAAAATTGTGTGAGGTGATCGCCCCCGGGCGCGTGCGCCACCTGTTGTTCCCCGGAAGTTGGGACCAATATGCGGCCTCCATGCCGATGCCCTCTTGGACGATAACGGCGCCCGCGTCGGCCAGCCGTGCGCGGGCACTTGCTGCGCGATCTGCAAGGGTATTGAGGCTGTCGGCATAGACGCACAGGCTCAGATGATGCGAACCCATCACGAATTCGTTGCTTGCCAGTGCGTCCTCTGCCTCGGCAAGTTCATTGATCTGGGTGAGAGCCTTGTCGCCGGCACTCGTCATCTGGCTGGACTTAAGGCTTAGTTTGGCATGAGCTTGCGGGCGAGTGAGGAAGGAAAAGCTCTGGCTCAGGACAAGCGGGAAGTTGGCGGACAGCAAGGAATTTAGCATGCCCGGCCGCGTCGTCGCCGGATATTCACGGAACGAAAACAATGATCCGACGGAGCTATCCCCGGGCCTTCGAATCTCAAGCGCCCGCTTCCCGCAGATGACCTGGTCAGTGTAGATCGAGGCGCCAAGTGAGCCGGTAACCATCGGAACCGGAAGAAACCGGCAAGTCATCATGAGCCGAAGCGCCTCGCCGATTTCCGTGAAGAGCACGTTGCCTTTCTCACGAATGCCCAACCGGCGCAGACCGTAACCGCCGAGTGCGCCAGCAATGATGTGCCAGAGGTCTTCCAGGCTCCGCATTTGGGTGGCTAGATCGTGCTCATTCCGTCTGCGGGACTTGGCAATCCGCAAGCCGATCTTGCCGATTGCGGTGCGGGGGGACACGATCAAAGTGAGGAAGTGATCGTTGCGAAAGAGCTTTCCCGACAGCACACGACGCTCGTAGGCCTCGCTCAGACTGCCAGCGAATGCACTTTGAAACCGGCGCGGCGCCGGCGCCGGCACATCGTTGTGTCTCACAAGATGAGCGTATATCGAGACATTGTCATCGGCGATGTTGCGCAAGAGAGTGTTGAACGCGCGGCAGCGCGAGTTGCGCATCTCAGCGTCTTCCAAATCAAAGGGCACACCGTTCACATGTGCCATGGCCATGATCGATCCGTCTTCCAGAAGGACAACCTGATCGCTTACGTGACCAACATACGGAAGGTAGATCTCGCCAGACCTCTCGGTCCGGCCGCTGGCGCCGAACATTACACCATTCCTCTTCCGCGTTTCGGCACTCTGATCGGATTGGCGCTGACGCTTGCGCCTCCCCAGACCGGCCCGTCCACGCTTCTGCCGGCCGTCTGCAAATAGAGCAGCACGACGCTTGCCGCGTTATAGTCACGCTCAACAACCAGCCGTGCTCCGAACCAGAGTGGCGCGAGAACGATTTCGTAGAGCGGGTTCTGAAGGATAATGATAACAAGCCCAGCCAACATCATGAGCAATCCGGCCAGCGTCAGCGGCACCCCCAGAAACAGTGCGGGGCGCGTCGCCGCCACATAGAGGGTGCTCACTTCCAACCGGTCGCTCATCAGCCACCGCCTATGAGCGCCTTGCCCAGGAAGCTGGCCCCGAACATGATGACGATCCCTCCAACGACACCCGCAACCAGGCCAAGTGAAGCACGACCGAACATCCAAGAGATACCGATGGCTACGAGCCCGAGCACGGCCAGTGATTGTCCAAAGGGGCCAAGTATGAACGTGCAGATATTCTGGACCATCTTGGCAGGATCCGTCCCTCCGGTCACCTGAGCCGCGGCTGGCCCGCTGTAGAAGACCGTCCACGCCGCGCCTGCAGCAGCGGCCGGTACATATTCAGCCGCCATGCGCAGCATGGAAAAAGGCGAAGGAACACGCGTTTTAAGCGCACGAAGTATCTTGAGTGACGTCATCATTGCATCTCCATGTTTCAATCGAATACGAGTTTGTTCGGGTTCGAGGGTTCCCGTGCTTTCGCAGCCTGGCTGCCTGTCGGATCGGAGGGATCGGCCCCGGAGCGGTCTGGCTGATACGAGCCCCAGATGTCCCAAGAATCTTGGTTGGGCTGCTTCTTTCTATTGGCCTGTTGGCTCTGCTGGAGCAGAGGCGGCACGGCTTTCCGACCGGGTGCCTCAAGGTGCGGCACATCTCGAGCAGTCGGCTCCAGCGTTCTCTCAAGGAGACTTGAGATGTCCTTTGCGGCCGACTCGACTTTGCGTACATAACCGTTGGCGAAGCCATGCGTGACGTCGCCCGTGTTATAGGCCGAGATGGCACGGCGAAGCGCCAGTTGCTGTGCCACAGCAGTGGTGCCGCCGGCATACCGGCTTTCAAGCAGGTGGGCGGCAGCCGAAAGCGAGGCGCAGGGCTCGAAAGCCCTTTCCGGCGTGAGATTGAGCATGGCAAAGTTCTTGCTGTTTATCTGCATCAATCCAACATCGACAGAATGTTGTGCTTCGAGGCGTTCCTTGATGCCCCGCGTGGCTTCCAGGTGGTCTATCCAGCGAAGCTGCTCACCTGTGGTGTTGTCATGAGCCACCAGCGTTTCAAAGTCACTTTCAATCTTGGCAATCGCGGCGAGGGTGGACGGCGCAACCCAGGGGGCGCATTTGCGCGACAGGCTGCGGAACTCACGCGGAGAAAGTGGCGCGGGCTCGGCTGGGAGTGACATGGATGTCATCAGGACGATGGCCAGCGGCCAAGCTGCAATAATCATTCCCTATCACCTACCTTTCCAAGCCGCCGGACGGGTTCTGGCCCTGTCCGGCACGCGCTTATCGGGGAGGTTTGTTACTGTGTGATGTTCAAGTTCAGCTTTTCGGTTTCAATTGAAGCAAAGACCGTGTTCGTATCAGCGTGGGTGAGCATCTTGCGCATGCGTGGGTGGCGCGGGCCCGATCAGCCAGCGACATCCGGAGCATCTTGGTACAATGACTCCTGTACAGGATTGCTCGTCCCGGCCGTCCGTTGCTCCTGGAGTGTGGGCCGCGACTTTGGCGTCATGGATGGTACTTCTGTCAGCGCCAAGCCAAGGACAAAATGGGGAGCTTGGCGGGCTTGTTCAGGCTCGGGATCACCGTGGGGAATCGACTAAGGCGATAAAGCGGCCCAACTTTGCCGGTATGCTGCCGGTCGTTAAAGAGCAGCCATGCGCGGCCCTGCACACTCAGATCATTGCTTGAGACGCGAGCTCGTCCGCGAAGCTGGCTCGAGGGCGCAAATCCGCGGCGGCGAGGGTCAACTGGGAAGACGTGGCGGCGCAGCCCATCCTGGTGCGAGCCTCGTTCAGCTGTTCGGCCGCCGCCGCCAAAGGGTGGATCATGCACAGTCCCATCGGCAGATAACCGCACGTCATTGACGGAGTCCGACGGCGCAATGGACAAGCATAGTGACACGCTCAAGATGGAGGAGTTGCAGTAACTGAGAAATGTTAGCCCGGACGTTCACCGCAACCGGCGACCTGCCGGTCGCCGAACAGCATTTGAGGCCGCCGGCCACCTTGGACGAAGCCGGCTTGGCAGGAGACACACTATTTTGCACAAGGCCGCTGCAGCGAATCACGGTCTTCTTCCGCCGACCGCCTCTCCGATCAAGCCAAACGCCGCGCTGCTCAACCATGTCCGAGCTGGATCCACGAGCCGGAGGATATCGAGATGATCCAGGTCCGCAAACTCCAGGATGACCAGGATGCAAGGGCATAGCAGGAAACTTGGCATCCATGAGTCCGAACTTGAGTGATATTGGCAGGCCTGCACCAACGGGGGAGCTCGAAGCGAAAAAGCGAAGGACCACACGGCAGGGTCATGTCGGCGCTTGGACCTGTCTGGTGGCCACGGGCTGCCTTGGTGCGGTCAATTCGCTGGGGATGAAAAGAACAGGACGAGCACGGCCTCACATTGGCCGCACGCAACGGCGAGTGGTATCAAGGAGCAGCTGTTCTGGGTCGGTGCCCCAGGGTTGCTCGGCAACAGGTTTAGACAAGGGGATTCAAGATTGAAGGTGTGCCGTTGAAACATGTTCTTGTCATTGACGATGATGCCGCAATGCGGCGCCTCATCGCCGAGTATCTCACGATGCATGCCCTGAAGGTAACCGCAGTC
>NZ_JAMYQY010000014.1:0-193638 GCF_040321125.1 Mesorhizobium sp. M0518
CCCACCCGCCGCTCCCGCCCCACCCCCCGCGGGGGCTTGGCCCCCCCACCCCCCGGCCGGCGCCCTCCGCCAACCAAACCTGCCCCGCCCGGGGCGCCCACGCCGGCGGGGCGCGGAAGCGTCAATCCTGCTTGCCGAGGAATGACGGCCCTTCGCCGATGATCTTCTTGTCTTCCTTGCCGATGATTTCGAGATCGCGCCCCTCATAGGGCAGAGACGACAGGATGCGCCGCATGATCGCCAGCCGCGCGCGCCGCTTGTCATTGGCCCGTACGATGATCCACGGCGCGAATTCCTTGTGGGTGCGCTCGAACATTGTGTCGCGCACCTTGGTGTAGTCGTCCCACTTGGTGATGCCTGCAACGTCGATGGGGGAAAACTTCCAGCTCTTCAGCGGGCTGTAGCGGCGGTCGTGGAAGCGCTCGAGCTGCGTTTCCCGGCCGATGTTCAGCCAGAATTTGAAAAAGTGGATGCCCTCGTTGGAGATCATCCGTTCGAAATGCGGCGTCTCGTCGAGAAACTGCTCGTGCTGCTGCGGGGTGCAGAAACCCATCACCGGCTCGACACCGGCGCGGTTGTACCAGGACCGGTCGAAAGTGACGAATTCGCCTGAAGTCGGGAAGTGGTCGACATAGCGCTGGTAGTACCATTGACCAAGCTCGGTCGGGGTCGGCTTGGTCAGCGCCACGTTGCGTGCCGTGCGCGGATTGAGGTACTGGCGCACCACGAAGATCGTGCCGCCCTTGCCGGCAGCGTCGCGGCCCTCGAACAGCGCCATCACCCGTTTGCCGGTCGACTGCAGCCAGGCCTGCGCCTTGACCAGCTCGATCTGCAGCTTCTCGAGCATCTCGTCATACTCGTCGCTTTTCATCTTCTTGTCGTAGGGATAGCCGCCGGCGGTCAGCTTGTTGTCCTCGACCCAGTCGGGAAGCACGGGATTATCGATGTCGAACTCCCTCTCCTTGCCGCCGATCCTGATCTTCAGCGGCCCCGAAGTTGGCGCGGCGGGACTTTCCTTGGCTTTTTTCATCGAGACGAACCCTTTCCAGCTTCCGGACTCATGCTATGGGGAGCCACTACAGCGCCGCGCGTCCGTTTGGATGCGCAAAGGACGCTGTAGCACTTTTAATTTGCGCATGATCCTTTCCGAAAATCGATTCCCGATTTTCGGGGTCATGCGGCAAGCGATCTGGTGGAAGTTTTCTGCCACCGTGCGACCGGGTGCGAAGACATTGGGGGGCAGGTCACGAGCGAATGGCTGACCTGGACACAGAGCAGAGAGGCATCACGCAAAGCATGGCCGCACGGCTGTGGCATAGCCGCTGGCTGCTTGCGGCCGGCGTCACCGCGGTCGTCGCCGTCTATGCCTTGGCCGGGATTTCAGCCTATGTCGTCCCCGCGGCGCTGCTGTTGCTGCTTGCAGCGGCAATACTGCCGACCGCCGGCGCGCGCCAATCCACCGGCAGCGGCGCTGCCATCGAGGCCATCGGCCTGCAGCGGCTCTCGGGTGAATATCTGGCCGCCGCCGTCGCCGATCCGCTGATCATCTTCGACCGGACCGCCACCATCGTGCATGCCAACGCCGCCGCCTTCGCCGCCTTCGGTGGCATCGCGCCAGGCATGTCGCTGTCGCTGAAATTCCGGGCACCGGAGATGCAGACCCTGCTGGACGGCGTGCTATCCGGCGATGTTGCCTCGGATGTCGTCGACTACATGGAGAAGCTGCCGGTCGAACGGGCCTACCGGGTGAGCGTGTCCTCGGTCGGTCACGCCACCGATCTCTATGTGCTGGTGTTCAAGGACCAGAGCGAAGCACGCAGGATCGACCGCATGCGCGCCGACTTCATCGCCAATGCCAGCCATGAACTGCGCACGCCGCTCGCCTCAATCGCCGGCTTTATCGAAACGCTGCGCGGGCCAGCCCGCAACGACGCGGCGGCGCGCGACCAGTTTCTGCAGATCATGCAGAGCCAGACCGGTCGCATGGCGCGTCTGATCGACGATTTGTTGTCGCTGTCGCGGCTCGAGATGAAACCCTATCTGAAGCCGGGAACCGAGGTGGACCTGCGGCAGACAGTCGACAGCGTCATCGATTCGCTCGGACCGCTGGCCAGCGAAAACGCCGTTGCCATCGAGCGGCACTACGCCGATGGGCCGCTTCATGTGCCTGGCGATCGAGATGAGCTTTTCCAGGTTTTCGAGAACCTCCTGGAAAACGCCTGCAAATACGGGCAGTCTGGTGGGCGCGTGGTTGTATCCATAGCGCATGGCGATGCCGGATCAGAGCCGGGCATCGACGTGACGATCAGGGACTTTGGCCCCGGCATTCCCGAGGAGCACATTCCGCGCATTACCGAGCGCTTCTACCGCGTCGACGTCGAGACCAGCCGGACCCAGAAAGGCACCGGCCTCGGCCTGTCGATCGTCAAGCATATACTGACGCGCCACAACGCCCGGCTTTCGATCAAGTCCGAAGTCGGCAACGGCGCGGCATTCTCGGTTCATTTGCCGACGCACTGATATCGCCCTAATTCAAGGGGACTGTTTCTTTTTTCTGTCATCCGGCTAGCGTATCAGCGGGGATTCGAGGAAACGACTCAAAATCAAAACATCCCGTGGGAAGGCATTTTGCCATGCAGTCCGTGCACATCGTCAGCGCCTATGACGAGGAGTTGAAATATCTGTCGAAGCGCATCGCCGCGATGGGCGGCCATGCCGAGCGCATGGTCGAACAGGCGGTCGCCGCTCTCGTCAATGCCGACCCAGGCCTTGCCCAGAAGGTCGTCCGCGACGATACCGTACTGGACGAGGGCCAGCGCGAAATCGACGACAAGGCGATCATCATCATTGCCAAGCGTCAGCCGATGGCGGGGGATTTGCGCGAGATCGTCGGGACCATTCGCATCTCCGCCGACCTCGAACGGGTTGGCGATCTCGCCAAGAACGTTGCCAAGCGGGTGGTCGCCGTTACCGACGGACGCCAGCCAACCAGCCTGTTCCGCGGCCTCGAGGCTCTGTCCAACCTGGCGTTGACCCAGCTCAAGGAAGTGCTCGACGTCTACGCGTCTCGCTCGGTGGAGAAAATCGGCTTCGTGCGCGATCGTGACGACCAGATCGACGCCATGTACACATCGCTGTTTCGCGAATTGCTGACCTACATGATGGAAGATCCGCGCAACATCACGCCCTGCACGCATCTGCTGTTTTGCGCCAAGAACATCGAGCGTATCGGTGATCACGCCACCAACATAGCCGAGACCATCTACTACATCGTCACCGGCGATCAGTTGCCGGCTGAGCGGCCCAAGGGCGACAAGACCGACAAAATCAGCCTTTCCGGGACGCAGCCGCTGAAGTGAACGCGCCTCTCGAACCGTAATCCGATTTACGCTAAGCTTTCCGGGCTTTGCCTCTATCCTCGTCCGTGGATTTGCTCCGGGAGGTCGTGATGGAAAATGTTCGGAACCTGACCCCGGCGCCTGGGCCGACATCCGGCATTATCGCTTGCGGCGTCTACACGGCCGGGCGCCGCATCGCCGACATTCCCATCGAGGAAGCCGGCGAATGGGCAAAGAAATCCGGTCATGTCGTCTGGATCGGCCTATTGGAGCCCGACCGTAACCTGTTGCTGCGCGTCCAGGCGCAATTTCACCTGCATGAGCTGGCAATCGAGGATGCCGAGCACCCGCACCAGCGGCCGAAGATCGAGCAATATGGCGACGCCTTGTTCATCGTCGCTCGCACCGCGCAGCTGATCGACGGTCGGGTCACCTTCGGCGAGACCCATTTGTTTGTTGGCTCAGGCTACATCGTCAGCGTCAGGCACGGTCCTTCGACGTCCTATGCCGCCGTTCGGCAGCACTGGGAAAGCTGCCCGCACTCGCTGGCCAAGGGTGAGGATTTCGTCCTTTACGCCATTCTCGATTTCATCGTCGACAATTACATGCCGGTGCTCGAGCAGATCGAGGACGAGGTCGAGGCGATCGAGGACAAGGTTCTGCTGAAGCCGATGACCGCTCCCGACATCGAACGGCTCTATATGCTGCGCCGCGATCTCCTACGCCTGCGCAATGCCGCGCTTCCGCTGGTCGAAGTCTGCCGACGGCTGACCAGCGCCGAGCTGCCGCAGATACACACCGCCATGCATCCGCTGTTCCGCGACGTCACCGATCACATCCGCACCGTCCAGGAGAAGATCGACAGTCTGCGCGAGGTGCTGGCGTTCGCTTTCGAGGCGAGCTTGCTGGTCGGCCAGAGTCAGGAAACCGCGAACACCAAGAAGCTCGCCTCCTGGGCCGCAATCCTGGCGGTGCCGACGGCGCTCGCCGGCATCTACGGCATGAACTTCAGCGACATGCCGGAACTGAAGATGGAATACGGCTATCCGGTGGTGCTGGGCGCTATCGTGCTGATCTGCACGTTTCTCTACTGGCGGTTCAGGAAGAACGGGTGGCTGTGAGGGTAGGCAGTAGGCAGTAGGCAGTAGGCAGTAGGCAGTAGGCAGTAGGCAGTAGGCAGTAGGCAGTAGGGCAAGAAATTCAGAGCATATTGCCCCTACTGCCTACTGCCTACTGCCCAATCCCTAACTATCGGCTCCGCCGCCGCTCCGATGCCGGCTGGAATGCCACGCGGGCGTGGTACTTGCAGTACGGACCGGTTTCGGCGGCATCGTTGCCGCAGAAATGGAAGTCCTCTGAAAGCGGATCGCCGTTCGGCCATTTGCAGGTCCGCTCGGTCAGCTCGACCAGCTGCAGATGCCGCGAGATCGGCAGCACGACATTCTCAACCGGACGGATATAATGGCGCGCCACCGGTTCGGCGTCGAACTGCGTCTGCAGGGCGGTCGCGCCGATCGATGTCGTGACATGGCGTGCCGTGGTTGCAGCGCGTGATACCGATTTCTGGACGGTCGATCCTTGTGCCGCCTTTTTCTGGCGTGCCGGCGTGGCGGTCGAGCGACCGCGGCCCGAGAGTTTCAGCCGATGCACCTTCCCGATGACCGCATTGCGGCTGACCCCTCCAAGCTGCGCAGCAATCTGGCTTGCGCTCAGACCCTCCGACCACAGTTTTCTCAAGAGTTCTACCCGCTCGTCAGTCCAGTTCATGAGACCGCGCTCCTCTAAGCGTGCGGCAATCGGAATCCTTCTCCCGACCCGGCAACATTTGCCGGGGCAGACACCACATATATCTGGTGATTAGGTCCGCCGCACGAAATCTAGTTATTTCTCGACTACAACTACTCTATGCGCTGACTCGGTGACAAGAGTCCCAAGTGCAACACGAATCGGTTTTTTCGGTTTTCCCCAACTTGCCCGGTCGCTTATGAGCCGGCGTCCCGTCAGGGGGCTTGCCGCGCGCCACTACGCGACGTTTTCGTTGACTTCATGGCCGAAAAACGGGATAAGCCGCACAGGCCGCCGCTTTGGCGGCTTTTTTGATTTTCCGGTACCGGAGACGCATATAATGAGCGGTTCGGCGCTTTACGAGACCTTTGCTCGCGCACCCCTGGCCTTCGACCACGGGGAAGGCACATGGCTGATTACGGACAAGGGCGAGCGATATCTCGACTTTGCCGGCGGCATCGCCGTCAATTCGCTGGGCCACAGCCATCCGCATCTGGTCGCCGCACTCACCGAGCAGGCAGCCAAGCTGTGGCATGTCTCCAACCTCTACGAGATCCCCGGGCAGAGCCGGCTTGGCGAGCGGCTGGCCGACGCCACCTTCGCCGACAAGGTGTTCTTCACCAATTCCGGCGCCGAGGCGCTGGAATGCGCGATCAAGACGGCGCGCCGCTGCCAGTTCGTCAACGGACACCCCGAGCGCTTCCGCGTCATCACCTTCGAAGGTGCCTTCCATGGCCGCACGCTGGCGACCATCGCGGCCGGCGGCCAGTACAAATATCTCGAGGGCTTCGGCCCCAAGGTCGAAGGTTTCGATCAGGTCAGTTTCGACGACATCGACGCCGCCGAAAAGGCGATCACGCCGGAGACGGCCGCCATCCTGATCGAGCCGGTGCAGGGCGAGGGCGGTATCCGTCCGGTGCCGACGCAATCGCTGAAGCGGCTCAGGCAATTGTGCGAACAGCACGGCCTGCTGTTGATCTTCGACGAGGTCCAGTGCGGCATCGGCCGCACCGGCAAGCTGTTTGCGCATGAATGGTCAGGTGTAACGCCAGACATCATGGCGATCGCCAAGGGCATTGGCGGCGGCTTCCCGATGGGTGCCTGCCTTGCCACGGATGAAGCGGCCGTCGGCATGACCGCTGGCGTGCATGGCACCACGTTCGGCGGCAACCCGCTGGCCATGGCAGTCGGCAACGCCGTGCTCGACGTCGTGCTGGAAGACGGCTTCCTCGAAGATGTCCAGCGCAAGGCGCTGCTCATGAAGCAGGGGCTGGCGTCGGTCGCCGACGAGTTTCCCGAAATCATCGAGGACATCAGGGGTGCCGGGCTGATGCTCGGCCTCAAATGCGCCATGCCCAACACCAAGGTGAACATGGCCTTGCGCGACCAGCACCTGCTGGCGGTTCCGGCCGGCGACAACGTCATTCGCCTGTTGCCGCCGCTCACCGTCACCGACGCCGAGATCCATGACGCGCTCAACCGCATTCGCGCCGGCGCCAAGGGCCTGGCGGAGGCGATCGCTTCCGCCGCGGCGAAGTAATCCCGGAACCATTGCTGATGTCAGTTCGCCATTTCACCGATCTTTCCGCCGTTTCCGAAGGCGATTTGCGCTTCATGCTGGACGATGCGGTGGTGCGAAAGGCGCGCCTCAAGGCCGGCGAGCGCACCAAACCGCTCGAAGGCAAGGTGCTGGCGATGATCTTCGACAAGCCGTCGACGCGCACACGCGTCTCCTTCGACGTCGGCATGCGGCAGCTCGGCGGCGAGACCATCATGCTGACCGGCACCGAGATGCAGCTCGGCCGTTCCGAGACCATCGCCGACACCGCCAAGGTGCTGTCGCGCTATGTCGATGCGATCATGATCCGCACCACCTCGCATGAGCGACTGCTGGAGCTGACCGAGAACGCCACCGTGCCAGTGATCAACGGACTGACCGACGACACCCATCCCTGCCAGCTGATGGCCGATATCATGACCTTCGAGGAGCATCGCGGTCCGGTCGCCGGCAAGACCATCGCCTGGACCGGCGACGGCAACAATGTGCTGCATTCGCTGATCGAGGCCTCGGCCCGGTTCCGCTTCAACCTCAACGTTGCCGTGCCCGAAGGCAGCGAGCCGGCGCAGAAGCACATTGACTGGTCGCAGGCGCATGGCGGCAAGCTGCACTTCACCCGCTCGCCCGAGGAAGCCGTCGACCAGGCCGACTGCATCGTCACCGATTGCTGGGTGTCGATGGGCCAGGAGCATCGCGCCCGCGGCCACAATGTGTTCTCGCCCTACCAGGTCAATGCCAAGCTGATGGCCAGGGCCAAGCCGGACGCGCTGTTCATGCACTGCCTGCCGGCGCATCGCGGCGAGGAGGTGACCGACGAGGTCATCGACGGACCGCATTCGGTGGTCTTCGACGAGGCCGAGAACCGGCTCCATGCCCAGAAGGCCGTGCTGGCCTGGTGTCTCGGCGCTTGAAGTGTCTCGGCGCTTGATCCCCAGGAGCTTGATCTGCGGGGGTGTGATGCCTATTTGCGCCGCATCACGCAAATCAAGCGCGTTTCGACGCATGCGCCCCGGAGGGCGGCATGGCCGCGCCCTGGAGCTTTGTCATGTTGGAAACCTATCAAGTGACTGAACATCACCCCAAACTCGGCGAATTTGGCTATGCCGGCGACGATCACGTCGTGCCGTTCGAGGTCGGCCCGCTCGATGTGCGGGGCCGCACGGTCCAACTCGGGCCGATGCTGGACGCCATCCTCGGCCGCCACGATTATCCCGAGCCGGTCGCCCGCCTGCTGGCGGAGGCCTGTGTGCTGACCGTGCTGCTCGGCACTTCGCTGAAGTTCGAGGGCAAGTTCATCCTGCAGACCCGCACCGACGGGCCTGTCGACATGCTGGTCGCCGATTTTTCCACGCCCTCGGCATTGCGCGCCTATGCGCGTTTCGATGCCGACCGGCTGGAAGCGCTGGTCGCGGCCGGCGAAACCTCCCAGCAGACGCTGCTCGGCAGCGGCGTGCTGGCGCTGACCATCGACCAGGGCGCTCACACGCAGCGCTATCAGGGCATCGTCCAGCTCGACGGCGAGACGCTGGAGGATGCTGCGCGCACCTATTTTCGTCAGTCGGAGCAGATCCCGACGGATCTCAGGCTGTCGGTGGCCAAGCTTTTGACGCCCGGTCCCGGCGGCGCCCGCGAGCAGTGGCGCGCCGGTGGTATCCTGGCGCAGTTCCTGCCGCAGTCGCCCGAGCGCATGCGCGTCCCGGACCTGCCGGGTGGCGATGGCGATCCGCGCGAGGAGATCCACGATCCGGCCGACAATTCCTGGCAGGAGTTGCTGGCGCTGCTCGGTACGATCGAGCCGACCGAACTGATCGATCCGACGATCGGCGCCGAGCGGCTGCTCTACAGGCTGTTCCACGAGCATGGCGTGCGCGTCTTCGGCGGCGTTCCGGTCGCCGACCAGTGCTCGTGCTCCAAGGACAAGATCCGCGGCATCCTCGAGGGTTTTTCCGCCCAGGAGATCAAGGACAGCACCGAAGACGGCGGCATCCACGTCGCCTGCGAATTCTGCTCGAAGCAATATGATTTCGATCCGGCGGAATTTGCGGCCCAGTAGAGAAAAAAACCACGCCTCACCGGCCGCTCCGCAGCCGGTGAGGCGAAATCAATTCACCGTCCGCCGCGTCCCCGGCAGATCCAGCGAAAACGCCGGAATGGCGATGTCGAACGTCTCGCCCCGCTTGTTGCGCATCGTGTAGTGCCCGACCATGATGCCGGATGGTGTCGAGAGCGGGCAACCGGACGTGTACTGGTAGCTGTCGCCGGGATTGAGTTCGGGCTGGTCGCCGACCACGCCGGGGCCACGCACTTCCTCGACCCGGCCGGTGCCGTCGGTGATGTGCCAATAGCGCGACAGAAGCTGCACGAAATCGTCCGACTGATTGTCGATCGTTATCTGATAGCCCCAGACATAGCGGTTCTCCGAGGGATCCGAACGGTCCTCCAGATAGAACGGCCTGACCTGCACTTCGATGTTGCGCGTGACGGCGCTATACATAAGCGGCTCCAAAACAATCTAGAGCATGATCCTGAAAAGTGGGAACCGGTTTTCAGAAAAGATCATGCTCAAAGAAACAGAGATAGAGCCCCATCCCAGTTCAATCGGGATGGAACAGGCTCTAGGTCGAACTTTCGGCGCTCCACGCGGGCTGGTCAACGGTGCGCGTCCTGTCATTGCGGACGGAACCGCAGGTGGCGGCAAAGAATGTCATTTAAGTGACACATGACAATGATGGTGTGCGCCGACCAGTGCCGCGCGACTCGGGCGCTCTGTCGAATTGTTGAATCGGTCGTCATGCCAGCCAGATTGTTCTGGCGGACCGGTTTTCCTGGAGTGACCGGATCTCGATGGAACTCACTCTCATAGCCGCCACGCTTTCAACTGCCCTCATTCTCTCAAATCTCGCCAGCATCGTGCTCGCCGCTTCGCGTCTGAAACGGCGCCGCGCCATTGCCGCGCCGGCCGGCAAGCCACGGCCGGTGTCGATCGTCGTGCCGTCGCGCGGCGTCGAGCCGTTCACGCAGGAGACGCTGGAGCGCGCCTTCTCGCTCGACTGGCCGTGCTACGAGTTGATTTTCTGCGTCGCCCATGCCGACGATCCGGTGGTCAAATTGATAAACAGGACGATCGTCCGGTTTTCGAAAGTGCCGGCCCGGCTGCTTGTCGGCGACGACCGCATCAGCGCCAATCCGAAACTCAACAATTGCGTCAAGGGCTGGGAGGCGGCGCGGCACGACTGGGTCGTCCTGGCCGATTCCAACGTGCTGATGCCGAGGGACTACGTCCAGCATCTGATGGCTGCCTGGCGGCCCGGCACCGGCCTTGTCTGCTCGACGCCGATTGGCTCGCGGCCGGCCGGCTTCTGGGCCGAGGTCGAATGCGCTTTCCTCAACACGCTGCAGGCGCGCTGGCAATATGCCGGCGAGGCGCTCGGCCTGGGCTTTGCCCAGGGCAAGAGCATGCTCTGGAACAAGCCGATGCTCGACGCCAATGGCGGCATCCGCGCGCTGGCCGCCGAGATCGCGGAGGATGCCGCCGCGACCAAGCTGGTGAACAGTCTCGGCCTGCGCGTCAATCTCGTCGCCGCCCCCTTCGAGCAGCCGCTTGGCCGGCGCTCGTTTGACGAGATCTGGTCGCGTCAGGCCCGTTGGGCGCGCCTGCGCCGCGTCACTTTCCCGCTGTTCTTCGCACCCGAAATCCTGACCGGCGCCGTGGTGCCGCTGGTGCTTGCGCTGATTGCCGCGGCCAGTGCCGGCTTCAGCCTCTGGGCAACCGCCCTTGCAGTGCTGGTAGCCTTCTACCTTCCCGAGTGCGCGCTGGCCTGGTCCAAGGGCTGGTACCTGTCGCCACGCATGGTCACGGCGATCATGGCGCGCGACCTGATCCTTCCGGCGATGTGGGGGCGCGGCTGGCTCGGCGGCGCCGTCGACTGGCGCGGCAATGCGATGACCATCGGCACCAAGACGGCCGAGCTGGAGGAGACGCCGTCCGGCGCCTGAAGGCCCTACCTGGCCTTCAGCGCCTGCGCGATGTCCTCAAGCAGATCGTCGGTGTCTTCCAGCCCGACCGACAGCCGGAGCGTGCCCGGCCCGATGCCGAGCTCGGCGCGCGCCTCGTCGCTCAGATTCTTGTGCGTCGTCGTCGCCGGGTGGGTGATCAGACTCTTGGCATCGCCGAGATTGTTGGAGATCAAGACGATGTCGAGCGCGTTCTGCAAGGCGAAGGCCGCCTGCTTGCCGCCCTTGACGTCGAGGCAGATCAGCGTCGAGCCGCCCGACATCTGCTTCTTGACGATATCAGCCTGCGGATGGTCGGCGCGCCCGGGATAGATGACGCGGGCGATCTCCGGCCGCTCGGCCAGGAAATCCGCGATCCTGCCCGCGCTTTCCG
The DNA here is from genome assembly GCF_040321125.1 of Mesorhizobium sp. M0518. Taxonomy (NCBI): domain Bacteria; kingdom Pseudomonadati; phylum Pseudomonadota; class Alphaproteobacteria; order Hyphomicrobiales; family Phyllobacteriaceae; genus Mesorhizobium; species Mesorhizobium sp. M0518. The sequence continues at coordinate 11,069 of NZ_JAMYQY010000014.1, forward strand.
TCTGCTGGCGCACGCGCAGCGGCAGCGTTTCCAGGCCCTTCAGCAGCGTCCAGGCGTTGAAGGGCGAAAGGCTTGGGCCGGTATGGCGGAAATAGTCGTGCAGGTTCTCGTCGATCCACTTCTTGTCCGACAGTATCACGCCGCCGAGACAGCGCCCCTGGCCGTCTATGTGCTTGGTCGCCGAATAGACGACGATATGGGCGCCGAGCTGCAAGGGCTTCTGCTGCAAGGGCGTGGCGAAGACATTGTCGACGATCAGCCTTGCGCCGATCGAATTGGCGAGCGAAGCGACGGCGGCGATATCGACCACTTCCAATGTCGGATTGGTCGGGCTTTCCAGGAAGAACAGCTTGGTGTTCGGCTTGACCGCCTTTTCCCAATTGGCGATATCGGTGCCGTCGACCAGCGTCGCTTCGATGCCGTATCTCGGCGCCAGCGTCTCGACCACCCAGCGGCAGGAGCCGAACAGCGCACGCGCCGCCACGATATGGTCGCCGGCCTTGGCGCTGCACAGAAGGGCGGCCGTCACCGCGGCCATGCCGGAGGCGGTGGCGCGGGCGTCTTCGGCGCCTTCCAGCGCGCACATGCGCTTCTCGAACATGTCGACGGTCGGATTGGCGTAGCGCGAATAGATGAAGCCTGGCTCCTCGCCCTTGAAACGGGCTTCGGCGGCCTGTGCCGTTTCGTAGACATAGCCCTGGGTCAGGTAAATCGCTTCCGACGTTTCGCCGAAACCGGAACGCAGCGTTCCGCTGTGCACGAGTGCCGTCTGAGGCTTCCAGTTGTCCTTCTTGGTGCTCATCGCTTTTCTTCCAGACACAAAAAAACCGGCCGCGAAAGTCGCAACCGGTCCATACGGCCTTGCGGCCCGACGGTCCTTTAGCGACTTGTTTAACGTGGCTGCAAGCCGACCGGCCAAATCACCACGGGATAACGACCCTTTAGACCCGCGCCACGCTTGCGTCAATTGCCGGCTTCATTAAGAGGTTTGTACCAAGCAGGTTCCGCAAAAGTGTTCCACGGTTTTGCGACCAGAACCTGCGACAAGAAAAACGTCTGACCTAGGAGTGGAGCCTTGCGGCAGACAGGCATTCTTCCCGATCAGGACATATCGGCGCTGTTCCAGTCCGGCGCGCTGAAGTCGGCGCGTGCGCTCGACGCCGACCAGATCCAGCCGGCCAGTCTCGATCTCAGGCTCGGCGACAAGGCCTGGCGGGTGCGGGCCTCCTTCCTGCCCGGCCCCAACCACAAGGTCTCGGAAAAGCTTGACCGGCTGCAGCTGCACGAGATCAATCTTGCCGAGGGCGCGGTGCTGGAGACCGGCTGCGTCTATATCGTGCCCTTGCTTGAAAGCCTGGCGCTGCCGGCGGGCATTTCGGCCTCGGCCAACCCGAAGAGCTCGACCGGGCGGCTCGACATCTTTACCCGGGTCATGACCGATCGCGGCCACGAGTTCGACAAGATCGCTGCCGGCTATCATGGCCCGCTCTTTCTGGAAGTCAGCCCGCGCACCTTCCCGATCGTCGTGCGCACCGGCTCGCGCCTGTCGCAGATACGCTTCCGCACCGGCAATGCGCTGCTCTCCGAAGCCGAGCTGCACGAGCTGCATCGCGCGCAGACGCTGGTCGCCACCGAGCCGCCGAATATTTCCGGCGGCGGCATCGCGCTGTCGATCGACCTCAACGGCGATCAGAACGGGCTGGTCGGCTATCGCGGCAAGCATCACACCGGCCTCGTCGATGTCGACAAGCGCGCGGCCCAGGAAGTCGTCGACTTCTGGGAGCCGATCCACAAGAGCGGCGCCGGCGAACTGGTGCTCGACCCCGACGAGTTCTACATCCTCGTCAGCCAGGAGGCGGTGCACGTACCGCCGCTCTACGCCGCCGAGATGACGCCCTTCGATCCGCTGGTCGGCGAATTCCGCGTCCACTATGCCGGCTTCTTCGATCCGGGCTTTGGCCATTCCGCGTCTGGCGGCACGGGCAGCCGGGCGGTGCTGGAAGTGCGCAGCCACGAAGTGCCGTTCATTCTCGACCATGGCCAGATCGTCGGCCGGCTGGTCTACGAACACATGCTGAAGCGGCCGCAGGCCCTCTACGGCACCGATCTCGGCTCCAACTACCAGGCGCAGGGCCTGAAGCTGTCCAAGCATTTCCGCGCCGCGCGCTGAGCGCCGCCGTCAGGCAAAATACTTGCCTGTACCGGCTCGCCATGCTTGGCTGCCTTGCTGGTCGTCAAGATGCCGGCGTTCAAGGGGAACCAAGAAAATGCAGATTTCGAAATGGATCATATCGGCGGCAGGCGCTGCCATGCTGGTGATGGCGGCCGGCTCGCTTTCGCAGGCGCAGGAGAAAATCAAGATCGGCACGGAGGGCGCCTATCCGCCGTTCAACACCATTACCGCTGACGGCAAGGTCGAAGGCTTCGACATCGACATCGCCAATGCGCTATGCGCGCAGATGAAGGTCGAATGCGAAATCGTCACCCAGGATTGGGACGGCATCATTCCCGCTTTTCAGGCGAAGAAGTTCGACGCCATCATCGCCTCGATGAGCATCACCGAGGAGCGCAAGAAACAGGTCGCCTTCACCAACAAATACTATACGACACCGCTCGCTCTGGTGGCGCCGAAGGACAGCGACCTGACCTCGACCGAACCGGCGGCCCTTGCCGGCAAGACGGTCGGCGCCCAGGCTTCGACCACGCAGGCCGGCTATGCCCAGAATGAATATGGCAAGGCCGGCGCGGAGGCCAAACTCTATCCCACCCAGGAAGAGGCGATCACCGATCTGCAGAATGGCCGCCTCGACGCGGTCATTTCGGACAAGTTCGTGCTGGTGGACTGGATGAAGAAGGCGAGCGAAGGCTGCTGCAAGATGATTGGAGACGTCAAGGGTACGGAGACACAAGCCGGCATTGCCGTTCGCCTGGAAGACACGGCGCTGCGCGACAAGTTCAACGCCGCAATCGACGCCATCGTCGCCGACGGCACCTACAAGAAGATCCAGGCCAAGTATTTCGACTTCGATATTTATTGAGACGTCGAAGCCGCCAATCTCCCCCCTCGTGGGGGAGATGCCCGGCAGGGCAGAGGGGGGCGCGAGGGATCGCGACCTCTCTGCACCAGCAGACTGGTTCGAAAGAAAAACTAAGTAGGATGGAGACGTTGGCGGGACAGCGCCCCCCTCTGGCCTGCCGGCCATCTCCCCCACGAGGGGGGAGATCACGCTGTCATCGACGCCTCACAGCGCCTTCACTGCCACCTTCACCGGCTGCTCGATCTCGAGCGGATTGCGCAGCGGCAGGCCGAAGTCCCCGGCCTCGATCTCGAACACATCGCCGGCCTCGGTCCTGATGCCGTCGGCGAAGGACAGCGTCGCCGTACCAAACATATGCACATGCACGTCTCCCGGCTGGCGGAAGGCCGCGTATTTGAAATGGTGATGCTCGAGATTGGCGATGGTGTGCGACATGTTCGCTTCACCCGACAGGAACGGCTTCTCCCACAGCACCTCGCTGTCGCGCACGATGCGCGAGGTGCCGCGGATGTCGGGCGGCAGGTCGCCGATCAGGATTTCCGGACCGAACGAGGCGTTGCGCAGCTTGGAATGGGCGAGGAACAGATAGTTCACGCGCTCGGTGACGTGGTCGGAAAACTCGTTCGACAGCGTGAAGCCGACGCGGAAAGGTGCGCCGTCATCGCCGATGACATAGATGCCGGCCACTTCGGGCTCTTCGCCGGCGTCCTTGGCGAAGGCCGGTGACAGGAGTGCGGCGCCTGGCGCCACCGCCATGGTGCCGTTGCCCTTGTAGAACCATTCCGGCTGCACGCCGATCTGGCCTTTCGCCGGCTTGCCGCCCTCCAGCCCCATGCGGAACATTTTCATGGAATCGGTGAGCTGCTCCTCGCCGTCGGCGCTCAGCTTCTTGTGCATGGAATCGCGCGTTGCGGCGGAGCCGAGATGCGTCAGCCCGGTGCCCGTCAGGTGCAGATGCGCCGGATCGGGGTGATTGATCGGCGTCAGCAGCCGCCCCTTCTTGTAAGCGGCCTCGAGATCGACCGTCTCGCCAAGTCCTTTGCGTTCGATCAGCGCGACGAGGCCGACGCCGGTGCGGGCGGCCTCCATCGCCAGCGAATAGACGCTGCGGGCGCCATTGATGATCCGGGTCTTGCCGCTATTGCGGGCAACGACGCGGATGGTCTCGGCGTCGTCAAGGATCTGGGAGATCAGCATGATGAATCCTCTCTCATTTGCCTTGGCAGGGCTGCCAAAACGGCAGACCTTGCTCGGCGCGGCCGGGACCTCGTCCATGCCACGGTTTAAATTCTCAGTTCGGATTGCGCTCGCGGGCCTGGTCCCTCAGGGACTTCTGTTACCGGGTTGCCGGCAGCGCCGCGATCGTATGCCTCCTGCTTGCCTCGACTAGAGCAGTTCACCGTCTCACGGAAACGGCGAACCGCTCTAACTCATTGTCTTGGTGCAATTCCGGGCGGAAAACCGTTTCACACTTTTCCTTGGAATTGCTCTTAAGCCCGTTCAGGCCTTGTTCTTGTTGTAGACGTCGAAGATCACGGCACCGAGCAGCACCAGGCCTTTGACCACCTGCTGCCAGTCGACATTGACGCCCATGATCGACATGCCGTTGTTCATCACGCCCATGATGAAGCCGCCAACCACCGCACCGATGACCTGACCGACGCCGCCCATGGCCGAGGCGCCGCCGATGAAGACGGCGGCGATGACGTCGAGCTCGCTGCCGAGGCCCGCGGCCGGCACCGCCTGTCCCAGTCGCGCCGCGATGATCAGGCCGCCGAGCGCCGACAGCACGCCCATATTGATGAACACCATCAGCGTCAGCCGCTCGGTGTTGATGCCCGACAGCTGCGCGGCCTTGGAATTGCCGCCCATGGCGTAGATACGGCGGCCGATGGTCATGCGCTTGGTGACGAAGACGAACAGCGAGATCAGCACGCCCATGACGAGCAGCACCACCGGCAGGCCCCTGTAGCTGGCGAACTGGTAGACCAGGAACAGCGCCAGCGCGCTGCCGACCAGCGTCTTGACGACGAACAGGGCAAAGGGCTCGGCCTCATAGCCATGGCGTTCGCGCTTGCGGCGCGTCCTCACCCCGAAATAGGCATAGGCCAGCACGGCGATCAGGCCCAGCACAATCGTCGTCATGTGCAGCGTCAGGCCGCTGCCCATGATGGTCTTGCCGGCCGCGTTCACCGTCGGCGGGATCAGCGTCAGTGGCCCGATGACATCCGGAATGAAGCCGGAGCTGAGCGCCTTGAAGCCATCGGGTAGCGGCCCCACCGAGGATCCGCCGCCCAGCAGGGCCTGGCAGATGCCGCGGAAGATCAGCATGCCGGCCAGCGTGACGATGAAGCTCGGTATTCGGTGATAGGCGATCCAGTAGCCTTGCGCGGCGCCGATCGCGCCGCCCACGATCAGGCAGATGATCGACACCACCAGCGGATTGCTGAACGGGCCGAGCGGCCAGATGACCATCATCATCGCCGCCAGCGCGCCGATGAAACCGGCGACCGATCCGACGCTGAGGTCGATATGGCCGGAGACGATCACCAGCAGCATGCCCAGCGCCATCACGATGATGAACGAGTTCTGCTGCACCAGATTGCTCAGGTTCACCGGCTTGAACAGCGTTCCGTTCGTGGTGAACTGGAAGAACACCATGATGGCGATCAGCGCCAGGATCAGGCCGTACTCGCGCAGGTTCGTTGCCAGCGCCGAGACGGCGATGCGTGGACCCTGCTGCACGTCTTCGGCGACTTTGCTCTGCGGGGCGGGGGCGCTTTCGGTGCTCATGCTGCTTTTCCTTCTCCCCGAACGATGGCGCGCATTATTTTTTCCTGGCTTGCTTCCGCGGCGGGCATTTCGCCCACCATGCGCCCTTCGTTCATGACGTAGATGCGGTCGGTGATGCCGAGCAATTCCGGCATTTCCGACGAGATGACGACGATCGCCTTACCCTCCGAGGCGAGGCGGGCGATGATCGTGTAGATTTCGTACTTGGCGCCGACATCGATGCCGCGTGTCGGCTCGTCGAGGATCAGCACGTCCGGGTCGGCGAACAGCCATTTCGACAGCACCACTTTCTGCTGGTTGCCGCCGGAGAGATTGCCGGTCATCTGATAGACGCTGGAAGCGCGGATATTGGTCTTCTTGCGATAGTCGTTGGCAACGGCGAGCTCGCGCATGTCGTCGATCACGCTGTGGCGCGAGACGCCGCCAAGATTGGCCAGCGTGATGTTGTGCTTGATATGGTCGATGAGGTTGAGACCGTAGGTTTTGCGGTCCTCTGTGACGTAGGCGATGCCGTGTTGGACCGCCTTGCTCACCGAGGATACGTCGACCGGCCTGCCCTTGAGCAGCACCTCGCCGGAGATGCGGCGGCCGTAGGAGCGGCCGAACAGGCTCATGGCGAATTCGGTGCGGCCAGCGCCCATCAGCCCGGCAATACCCACCACTTCGCCCTTGCGCACGTTGATGTCGATGCCCTTGATCACCTGCCGCTCGGCATGGATCGGGTGATAGACCGACCAGTTCTTCACTTCGAACACGACCCCGCCGATGTCAGGCTCGCGCGGCGGATAGCGGTCGTCGAGTGAGCGGCCGACCATCGAAGTGATGATGCGGTCTTCAGAGATGTCCTTCTTGGCCAGCGTCTCGATGGTGCGCCCGTCACGGATCACCGTCACCTTGTCGGCGACCCGGTTCACCTCGTTGAGCTTGTGCGAGATCAGGATCGAGGTCATGCCTTGCCGCTTGAACTCGAGCAGAAGGTCGAGCAGCGCCTGGCTGTCCTTCTCGCTCAGCGAAGCCGTCGGCTCGTCCAGGATCAGCAGCTTCACCTCCTTGCTCAGCGCCTTGGCGATTTCGACCAGCTGCTGCTTGCCGACGCCGATATTGGTGATCAGCGTCTTGGGGTCCTCCTTGAGGCCCACCTTCTTCAACAGCGCACTGGTGCGCGCCTCGTTGGCATCCCAGTCGATGACGCCGAATTTGGCGTGTTCGTTGCCGAGGAAGATGTTTTCCGCGATCGACAGCATCGGCACCAGCGCAAGCTCCTGGTGGATGATGACGATGCCCTTGTGTTCGCTGTCATGGATGCCTTTGAACTGGCATTCCTGGCCTTGGAAGATGATCTGGCCGTCATAGGTGCCTGTGGGATAGACGCCCGACAGCACTTTCATCAGCGTCGATTTGCCGGCGCCGTTTTCGCCGACCACGGCATGGATCTCGCCTTCCTCGACGCTGAGATTGACGTTCGACAGCGCCTTCACGCCAGGGAACGTCTTGGTGATGTCGCGCATCTCCAAAATCGTCGGGGCCATGGGGACTACCGCTCCTTGAGAGCTCGGCAAACATTGCCGGCGAGGTCGGTGACAATACCGGGCTCGCTGGTGAACGAAAAGGGGCCCTGCGTTGCGCAGGACCCCCTGACTTTGTAACCGGGATTACTTCAGTTCGTCGGCCTTGATGTAGCCGGAGTCGACGACCAGCGCCTGGTAGTTCGACTTGTCGACCTCATGCGGCGTCAACAGGATCGAGGGAACGACCTTGACGTCGTTGTTGTAGGTCTTTTCATCGAGGCCGTCCGGCTTGCCGCCCGAGAGCACCTTGTCGACGAGTTCGACGGTGGCCTTGGCCAGTTCGCGGGTGTCCTTGAACACGGTCGAGTACTGCTCGCCCGAGATGATCAGCTTGACCGAAGCGGTTTCGGCGTCCTGGCCGGTCACAACAGGCCACGGCTGAGCCTCGGTGCCGTAGCCGACGGCCCGCAGCGAGGCGGTGATGCCGCGCGACAGGCCGTCATAGGGCGACAGAACGCCATCGACGCGGCTGCCGTCCGAATAGTTGGCCGACAGCAGATTGTCCATGCGCGCCTGGGCGGTGGCGGCGAGCCAACGCAGCGTGCCGACCTTGTCCATGCCGGTCTGGCCGGACTTGATCTTGATCGAGCCGTCGTCGATCAGCGGCTGCAGGACGGAGATGGCGCCATTGTAGAAGAAGAAGGCGTTGTTGTCGTCGGGCGAGCCGCCGAACAGTTCGACGTTCCACGGCTTGGTGTTCGGGAAACGCTCCTTGAGGCCCTTGACCAGCGAATTCGCCTGGATCACGCCGACGCCGAAATTGTCGAAGGTGGTGTAGTAGTCGACATTGGCGGTCTTCTTGATCAGGCGGTCATAGGCGACGACGACGACGCCCGCGTCAGCGGCCTTCTGCAGAGCATCCGACAGGGTGGTGCCGTCGATCGAAGCGATGATCAGCGCCTTCGGGCCTTTGGTGATCTCGTTTTCCAGCTGGCTGAGCTGGTTGGGGATGTCGTCCTGCGCGTATTGCAGGTCGACGGTGTAGCCGAGAGCCTCGAGCTGGGACTTGACGGCATCGCCGTCGTTGATCCAGCGCTGCGAGGTCTTGGTCGGCATCAGCACGCCGACGAGACCCTTGTCGGCTGCGTGCGCCGAGTAGGTCATGGCAGCGATGCCAAGGGCCGCGACGGCGGCCAGTGTCTTGATGATTTTCACTTCAACTCTCCCTGTTTGATGGACGCGGCACCCCGGGGGTCGCGGGCCGCGCAATCGTGCAGAAGCGCCAAGGCACTGCTGCCGTCATATCGATCTCCGGTATCCTCCCATGGCCCCGAGACGCTGGTTCAATCGATACGATTTTTCTCGTCAGCGACCGTCACGTCTTGGAACGCGCGGAGGGTGTGGGTCTTTGCCATAACTGTCAAATGCGATCTTTGATGGTTGCTATATCATGGTTGGTATATGTATTGGGACGTGACGGGCTGACTCCAAGGTCGGCCTTACACGAGCAGAAGGCAGGGAAAAGCGATGGCGCGGCCCGGGAATCTGACAACAGCTTCAAATGGTTACAGAGAAGCACCGGGCGATGGCGAAACCCTGCTGCGCAGCGGTCTCAGTCTGCGTCACATGCGCATGATCGTCGCGCTCGACGACCACAGCCGAGTCAGCGCGGCAGCCCAGGTTCTGAACATTTCGCAGCCGGCGGCCTCGCGCATGATCGCAGAGATGGAGGCGGTGCTGGAGGTCAAGCTGTGCGAGAGGCTGCCGCGCGGTATCACCTTGACGCCATACGGCAAGGCTTTGGCCAGGCGCGCGCGCTCGATCCTGCTGGAGATGCGCGAGGTCGACCGCGAGATTTCCGAGCTCAAGGCGGGCAAGGGTGGTTCGGTTTTCCTGGGTGCTGTGACCGCGCCGGCTATCGAGCTGGCGGTGCCGGCAATTCGTGAGATCCGCCGCATCTATCCGCGCATCGAGATCACCATGCAGGTCGAGACCTCCAATGTGCTGGCACGCGAGCTGATCGCCACGCGTCATGATTTCATCATCGCGCGCATACCGGACGATCTCAATCCGCGGCTGTTCGAGTCGCGCGTCATCGGCGTCGAGAAGGCCTGCCTGATCGTGCGCCGGGGCCATCCGCTCACCAAGGGCGAGGCGGTGCGGCTGGAAGAGACCGCCGCCTATGACTGGGTCTTCCAGTCTGGCGGCTCGCCCTTGCGCCAGGCCATGGAGAGCAACTTCCTCAACCGCAACATCGCTTTGCCGGACCGTATCCTGAACACCAGTTCGCTGCTCCTGACCCTGGTCATGGTCGCGCAATCCGATGCCATCGCACCGGTCTCTGTCCAGGTGGCGAAATTCATCCAGAACCCTGACGGGCTGGCCGGCGCCATCGACGTCGTCCAGACCGAATTCGACATCGAGGTCAGGCCCTACAGCCTGATCACGGTGAAGAATCGCGCGCTGTCGCCGGCCGCCAAGATGCTGCACGACTTCATTCTGAGAGAAGTGGGATGATGGCTCGCTCGGGTAAGGTTGTCCGGCGAAAGCACCGCCAGGCCGAGGCTAGAGCAGTTCACCGTTTCACGGAAACGGCGACCCGCTCTGACTCATTGTTTTGACGCAATTCCGGACGGAAAACCGTTTCACACTTTTCCTGGAATTGCTCTAGCGAAAAGCGAACTGGGAACATTGTTTCCCGCCGATGCGTTCATGATCTTGCAAGGGACGATTTCTTCTGGAGGCTGAACATGCGCAGCTTCGAAATCATCGATCTGCTTTGCGTGATCGAGGCCTGCAAGCACGATCGATCGGTCGGGAATTTCGTTTCCATGGCTGAAGGCGTGGAAGAATTGCGGGTGTTGACCGGCGATTTCGTTTCATCGGATGACGCGGCGGCAAACGCCCTCGCAACGGTGGCGCTTGCGCGAGGCTGCTCGGTTGTGTTCGACGAACAGGCAGGCGCTGCAATGGTTCTGACGCCTTAGACTGGAGCGGGTAGAGGGAATCGAACCCTCGCGTTCAGCTTGGGAAGCTGACAAGCTACCATTACATCATACCCGCGTGCGCCCTCGTTACCATGACGGCCCGGCTTCGGGCAATCGCAAAGCGGTCTGTTCTCACGACGGTCGTGCTGCGGATCACGGCGCGCCCGCGGCCGTGAATTGCCGTTTTGCCTCCGCGACCTTATTGCTGGTGGCGAAGCTTGGCCAGTATTTCGAGATGGCCAGCGTCGCGCCGGCGGAAGAGAAGTGGCCATAGTCGAAGTAGAGAAATTCGTTGGTCGTGGCATCGGCGTATGAACAACCTGCCGAGTCGCACAGATACGTCAGCGGATCTATGAAATCGGCCCCTTTGGTGAACGGCAGAACCCGTGCGTTGATGTCCGGATCCATAGCCATCGGCCAGGATGTGGTTCCGGCATGCTCCCGTTTCACCAAGAAAGCGATCTTCTGGACGTCGGCGATGAATTCCGGAGACTGGCCGACGGTATAGACCTTGACCCCCATCTCGCGAAGCCGATCGATCGTCTTCTGCAGGCCGTCGAAGCCCCTGGCCTGGTAGTCGGTCCATCGGCCGCTCAAGATCACCGCCTGGATGTTGGCGTCGCGAATGATCGACAAGGCCCGTTCGTTGAAGCGGGTGCAGGCGGGCCGAGCATAGGAAAAATAGGTCAGGTCGGGCGGACAGCCGGCATAGGTGTATTGGATGACATTGGCGTGGATTTTCTGGGCGTTGGGCTCAAGTCCCGGAACATAATGGGCAGCGAAAGAATCGCCCCACAGCAGCACATTGGTGGCAAAGCCCGTTGTACGGGTGCAGTCGGCGAGGTTCCAGTCTTCGATGCGGGTCCCGTTTTCGTTGAAACAGATGCCGTTGCGCCAGTCGCCGACCCGGATACGTTCGGTCGAGAAATCCGGAAACCGTTGCGGGAAACCGTTGCCCAGTGCGCCGGCCAAACCTCCGGCGCACAGCAGCGCGATTGCCGTCGCCGAAAAGGCGAAGATAGGCAGCGGGGCGGTATAGGCTCGTTTGTGGCGGAAGGGTTGCTCGACATATTTCCAGGAGAATGCCGCCAAGGCGAAACTGCCCAACGTCATCGCGATAATCGTTGGCACACCGACAGTCTTCAGGGAGAGATAATGGACGAACGAGTTGATCGGCCAGTGGACGAGGTAAAGCGAATAGGAAATGAGGCCGACCCAGACCAGCGGCGCCAACCGAAGCACGCGAGTGGCGACAGGTGCCGGCCTGTCGGCGTTATCCTGGCCAGCATAGATCAGCAGAGCTGTTCCGATGCAGGGGAATAGGGCATTGTAGCCGGGAAACGGATCGCTGTCCGAAATCATCACAAAGCCAAATGCAATCAGGGCAAAGCCGGCGAGGCCGATCAGGTCCGCCGCCAGCCGACTGGCTAGGACCGGAGGCTTCCGCAACATCAGCATGGCGCCCAGCGCCAGCTCCCATATGCGCGTCGGCAAGAGATAGAAGCCTGCCGTCGGTGCCAGCGAGGTTGCTATGACTGCCAGGGCAAAGCTGCCGACGGCCATCGGCAGAAGTACCGTCAGCCAGCGCTTCGAGACGTATCGGTAGATCAGATAAAGGAGGATCGGCGCGAAGATATAATACTGCTCTTCCACCGAAAGCGACCATGTGTGCAGGAGTGGCCGTAGTTCGGCGTCGATGGAGAAATAGTTCGTCGTTTTCCAGAAATAGATGTTCGACCAGAAGGTTGAGGCGGCGATCACGCTAAGGCTGAATTCGTGGAGATCCGAAGGCAGAAGGATGAACCAGGCGGCAATGCTCGCGAGCAGGATGACGAAGGTCAGCGCCGGCAGGATGCGCCGTGCGCGGCGCCAGTAGAAGCGGCCGATCGAGAACTGGCCCCGCTCAAGATCATCGAGCAGGCTGCCGCTGATCAGATAGCCCGATATGACGAAGAAGATGTCGACACCGGTGAAGCCGCCAGGAATGGCGGACACGCCGAAATGGAAGAGCACGACGGGCAGCACCGCAACGGCCCGCAGGCCGTCGATGTCGCGCCGGTAGTTCATCCGGCCGGCTCGCACACGGCCACCAGGATCCGTGCGGCCGCACCCGCCACGCTCATTCGGCGATGCCTCAGGTCGTGCTGAAAATCCCGGCTCATCGATCTCACAGGCTTATCCCCAAGCAGTAATTTGTTGCGCTGCAACATACGTGTCAAGGCATATATTGGCCGTCGCGAAATTCGCCAGCAACGCACCAGGATCAGGCGCCAGGCAGATAGATCACTGCATGGTCGTCCGCATAGGCCCGCTTCCAGCCCAACTGGTCGAAAAAGGGGATGCGGGCGTCGTCAGCCGACAGCAGCGCCCAGCCTATTGCGTATTTCTTCAACCGGGCTTCGAGGAGTGGCTTGCCGTTGCTGTGACCCGTCTCGTCATCGGCTTTTGTGAAACCTCCCAGGAACAGCTGGTCCGTCCGTCCGTCGATATAGGTCTTGAACCCGTGGAAAATCAGCGTGCCGCCGAAATTGTAGGAATTCAGCACGTTGCCGGATAGATGATGGCTTTGCGCGAATGCCAGCGCCCCGCTGGCCGATGTCTTCGGACTTGGCGCTACCTGATAGACGCTGCCGAGCACAGTGACCCCGCCAATCAGCAGAACGGCTGCCGTGCCGCAGATGGCGTAGAACCGCCTGGCGAAGAATCTCTCCAGTCCGTCGCGCTTTTCGGCCAGCCATGCGGTGGCCGAAAGCGAGGGATATTGCTGGGCGACCTCGGCCGCCATCACCAGCGGAATCAGCAGGAAGAACAGATACATGAAACGCACATGGGCGAGATAGACATGCAAGGTGAAGACGACGAACAACGCCTTGGCCCAGCCAATTCGCAATCGGGACACCAGTAGCCCGAAAAGCGCCAGCAGCATCGCCGCTTCCTGGACGGGACTGTCCGGCTGATTGAACGGTTTCCACTCCATGATCAGCGACACTGCCTCATTGCCGTAGGCCACGGCGAGCGTCGCCAGGATGGCCTGGACGCCGTAGGGGTGGATCAGGCTGACCAGCGGGCAAAGCAGACCGAACGCGATCCACTTCGCCAGCAGGGACGGTTTCGACAGGCCCGTGCGCGCCAGCAGATCGAGACCGGCGAAAGCCGCGATGACGAAGCTCAAGGTGAAGGTGGCGTGCAGGTTCGCCCATAATACGACCAGCACAAGCAGCCACCAGGGCGGCGCCCGTTCTTCCCTTGCCGCACCAAAGAGCACCGCCGTCCAGATGATGATGATCGGGAAGGTGAAGACATGCGGGCGCGCCGTGAAGATCGGGTTGATCAGGAACACCGCCGCGAAGGCCAGTGTAATCGCCAGGATCGGTTTCAGCCATGCGCTGAGAAACCACCCCAGGAGGAAAACCGTCAGGGAGATCGAGGCGATGATCGCGGTGACGACCCCGTTCCAGCCGCCCGCCCGGTAAGCAATAGCCAGCAGAACCTGCCCCAGCCATTCCTTGGCAATCCAGGGCTGGCCGGCAAACGTGTAGGAATAAGGATCGACGGTCGGAAATGTCCGGTTTGTCAGGAAATCCAGACCGACCTTCACTTGCCACCAGCTGTCGGGATCCTGCAGGGTGGCGCCTGCCTGGGCACCCAGTGCACCCGCCATCGCCAAGGCCGCGAGCAGGCAGAAGATCAGCCTGTTCCGCTCGTTGTACGTCGCGGCCGCCGCACTGGCCTGAGCGTCGTTCATGGTGCGCCGCCTCTAATCGGTTCCGGTGACAGTTGGGTTCAAGGTGTTGGATTGGCGGGGTGCTGCCGAGGCTTGTCGGCCACCCGAACTGTGCGGTCGGTGCTGTCGTCCCCGCGCCCCACAAACACGAAGCGAGCCGAGCCAAGATAGAAAACAACCGAATAGACGCAGATTCCCGCGAGGTGGACCAGCGGGTTTTCGACGATGCCTGCTGAACGGGCGGCGATCACGACGGCCAGATTGACGCTGTAGGCGACCAGAAAGACACCCCCGTAGCGCAGCGCGGTTCCGGGCTGGAAACCATCGGCTCTGCTGAAGGTCCATTGGCGGTTGAGGAAGAAGCCGAGGACAAGGCCGGCGGCATAACCCGTGGCGTTGGCAAGGATGTCGCCCAGACCCAGCGCAAGCCCGGCCAGGATGACAGCGTATCCCAGCGCCGTGTTCAACAGACCGACGGCGCCAAATCGCAGCATCCTCGGGAAGTCAAACGGCAGGCTTGACCACATGCGCAAAATATTGGGCTCCGACAGGTACCTTGGTGAGGAAGCGCTCGAACGGCCTCAGTCTCGCAAGCATCCGAGGAAAGAAAATCCGGTAGACGATCCTCGTATTGGCAAGGCCCGCCTCGGCCATGCGCCTGCGCATCTCGCGCGAATTTATCAAAACCGCGTTTTCATCGAAGGCACAGTTTCTCACCGCGTGCGTGGTCAGCGGGTTCCAGGGATTGTGTTCGAAGACGAAGAAGCTGCCGCCATCGGCCAGCACCCTGCCGATCTCGGCGAACAGTCCGATCTGCAGGTCCTCGGGAATATGGTGGAATACACAGGCCGCGAAGGCCAGGTCGAAGCTGCCGTCGGCAAAAGGAATTGTCTTGCCGTCGAAATGCGTGAAGGCGGCCTGGCCGGGAAAGCGCTTGCTGGCGATGTCGAGCGATTCCCGCGAAGGATCGAGCAAGGTGATCTCCGCGTCGGGAAACGCGTTGCGCATATGGCCGAGCGAATTGCCGACGCCGGCGCCGAAATCCAGTACTCGTCGGGGTTTGACACCGGCCCGCCGCAGCGTCGCGGCGACGTCGTCGATCTTGTACCTGGCGAAGAAATCCGGGTTTTCGCCGCTCAGCCTTATGCTTGCGGCATGCTGCTCCTGATATTCCCGCGCAAACTGGTCGAACTCCGCCTCAAGCACGTGCGGCCCTCTTTGCCATCTCCTGCAGGCGATGGACCGGCAATTCGCCGTCCTCCACCGCCTGGCTGCGCGAAACGATCTCGTTGACGAAGTAGAGCGGCCGCCGCTTTGTCTCCATGTACATGCGCCCGAGATACTCGCCGAAGATTCCGAGCACCATAAGCTGGACGCTGCCGAGGATCAGCACGATCGCGGCAAGGCTGGTCCAGCCGGGCAACACGTTTCCGACCGACCATTCGAACAGCGTGTAGCCGAGCACGACCAGCCCCAGAAGCCCGAACATCATTCCGAGCAGCGAAGCGAAGCGCAAGGGCACGATGGAGAAGCTGGTCATCGCGTCGACCGCCAGAAGAAGCATTTTCTTCAGCGGATAATGGGTGGTGCCGGCAAAGCGGCGGTGCCGCTCATAGGGGAAAGCCACCTGTTTCAGCCCGATCCAGCTAACCATGCCGCGAATGAACCTGTAACGTTCTGGCATCGCGTTCAGATGGTCGAGCGCACGACGGTTCATCAGCCGGAAATCACCGGTATTCGGGGCTATGTCGACGTCGACCATCCGGCGCAGCAAGCGATAGAACATGGACGCGGAGGCGAGCTTGAACCAGCTTTCGCCATCGCGCGTCAGCCTCTGGCCGTAGACCACATCGAAGCCTTCGTTCATCTTCGTCATCATCGCGCCGAGCAGTTCAGGTGGATCCTGCAGGTCGGCATCGAGAATGAGAATGCGCTGGCCGCGACAGAATTCGAGCCCGGCGCTCAACGCGATCTGGTGGCCGTAATTGCGGGCGAGGTCGATGGCGACGACATGTTCGTCCTTTTCGGCCAGTTGTAGAATGGCCTCGCGCGTACCGTCGGTCGCGCCATCGATGACAAGGACGATCTCGTAGGAAGGGCCTTGTTCAAGGCATGCGGCCGTTACCCGCCGGTGCAGTTCGGCCACGCCATCCAGCTCGTTGTAGCATGGGATGACCACCGACAGCATGACGCCGCGTCGCGCGGTGTTTCTCTCCGTCTCCACCAAAGCCTTGCTCCCGCTATTCGATTGGGAATAGCGGCAATTGGTTAGAAAACAGATAAGCCAATGGGATCGGCCGTGGCCGGCGGCCGGCCATCATTTCTGCCGCACGCGGCCACCGACCGAACCGGCAACTCCATGCGAATGCGGGCGCCTTGCCAGGAGCCCGCCAATATCCGGATGGAGCCGTCGTGCAGCAGTGCGATCTGCCGGGCAAGGTTCAATCCCAGACCGGCGCCGCGCGATTGCGGCTGCAGGCGGTAGAAGGGCTCGAAAACATTCTCGTGCTCATCGGCCGGAATGCCTGGGCCTTCGTCGCGGATTTCGACGCCGCCGGTTTCATAGATCGCTATGGTGATCGTGCCGGAACCGCCGCCATGATCGATGGCATTGCGCACGAGATTTGCCAGCGCCCGCTCGATCTGCGGCACGTTGATCTCGACATGGACCTTGTTGGCTGTCGGCTCGAAGGCAAGATCGTAGCCTGCTTCGATGGCGAGCGGGGCAAAGTCGGCCGCGACCCGGCTGACAAGATCGCAGAGGTCGATGATTTGGCGCTGGTCCGCCGGGCGGTCGAGCAACTGGTGGTCGAGCAGCTGTTGCGCAAGATGCGACAGGCGCTCGATGTCATGCAGCAGGCGCGCGCTTTGCGGTTCCTGCTTCAGCAATTCGGCGCGCGTGCGCAGGATGGCGATCGGCGTGCGCAGTTCGTGCGCGGCGTCGGTGAGGAAGCGATTGTGCCGGTCATAGCCCTGGGCGAGGCGCGCCAGCGTCTGGTTGAAAGCATGCACGAGCGGCGCGATCTCCTGCGGCACATTCTTGACCGGCAGTTGCATCGCACGGGTGCCGATGTCGATGCGCGCGGCCTGCTGGACGGTGTCGACAAGTCCGGCAAACGACCGGCGCACGACGGCTGGCGTCGTCACCAGGGTCGTGGCTCCCATGACGAGGACAATCGGCAACAGCAGGATGACGATGATGGCCACGAGAGCGGGAAGCGCCTTCTCCCAGTTCCTGCTGCCGTCCGGGTTCTTGGCGACGTCGATGCTGGCCGAAATGGTGACCTCGAGGCCCTCGGTCTCTTCCCGCGATGACCTTGTCGCGGCGATGATCTGAACCGTGCCGGCCTTGGTCGAAACCCTTTCGAGATAGGCCTCCGGCCTCAAATCATCTTCGGAAAATCCGATGGTGGCGTGATCGGCCTGGCCCAGCAGATCGCCAAAATTCCTGGTGTAGACATCGGGTATGCTGCCGAAGCGGATGCTCTGGCCGCTGTTGTCGCGGATGATGTACCAGACATTGGGGAAACCCTCACGAAACGAACGCAGCCCGTCGGTCTCATGGACGATCAATATGCCGTTGCCGTCACGATCGACGGCATCCTTGAGGGCGGCGACGGCAGCTTCGTTGTCGACAAGAAGCCGCGGATTGGCGATCCATAGCGCGGCCGCGCACAGCACGATGAAGACAAGGAGTGTCGCCGCCTGCAGCAGGATCATCCGCCGCACCAGCACCCATTGCAGCGATCGCGTGCGCGGCTTCTTCACGAGGCGGCCCGCAAGAGATAACCGAGGTTGCGGATCGCCCTGATCTCGATACCGGCAGCGACGTCGTCAAGCTTGCGACGCAGCCGCGAAATGTGCGCATCCAATGCATTGGAGCCGATCTCGTCGTCGAGAGCATAGACGGCTTCTTCCAGCGTCCCGCGCATAATCGTCCGGCCCGGCCTGCGGATGAGCGTTTCGAGCACCAGCCGTTCGCGCCGCGGCAGCTCCAGCGTCTGGTCCTCGACAAGCGCCTCGCGATGGCGAAAATCATAGGTGAGGCGGCCGACCACCGTCTGGTGGGCGCGCGTGGTGAACGAACGCCGGTGCAAGGCATTGAGCCTGGCAACCAGTTCCACCGTGGCGAACGGCTTGACCATGTAGTCGTCGGCGCCGGCATCGAGCCCCGCCACGCGATCGTCGAGCCCGCTGAGCGCCGTCAACGCGATCACCGGCACGTCCAGATGCAAGGCCCGCAGGCGCGGGATCAGGCTGAGGCCATCGCCGTCCGGCAGCCGGCGGTCCAGCACCACCGCGTCATGGTGGCCGAGCCGCGCCACGGCTTCGGCATCCGCCAGTGTCGCGGCATGGTCGACGATGATGTCCTGGCGCTCGAGCGCGGTCTTCAGCACCGAGGCCATTTCCGGCTCGTCCTCGATCAGCAGGATGCGCATGCGCACTCTCCGCCGCAGGCAGCCGGCACGCTGTGGCAATTCATTCGCATTCCAGCTTCGGTTGACGAAAATTGGTGATGAACCATCGGCCGCCCGAGGCGCGGGCATAGAACGTATAGAAGCATTCCTGGCGCTCGATATAGCCAGGCGTTTCGGTTTCTTCGTAGACGGTTCCGTGTTTTGTGTGGCGAACCTCGCCGCTGGAGGTCCCGGAAACCGCGTTGGTGGATATTGTCCGCCACTGATAGGCCCGCTCGCCCCGACCGAGATCAACGACGGCGGTCGGCGGCCCGTAGTCCAGAATGACGGATTCGACCGGTTGCCCGATGTAGTTCTTCATGATGTCGGAGGCGCATCCCGTCAGCACCAGCACGATTGCGACGAAGAACGCCTTGGAGATCCACACCAGATGGTTTGCGCTGCGTTTGGACATATCCGATTCCCGTCATCAAGGTTATCCGCGGCACCTAGGGTGTGAAGATTGCATCGACATTACGCAGGACCTGGCACACAAATGCGGTCTGCCGACACGCGTCGACGCCGGTGCGGATGGAGGCAAAGCAATTGCGCGGCCCCGTTGCATCCGGGCGCCGCGCAAGGTCGTTCGAGCAATATACAGACGGGTTCAACGGAACCCATGGCCTGCCCTAGAACCGGTAGTTGATGCCGGCCTTCAGTTCATGGCTGCCGATCGTCGCCTTGGATTTGCCCAGGGCGGACGTCGTTTCGACGCCTGGGGTGCGCACATAGTCATACTCGACCTTGGCCGAGAGGCCCCCGGCAAAACCCTGCTCGATGCCGCCGCCGACCAGATAGCCGAGTTTCCATCCGTCGGTGCTGCTTACCTTGTCGCCCTTGTCGAATTTGGTCATGGCGACGCCGCCGGTTCCAAACAGCAGCGTCTGGTCGAAGCTCAAGCCGGCCTTGGCCTTGGCGGCTCCGCGCCACTTTTCCTTGATCTTGCCGCCCCGGACGTCGTGCTCGGCGCCACCAAGATAGGAGCCCTCGATCTCGGCACCGAGAACCGCTGGACCCATCTGCTGGTTGTAGCCGGCCTGAACGCCGCCGCTGAGACCATTCCTGCCGGCAAACGGGTTCGGCATCCCGGTGAACGCCGTGCCGCCATGCACGCCGACATAGGCGCCGCTCCACTGGAACGCGGGGGGATCATTGTAGGTGGGCGAAAGGTCGGCGGCCATCGCCGGCCCTAGGAGGCATACGGCAAGGGCACTTGCCGTCAGGATGATCTTTGCTTGAGAGAACACTGCATTACTCCACACACGCGCGCATCCGGCAATCGATGCGCAGGTTAATTCCCGAAGAACTCGACCGTTGGGGCGGTCGGGCTCCGATTTGGCGTCTTTCAGGGATGGTTGCGCGGTCCTGGGACTGGCTTTCGCCAGCTGTGGTAGGGGGGTCAGAGCGCCCGCGCGGCCAATCACCTGAAAGACGCCGACCGTCTCGCAGGCGAAAATTGCGCGCACATTGCGGGAAGTCGAAAAATGACGATTTTTCGCTTTATTTTCAAGATATTAAAGCGGTTCTGTTTACGCAAATTTAACAGTCTGGCGCGGGTTTGGCCAGTTCAGCAGCACAATCTTGCCATGCAATCGCTCGGTGGAGGCCTTTGGCATCCCGCAACACTGCCGGCTTGAAGCGGGCAAGCCAAGTGCGTATGTCTGGGCCGAAGCCCTCGAGTCTGGGTACCTCAATCTGGAGACGGGCCTTGTCCGCATTGACGCGCTTCCTTGGCGACTCGCCGCTCAAGGTGATCCTGAAACTGCTGGTGGTGTCTTTCCTCGTCGGCCTGGTCATGAATGCCTTCGGCTGGTCGCCGATGGATGTGCTCTACTGCATCCGGAAGTTCTTCATGGACCTGTGGAATCTCGGCTTCCACGCCATCGACCGCTTCCTCGGCTATATCTTGCTGGGCGCGGCTATCGTCGTGCCGGCGTTCATCCTGTTAAGGCTCGCCAACTACCGGAAGTAGAGCATGATCCCGAAAAGTGGGAACCGGTTTTCCGACAAGACCGTGCTTGAAAAGGACTATCAGGCGTAGCCCGCGGCGACCTCGAACAGGATGGCGTGGCGCGCCGCGAGTGCGGGCACATCCGTTGAATAGCCACCTCCGATGACGCCGCACACCGGAACGCCCTGCGCGCGAAAATGGCTGATGACCATGTCGTCGCGGGCGCGCAGGCCGTCATCCGACAGCGACAGCCTGCCAAGCCGGTCCTCAGCATGGACGTCGACGCCGGCATTGTAGAACACGATGTCCCAATGGGCTTGGGCGGAGAGCTCCGGCAGGATGGCGGCGAGCCTCTTCATGTAAGCGACGTCACCCGTGCCGTCGGGCAGCGCGACATCGAGGTCGGAGGCGATCTTGCGCACGGGATAGTTGCGGTCGCCATGCATGGAAAAGGTGAACACGCGCGGATCATCGGCGAGAATATCCGCCGTGCCGTCGCCCTGGTGCACGTCGAGGTCGACGACCAGGATGTTTTGTGCCGCGGCTTCGGCGAGCAGGACCAATGCGGCGACGGCGACATCGTTGAAGGTGCAGAAGCCCGCGCCCTGCGCGCGCCGCGCATGATGGCTGCCGCCTGCGGTGTTGCAGGCGATACCGTGGCGCAAGGCCAGCCGCGCCGCCAGCACGGTGCCGCCGGTGGCAAGCTGCGCGCGCAGCGAGACGCGGGGTCCGATCGGAAAACCGATCTCGCGCTCGATCTTCTCGGCCACGCAGCAGTTGACGACCTGGTCGACATAGTCCGCCGCATGGGCAAGCTCCAGCCATGACGCCGGTGCCGGTTCGGCGGTGCTGAGCGCGTCGAAGCCGGCGAGGCCGCGCGTACGCAGCGCCTCCATCAGCAACGGATATTTGCTCATCGGAAAGCGATGGTTGACGGCGAAGCCGGCGTCGTAGTCGGGATGATGGACGATCTGCAGAGGCATGAAATCGTATCCGGCTGGCTCACGCCAGACCGGGATTTCGGTTGGCCGTCAAGGGATAGGTGATTGCGCGGTGGCCGGAAAATGGGGCACATCGACGGTTCTATCAAGCCGCAATCAGCAAGGCAGCAATCCTTGGACAAAGGTGCAACACCAGCCGACGCCGGATCCCCTATCCACGCGGGATCCCCGATTCACCCCGGATCATTTGTCGTCACCAACCGCTCCGTGCTCGCCATCGCCGTGCCGATGACGCTTGCCTATCTGACGACGCCGATGCTCGGCCTGGTCGACACGGCTGTCATCGGCCAGTTCGGCGATGCCGCCTTGCTTGGCGGCCTGGCGGCCGGCGCATTGATCTTCGACGTCGTCTTCACCTCTTTCAATTTCCTGCGCTCGGGCACCACTGGCCTTGTCGCACAGGCGTTTGGGCGTGGCGATGCCCTGGAGGAACAGGCGGTGTTCTGGCGCGCCGTGCTGATCGCGGTTATCGCCGGCATAGTGCTCGCTGCCCTTGCGCCGCTGGTCGCCATCGTCGGGCAAAAGTTCATGGGCGCCGAACCGCGCGTCAGCGAGGCGATGGGCGTCTACATCAGGATCAGGCTGCTCGCGGCACCGTTCTCGCTGATCAACTACGCCATCCTCGGCTATGTGCTGGGGCGCGGCGAGGGCGGGCTCGGGCTGATGCTGCAATTGGTACTGAACGGCATCAACATCGCGCTCTGCTTCCTGCTTGGGTTGGAACTTGGCTGGGGTGTCGCCGGCGTTGCCTGGGCGACCGTCACCGGTGAGTTCCTGGCCATGCTGCTCGGCTTGGCGATCGTCATCCGCCGGTTCCGGGCCGCCCCATCCTTGCCGCGTCACCGCCTGCTCGACATGGCCGCCTTCCTGCGCATGATGTCGCTCAACCGCGACATCATGATCCGCTCGTTCTCGCTGCTCGCCGCCTTCGCATTGTTCACCCGCCAGGGCGCGCAGTTCGGCACGGTGACGCTGGCCGCCAACGCCGTGCTGATGAACTTCTTCCTCGTCGCCGGCTATTTCCTCGATGGCTTTGCCACCGCCGCCGAACAGCTGGCGGGCCGTGCCGTCGGCGCACGTGCCGCCGCACCGTTCCGCCAGGCCGTGCGGCTGACGCTGTTCTGGGGTTTCGGACTGGCGGGAGCCGCGACGCTGGTAATGCTGTCTGGGGGCGCCAATCTGGTCGCTCTCGTGACGACATCGGAGGACGTCCGTTCGGTGGCCGACATCTACCTGCCGTGGGCGGCATTCACGGCGCTGAGCGGTGTGCTGGCGTTCCAGATGGATGGCGTCTTCATCGGCGCGACCTGGTCCCGCGACATGCGCAACATGATGCTGCTGTCGTTCCTGGTTTTCGCGGCCGCGCTGCTGACCCTTGCGCCCGCCTTCGGCAACAATGGACTGTGGGCGGCGCTGCACGTCTTCCTGCTGGTGCGAGGCTTCAGCCTGCTGACGATCCTGCGGCTCAGGGTACGGACGGCGTTTTAGACGATGTCCCCCGGAAGGCCCTGCGCCGTCCAGGCACCGAACGACACCTGTTCGCGATAGGAATTTTTTCTTGACTCGGTGACCTCAGCTATGGTACATATTTGTTTATGGTGCTGATTTGCGCCAGTGACCCGCCGCACAGGCGGGTTTTTCGTTTGATGCTCCGTCAGCCAACGCCCCGGCGAGACTCCGAAGGAACCCGGTGCCAATGCTGTGCGGTCGGATGCACTTGCACTTCCAGTCGATTTCCAACAGACTTGATGCACCAATTGTTCCAGGGCGAGCTTATGCGAAGCTACCTGCCATATGTCTTGGGCGCGGCGCTGGGATTGCTCGCTGCGTTCATTCTCTCCGCGGTTTCTGGCATCGGCGGAACCGCGCAGTTGCTTCTCTTCGGCGTGTTGCCTGCCATCGGCGGCACCATCTGCGAGCGGGCCGTCAGTCGCAATCTACGCTCCTGAGAGCGGTTCAGAGTTGCCTGGACGCCCACAAGTCGAGGCGGCTGTCGCGCAACTCGCAAATCGACTTCAACCGTTCCTTTTCGACGAAACGGATCATTCCGGAAAGAACGCGGGCTGGTAGCGAGGGCCCGGCATAGATCATGCCGGTGTAGAGCTGCACCAGATCAGCGCCCGCACGGATCTTGTCCAGCGCCGTATCGGCGGAATCGACGCCGCCGACGCCGATGATGGCAAGCTCCGGCCCGAGTAATTTGCGCATCTTCGCCAGCACGATGGTCGAACGCTCGAAGAGCGGCTTGCCGGAGAGTCCCCCGGTCTCGCGCGCGGTGTCGCCGCTACGCAGCGGCGGTCGGGAGATGGTGGTGTTGGAGACGATGACGCCGTCGATCCGCTTCTCGGTGACCTCGGCGGCGATGTCCTCCAGTTCGGCCTCGACCAGATCCGGCGCGATCTTCAGGAACACCGGCGGCTGCGCCGTTCCCGTGGCGCGCGCGGCCATGACCCGCGACAAGAGCTCGCCGAGCTGCTCGCGCGCTTGCATGTTGCGCAGGCCCGGCGTGTTGGGCGAGGAGATGTTGACGGTGAGATAGCTGGCGTATTGCGCAAACTGGGCGACACCGCGCTCATAGTCACTGACGCGGTCGCTGCTGTCCTTGTTGGCGCCGATGTTGACGCCGACGATGCCGGAGCGGCCCTTACGCGCGGCAAGGCGCTTTTCGGCCGCTGCATGGCCTTCATTGTTGAAGCCCAGCCGGTTGATCACCGCATCGTCGGCCGTCAGCCGGAAGATACGCGGCTTCGGGTTGCCGACCTGCGGCAGCGGCGTGATCGTGCCGACCTCGGCGAAACCGAAGCCGAGGCCAAGCAGCGCGTCGGGCACCTCGGCGTTCTTGTCATAGCCGGCCGCCATGCCGAGCGGATTGGGGAAATCGAGGCCGCAGACGCTGACCTTCAGCCTGTCGTCGCGGACCGCCGGCGCACCAACCGGAACGCCGCATCGCAAGGCGGCGATTGACAGGCCATGCGCCGTTTCCGGATCGAAGGCGAACAGCAGCTTCTGGCCGAGCCGGTCGAGCACGCTCATTGCCCCTCCAGTGCCGGGAACTGGTGCACACCATCGGCGCCAAGCGGCAGTGGTCGGACCCACAGCACTGCTTTCAGGTCCAGAACGTCGTAGAGATGCGGAAACAGTTCGCCGCCGCGCGAGACCTCGTATCTCAGCGCAGTGCCCAGGCCGGCGCCGTCGACGGCGACCAGCAAAAGGTCTGTCTGGCCGGCAAAGTGCTTTGTCGCCGTTTCCCTGACCTGTGCTGCCGTGGAGAAGTGGATGAAGCCGTCGGCGACATCGATCGGCGCGCCGGTGAAGCGGCCATGCGTTTCGGCCTCGCGCCATGGCGCTTGCGGGGTTATCTTGTAGATAATCTGAGACATGGTTGCGCTATAGAGCAGTTCCAGGAAAAGTGTGAAACGGTTTTCCCGGGGAAAGCGCATAGCGCTTTCCCTTGGGAATTGCGTCAAGAAGATTCCGAACCAGCCATTCGGGAAAGGCCATGCCAAGGGTCTTCCCCATTTCCGGCGCAAACATGCGATATCTGAGGCCTTGGCCATGGAGGACAACATGCGTCTGCAGCACATCTTGATCCCCGCCGCGCTCGTTTCGCTGATCGCGGCTTCAGCTTACTCGGAAGAAACCGACCGCTACCGGCTGGAAAAGTCCGATAACGGCTTTGTCCGTATCGATACGCAGACCGGCGCCATGTCGATTTGCGAGGAGCGTTCGGGCCAGCTCGTCTGCAAGATGGCGGCCGACGAACGCGCTGCTTTCCAGGACGAGGTCGACCGCCTGCAAACCTCGATGAAGGCGATGGACGAGCGCGTCACCAAGCTCGAGAATTCGCTCTCCGCCCGCCTCGAATCGAAACTGCCGAGCGAGGAGGATTTCAACAAGACGATGGGCTACATGGAGCGCTTCCTTCGCGGCTTCATGGGCATCGTCAGGGATATGGACAAGGACAACGGCGCCCAGCCCAATTCGCAGAAGACCTGAGCGCTTCAACCAAGGGAAAACGCGGGGCGCTGGCTTTGCCGCTTGAAAACAGCGCGCCGCCCCGCATAATCGCCCACTGATCCCGAAAAAGCTAAACCCATAGGGGATTCGGGGAGGGACATTTGCCGGCAGGCTATTCTTTCGTCATCGCCGACGATCACCCGCTGTTTCGCGGTGCGCTGCGCGAAGCGCTCGCCGGCATCGGCAACGTCGCCGCCATCCACGAAGCCGGCGATTTCGAGAGCGCCAAGGCGCTGGTCGTGGCCAACGAGGACGTCGATCTGGTGCTGCTCGACCTGTCGATGCCGGGCGCCAGCGGGCTCTCCGGCCTGGTCTCGCTGCGCGGCATCCATCCGGCGGTGCCGCTGGTCGTGGTGTCGGCCCACGACGATCCGGCGACCATCAGGCGGGCGCTCGACCTCGGCGCTTCCGGCTTTATCTCCAAATCGGCCAGCATGGAAGAGATCCGCAGCGCCGTGCAATCGGTGCTTGCCGGCGACATCGCAGCACCAGCCGGCGTCGATCTCGGCATCGAGCGCGATCCCGAAATATCGGACCTTATCAAGCGGCTGCAGGCTTTGACGCCGCAGCAGACACGGGTGCTGGGCATGCTGGCCGAGGGCCTGCTCAACAAGCAGATCGCCTATGAACTCGGCGTATCGGAGGCCACCATCAAGGCGCATGTCTCCGCCATCCTGCAGAAGCTCGGCGTCGACAGCCGCACGCAGGCGGTGATCCTTCTGTCCAAGATCGGCAGCGACCCGCTGCAGCCGGCGGGTTGATCGCCAGGGCGCCTGTTCAATCAGAATAGTGTTCAATCAGAGCACTGAACCTCCGTCCGCCGCATCGGCCGGGCGTTGAAGCTTGCGAAACTGATGGCGGCCATGATCCAGACGCCGATCCCGCCATAGAGCATGACCCAGCCAAAGCCGTTGCGCAGCGCATCCTGGGCGACGGTCCCGGCGAGCCCGGAGATGGGATTTCCAGCAGCGATAGCTTCGGCGAGAAGACGCAATTGGGCAGCGTCGAGGTCGGGCAGCGCATGCCTCAGATGCGCCAGCACACCGCTGGCCAGGATGAAGCCCATCACCGCGATGTTTACCGCCAGCGAAACCATGCGGGCGCTCATGTCGATGCCGGAGGCCATGCCGGCGCGGTCGCTCGAAACGGAACCCGTCGTCGTGTTGGTGACAGGTGTGTTGGTTATTCCCAGACCCATCCCCGCGATCAGGCAGCCGGGCAGCATCGTCAGCCAATCCGGCTGCGCGGCGGCGCTGCCGAACTTCATCAGGATGAACCCGACGCCGATGATGACGAGGCCCGCCGGAATGATGATGCCGGGCCGATAACGCAGCGAAAAGCGCTCTGCCAAGGGCGGCAGCACAAGCGTCGGCAGCGTGTAGGCAAGCAGGGCAAGGCCGGTGGAGACGGTGTCATAGCCGAGCCCGGCGTGGAACCAGATCGGCAGGTAGATCATGAAAGGCCAATAGCTGAGGTTCATCGCCGCCGAGCCGACGATGGCGCCGGAAAAGGGTCGGATCCGGAAGACCGAGAAGTCGAACATCGGCCGCTGGCTGACCTTCTCGGCAATGAGGAAGGCGATGAAGCTCACTATCGAGATGCCGAGGATCGCCAGCGCGGTTGGGCTGGAGAAACCCAGATCCGGCCCCTGGATGATGTAGAAGACGAGACAGAAGACCGACGGTGACAGCGTCAGGATGCCCGCTATGTCGAGCTTGCCCGCCTGCGGGTCCTTCGATTCGTGGACGCCCATCAGAGCGAGGGCGAATGCCAGCGCAGCAACCGGCACGTGGACAAGAAATACCCATTGCCAGCTCGAGACCGCGACGATGCCGCCGCCGATGATGGGGCCGAAGCCGAGGCCGATGCCGAAGATGACGCCCCACCAGCCCCATGCGACGGCGCGTTCGCGCCCTTCCCGGAATTCATGAGACAGCACGGCAAGCTGGCAGATCAGCATCGCACCGCCGCTCAGGCCCTGCAGAAACCGGGCGACAATGAGCGTGGAGACGCTTTCGGCGACGCCGCAAATCAGTGATGTCAGGCCGAAGGCGGCGATGGCGACCAGAAAGACACGCTTGCGCCCGTAACGATCGGCGATCGTGCCGACCGCCATCAGCACCGTCGTGACCGCGATCGTATAGGCGTTCATCACCCATTGCAGTTGCTTGAAGTCGGCATGCAGCACCTGCTCCAGTGTCGGCAGGATCGTGGGAACGCTTGAAATCTCCAGACCGAACATCAGGCACGCCAGGCAGGCGGCAAACAGAACGATGATGCCGCGGCGGGTCAGGGCAGTGGGCATGGTTCAACCTTTCGAACGTATTTGTCGGCAATCGGCGAATCCATTGCAGCTCGCCCGGCGCGCGTATGGCCCATGGTAGGCGAGGCTTGATCATTTTAGAATTGCATGGTTGGCTATTTCAGAGACAACAAGTGCGGATAGCTGACATGACGCTGGACGTAGACGCTGTGAAAACATTCGTCGCCATCGCCGATCTTCAGAGCTTTACGCGGGCGGCCGAGGCTCTTGGCAGCACGCAAGGAGCAATCAGCGTGAAGCTGAAGCGGCTGGAAGAGCGCGTCGGCCAGAAATTGATCGAGCGCACGCCTCGGCTGGTGCGCTTGTCGGCGCAGGGCGCGGTGTTTCTCCAGCCCGCACGCGACTTCCTCGCGGCACACGATCGCGCCATTGCCAGCCTGTCTTCGGTGCGCCGCCGCTTCACACTGGGCATCGCCACCCATGTCGGAGGCGCGGAAGTCCCGACATTGCTGGCGCGGCTCAACGCGCATGACCCGGCGCTCACCATCGAAGTGCGGCTCGATGATTCACACGACCTGCTGGACGCTTTCGATCGCGGTGAGATCGACGCGGCGATCATCCGCCGGGAGGACGACCGGCGCGATGGTGAAGTGCTGGCGCCCGAACATTTCGGCTGGTACGCCGCGCCCGACTTCATCCACCGGGCCGACGAGCCGCTGCGCCTGGCGGCATCCTCGCCATCCTGCGGTATCCGCAACATCACGACCCGCGCGCTCGACGCTGTCGGAATACCGTGGACGGAGGTGTTCCTCGGCTGCGGCTCCTTCGCCGTCGCGGAGGCCGTCTCGGCCGGCCTCGCAGCCTCGGTATTTTCCTGCCGGCTTGCCCCATCCGGCACCATCGAGGTCAGCCGGAAATTCGGGCTTCCGGCGCTGCCGCCTTCCGAGATCGTGCTGCTTTCGACGCTGACGGACGCCAAGTCCCGCGAGGCGCTGAGGACGCTTGCAATGGCCTTTCGCGAGCATCGTCCGCCTGTGGCGGGCAATGCCGGACGGCCCCGGTTCCGCAGTTCCCAGATGGTCGACGGCCTGGCCTAGAGCAATTCTAGGAAAAGTGTGAAGCGGTTTTCCGTCTAGAATTGCGTTAAAACAAAGAGTTAGAGCAGAACGCCGTTTCCGTGAAACGGTGAAATGCTCTAGGACGCCACCCTCGGACACCAGGGCTGAGACCGGGCGCCTTTGATGCTATTCGGCCGCCGGTGCCAGCGGCCTGACCCTGGCCATCATCGAGCGCAGTACCGCTGGTTTGAGCGGTTTGTTGATCACCGCAATCTCGAGCCCGCCGGCGGCCGTGCGCACCTCGTTGGAGCGGTCGGCTGTGACCAGCACGGCCGGCAGGTTGTCGCCATGGATCGCGCGCAGCCTGACGACGAGTTCGAGACCGGTTTCGCCGTCGAGATGGTAGTCGGCAAGAACGATGTCCGGGCGGTGTATCTTCGCGGTCTCCAGATCCTTTGAACCGGCCACGGTGTCGACGTTGCAACCCCAGCCTTCGAGCAGGAGCCGCATGCCTTCGAGGATGCGGGCGTCGTTGTCGATGCACAGCACGTGCAGCCCGGCCAGCGAAGCCGTCGCGCGGGCAGGAGCCCTGGTTTCGATCTCGCGCCGCGGCTCCTGCACGGCCGCCACGGGCAGGATGACGGAGAAGCGCGTGCCCTTGCCAGGGGTGGAAAAGATCCGGATCTCCAGGCGCAGCACCCGGGCGATGCGGTCGACGATGGAGAGGCCGAGACCGAGGCCTTCGGCCTCGCGCGCGCCCTCGTCGAGCCGGGTGAATTCGCGAAAGACGGTGTTCAGCTTGTCGCCGGCGATGCCGATGCCGGTGTCGATCACTTGGATCTCGGCCAGTTCGCCGCGCCGCCTGACGCCAACCAGCACGCGGCCGTGGCGCGTGTATTTGATGGCGTTGGAAACGAGGTTCTGGATCAGGCGGCGCAGCAGATTGCGATCCGTCGTCACTGTCAGCGATGACGGCATGATGGTCAGCGCGAGCTTCTTTTCGGCGGCGAGCGGCCGGAAGTCGTTGCCGATCTGGCGCAGCAATCCGTCGAGGTTGAAGGCGGTATCGTCCGGCTTCATTGCGCCGGCATCGAGGCGGGAGATGTCGAGCACGGCGCCGAGAATCGTCTCGACCGATTCCAGCGAGGATTCGATGTTGACGGCCGCCTTGCCGGCAGGCCCCTTGCCGGCCTTCTCGATCAGCGAGGAGCAATAGAGCCGGGCGGCGTTCAGCGGCTGCAGGATGTCGTGGCCGGCGGCGGCGAGGAAGCGCGTCTTGCCGAGATTGGCCTCCTCGGCCAGCATCTGCGCCTGCGCCAGCTCCTCATTGACCCGGGTCAGTTCGATGGTGCGGGTCTTGACGCGCTGTTCCAGCGATTCATTGGCACGCTTCAGCGCCAGATCCTGTTCCACGCGCCCGGAAATGTCGGCATAGGTGGCGACGATGCCGCCGTCCGGCATCGGGTTGGAGCGCAGTTCCAGGATGCGGCCCGAGGTTTTCAGCTCCATCTGCCATGGGCTGACGAAACTGGTCAGCCGGTTGAGCATGGCCACACGCTGATCGGCGGGGATGTCGCCGCGTTCGGCGAGATGGCGCAGGATGCGGTCGAGCGAGACGCCGACCTGGCCCATCTCGTCGGGCAGGTCGAACAACGCCCGATATTGGCGGTTCCAGCAGATCAGGCGGAAATCGCGATCGAAGACGGTGATGCCCTGTTCCATCTGGTCGAGCGCGATCTGCAACAGGTCGCGGTTGTGCTGCAGCGCCTCGGTGGCGTCGTCGAGCAAGCGGAAAGCATCCCTGGATTCGCGGTCGTGGCGGCGAAACAGCAGCGACAGGATCAGGCGTGCCGAGGAGGAGCCGACGGCGCTGGCCAGCAATTGCTCGGAAAAGCGGATGACGTCCATGCTCGCCTGCTCGTTGCCGTGCAGCGAGGCTCCGTTGGTCTTTTCGAACGACTGGAAAGAGCGCTCGGTGCGCTCGACGCCGAGATAGCGCCCGATCGTATCCTTGAGGTCGTTGACGGTGATGGCGGTGCGGAAGCGGCGCAGGCTGGGCATCGGGCCGGCATCGCGCGGCACGAAGATCGACGCCTGGATGCGCTCCAGCGGCACCGACGCGCGCGAGAGCGAGCCCAGCACGAAGAACACCGCGTTGATCGACAGGCTCCACAGCACGCCGTGGTTCAGCGGTTCGGCGACGGTGCCGAACAGGGCCTGTGGCCGCAGCGCCTCGAAGCCGAACAGCCCGTGCACGATGATGCCGGTATCGGGTGCCGCAAGCGACGGAAACAGCAGCGTGTAACCCCAGACGAGGATGCCGGCGACCATGCCAAGTGCCGCACCCCGACCATTGGCGCCGCGCCAGATCAGCCCGCCGATCAGCGCCGGCGCGAACTGGGCGATGGCCGCGAACGACATCAGGCCGATCGACGACAGCCGCGCGCTGTCGGTGCTCTCGCGATAATAAAGGAAGGCGATGAACAAGAGGATGAAGATCGCCCCGCGCCGCACATTGAGGATGAGCGTCGACCAGTCCTCGGTCTCGGAGGTCGAGGTCTTGAGCAGACGGCGCACGAACAATGGAATGACGAGGTCGTTGGAGATCATGATCGACAGCGCCACGCTTTCGACGATCACCATCGCCGTCGCCGCCGACAGGCCGCCGATGAAAGCCGCCATCGCCAGCACATCATGACCGCTGAACAGGGGCAGCGACAGCACGTAGAGATCGCTGCTGGTCCCGGTGCCGACCAGCGAAAGGCCGGCGAAGGCGATCGGCAGTACGAACAGGTTGATCGCCACGAGGTAGAGCGGAAACACCCATGTCGCGGTGCGCAGTTCGGCCTCGCCGCGGTTCTCGACGATGGTGACGTAGAACTGCCGCGGCAGCATGATGATGGCAAAACCGCTGAGGCACGTCAGCACCAGCCAGGTGGCGAGCGAGGTGTTGTAGCTCATCGCCTGTCGGACCTGCGCGTTCTCAGCGAGCTTGTCGAACATGTCGCCCGGGCCGCCGAAGATCAGGAAGGTGACCATCAGGCCGATCGCCAGGAAGGCGGCGAGCTTGACCACGGTTTCGACCGCCACCGCCAGCACCAGCCCATCCTGGTGTTCGGTGGCGTCGGCGTGACGGGTTCCAAACAGCACCGCGAACAGCGCCAGGAGCATGGCGACGACCAGAGAGATGTCGCTGACGAAGGGATCGAACGAAGGCGGCGATCCCGTATAGTGCTCGACCATCAGGCTGACCGAACCGGAGATCGCCTTCAACTGCAGTGCGATATAGGGCACCGCGCCGATGGTGGCGATCAGCGTGGCGATCGCCGCGACGGTGAAACTCTTGCCGTAGCGCGCGCCGAGGAAATCCGCGATCGAGGTGATCTTCTCGGTCTTGGCCAGCCGCACGATGCGGTTGAGCAGCGGGAAGCCGAACACGAAGACGAGCACCGGGCCCGTATAGATGCCGAGGAATTCGAGGCCGCGTTCGGAAGAAAGACCGACCGAGCCGAAGAAAGTCCAGGACGTACAGTAGATCGCGAGGCTAAGCGCGTAGATGAAAGGCCGCCCCCGGCTCGGCTCGGAGATGGCCGAGCGGCGGTCGCCGATGCTGGCGATGGCAAACAGCAGCGTCACATAGGCGATCGCGATGATGACGATGAACAAGCCCTGCACGCTTGGACTTTCCTCCTCTGCCGTCTTTCTATCCGGCTTGCCCGGACGCAATCACAGCTTGGCGTCCGAGTCCATTGCGGCTTTGGAAGCATGATCGCGACCGCGATATTCAGACAGTACAAGCAAGGTGCCGTCAGGTAAGAAGAAAGCGGTTGTTTTCTCCCTTTTATCGATGTTGCAACCGGAGGTTTTTGTTATGTTGCCTCAGGTCGATGCCGCAAGGACGGAAACGGCAGCTTGGCCAGTCACGACAAGGAGGGTCGAATGCTGAAAGAATTCCAGGAATTCATTTCCAAGGGCAATGTGATGGACCTTGCGGTCGGCGTCATCATCGGCGCGGCCTTCGGCAAGATCGTCGATTCCCTTGTCAACGACATCATCATGCCGATCGTCGGTGCGATTTTCGGCGGATTGGACTTCAACAACTATTTCTTCGGATTGTCCTCAGCCGTCAACGCGACCTCGCTGGCCGATGCCAAGAAGCAGGGCGCGGTCTTTGCCTATGGCAGCTTCATCACCGTGGCGCTGAACTTCCTCATTCTCGCGTTCATCATCTTCCTGATGGTCAAGGCGGTGAACAACATGCGCAGGCGGCTTGAGCGCGAGAAGCCCGCTGCTCCGGCCGCTCCGCCGCCCGCCGATGTCGCTCTGCTCACCGAAATTCGCGATCTGCTCGCCAGGCGCTGACCACGGGCAGCATTTGCTGGACCAAAACCCCGGTCGTTCGCGGCCGGGGTTTTCTGTTTTCGCATCTGGTAAGGACCGCAGACGAAAACCGCAGACCAAAACGGACCCGCCCATGACCCTGATCGACAGCTTGCGCACCGAGGCCCGTGCGGCACCCGAAAGCGGCATTGTCGCCGTCGTCAACTACGGCCGCCTGCGCGAAGGCATGATTCCGCTCTGGGCCGGCGAGGGCGACCTGCCGACGCCGGCCTTCATCACTGATGCCGCGTCGAAGGCGCTGGCCGGCGGGGAGACATTCTACACCTGGCAAAGGGGCATCCCCGATCTCAGGCAGGCGCTCTCCCGCTACTATGCCAAGCATTTCGGCAAGACCTTCCCGGAGGAAGAATTCATCGTCACCGGCTCCGGCATGCATGCCATCCAGCTGGCGCTCGACGCGCTCGCCGGCGCGGGCGACGAGGTGGTTTATCTGTCGCCGGCCTGGCCGAATTTCGATGCTGCAGCAGCGATAGCGGGAGCCGTTCCGGTCGCGGTCACGCTCGATAATTCCGGCAATGGCTGGTCCTGCGACGTCGAGAAGATCGCGGCTTCGATTACGCCGCGCACAAAGGCGCTGTTCATCAACACGCCGTCGAATCCGACCGGCTGGACCGCCGATCATGAGACCTTGCAGGCCATCCTCGATCTGGCGCGCGCGAAAAACCTCTGGATCATCGCGGACGAGATCTATTCGCTTTTCCACTATGGCCACGGCCGCGCGCCGTCCTTCCTCGACATCGCGTCGGCGGAAGACCGCATCCTCTATGTCAACTCCTTCTCCAAGAACTGGGCGATGACCGGCTGGCGCGTCGGCTGGATCAAGACGCATCCGAGCTTGCAGCAGGTGTTCGAGAACCTGATCCAGTATTCGAACTCCGGCGTCGCCCAGTTCATGCAGCGCGGCGCGGCCGCCGCGCTTGACGGGGGCGATGCCTTCGTTGCCGAACAGGTGGAGCGGGCGCGCAAGGCGCGTGACCTTGTCTGCGGCATCCTCGGTGCCACGGATCGTGCTCGGTTCACCGTGCCGCAGGGCGCGTTCTATCTGTTTTTCACTGTCGACGGCATCACCGATTCACGCACCGCTGCCTTCGACATTGTCGACAAGGCCAATGTCGGCCTGGCGCCAGGCACCGCTTTCGGCCCCGGCGGCGAGGCGTTTTTGCGGTTGTGTTTCCACCGCCGCCTCGACCAGATCGAGGAAGCGGCGCACCGGCTGGCAAATTGGATGAAGGCTATTTGAGCCGCCGACGAAGCGCGGATTGAAAATCGCTCCGGCGAGCCAGATAGCCGCCGGAGCCGAGTTTCAAACGGCTTCAGCCGCCCGACTTGGGCACCAGCAGGGGAATGATGCGGTCGCTCTTGGCCACCGAAGGCCGCCCGGCGGAGCCATAGGGGATGCCGAGCGCATCCCAGGTCTCGACCAGCGCATCCTGCAATTCGGCAATCAGCGCATCGGAATGGAACGGCGTCGGCGTGATGCGCAGCCGCTCGGTGCCGCGCGGCACGGTCGGGTAGTTGATCGGCTGGATGTAGATGCCGTGCACGCCGAGCAGGCGGTCGCTGGCCATCTTGCAGGCCTCGGGATCGCCGACCAGGACCGGCACGATATGGGTCGGCGAGTCCATCACCGGCAGGCCGGCGGCCGACAGGATCTGCTTGGTTCGGCTCGCCTGCTGCTGCTGGGCGTCGCGCTCGGCCTGCGAGCGCTTGAGATGGCGGATCGACGCGGTCGCGGCGGCCGCGATCGCCGGCGGCAGTGCCGTGGTGAAGATGAAGCCCGGCGCATAGGAACGCACGGCGTCGATCACGGCGCTGGTGCCGGTGATGTAGCCGCCCAGCGTGCCGAATGCCTTGGCCAGCGTGCCTTCGATGATGTCGATGCGGTCGGCCAGGCCTTCGCGCTCGGTGATGCCGCCGCCGCGCGGCCCGTACATGCCGACGGCATGGACCTCGTCGATATAGGTCATGGCGTTGTAGCGCTCGGCGAGCTCGACGATCTCTCTGATCGGCGCGATGTCGCCATCCATCGAATAGACGCTTTCGAAGACGATCAGCTTGGCGCGTTCGCGCCCCGCCGCCTGCAAAAGGCTTTCCAGATGCGCCACGTCGTTGTGGCGGAAGATCTTCTTCTCGGCGCCGGAACGCCGCACGCCTTCGATCATCGAGGCGTGGTTCAATTCGTCCGAGATGATCAGGCAGTTGGGCAAAAGCTTCGCGATGGTCGAGATCGAGGCTTCGTTGGAGACGAAACCGGAGGTGAAGACCAGTGCCGCTTCCTTGTCGTGCAGGTCGGCAAGCTCCACCTCGAGCTCGACCAGCGGGTTCGAGGTGCCGGAAATGTTCCGGGTGCCGCCGGCGCCCGAACCCATCTTGCCTGCCGTGTTCTGGAAAGCGGCGATGACGTCGGGATGCTGGCCCATGCCGAGATAGTCGTTGGAGCACCAGACGGTGATTTCCTCGGCGCGGCCATTGGAACGCCAGATGGCGCGCGGGAACTTGCCCGCGATGCGCTCCAGGTCGGCGAAAACGCGGTAGCGACGCTCGGCATGGAGCTGGTCGATCGCTTCCTCGAAGAACCGCTGATAGTTCATGTCGACTTCCCAATTTTTGCGCGGGATCATAATCATTGGCCTGTTGGTCGTCCACCTGGCCTTTTTGGTCAAAATGCCACGCCCCGGACCTGTTCCTAACGACCACGGATCGTGGCCTATTCCCTTGATGTGGATCAACTTTGTTTCAGGACGATGCCACTGGCCGGCAATGCCGGTTACCACGGGTTCCAATGGTCATGCGGCGGGCTTTCCAGTAGAGCGGGGGTTGAGACAGTTTCCGATAAATCTTGGATAAGCGAGGACGCGGATGACGGTTTTGGTTACAGGCGGCGCCGGTTACATCGGCAGCCATATGGTCTGGGAGCTGCTGGATGCCGGCGAAAGCGTGGTCGTTCTCGACCGTCTTTCCACCGGTTTCGAATGGGCGGTGGCGCCCGAGGCCAAGCTGGTCGTCGGCGATGTCGCCGACCGGGAATTGGTCGGCTCGGTCATCAGGGAGAACAAGGTCGACGCGATCATTCATTTCGCCGGCTCGATCGTGGTTCCGGAATCGGTTGCCGACCCGCTCAGCTACTATGAGAACAACACCTCGAAGACGCGCACGCTGATCGAAACCGCGGTGCGCGAAGGCGTGCCCAATTTCATCTTTTCCTCGACCGCCGCCGTCTATGGCGGAGCCGGCCTGGAGCCGGTGCGCGAGGACGCCCGCCTGTCGCCGGAATCGCCCTATGGCCTGTCCAAGCTGATGAGTGAGTGGATGCTGCGCGACGCGTCGATCGCGCATGGCCTGCGCTATACCGCGCTGCGCTACTTCAACGTCGCCGGCGCCGACCCGAAGGGCCGCACCGGCCAGTCGACGCCGGGCGCCACTCATCTGATCAAGGTTGCCTGCGAGACGGCACTTGGCAAGCGGCCGTTCATGCAGGTGTTCGGCACCGATTATCCGACGCCGGACGGCACCTGCATGCGCGACTACATCCATGTCAGCGACCTGGCGGCGGCGCATCGCCTGGCCCTGCAGCGGCTGCGCGCCGGGGGCACCAGCCTCGTCGCCAATTGCGGCTACAGCCATGGCTATTCGGTGCTAGAGGTCATCGACAGCGTGCGCCGCGCCTTTGGCCGTGATTTCGAGGTGAAGATGGGCGACCGTCGCCCTGGCGACGCCGCGGCGGTGGTCGCCAATTCGGATCTCGCCCGCGCCGAGCTCGGCTGGACCCCGCAACGCGACGATCTCGACCAGATCGTCGCCGACGCGCTCGCCTGGGAGCGCATCCTGACCGGCAAGAACTCCGCGCGCGGCTGAGCCGGGTTCTCCCAAGGGCTCGCAAGGCGGGCAGTGAAGCGCTATTGAAGGCATTCGCGGCAAGGCGCGGAGGCGCCGCGCCGCGAGGAGATCTTGGGGGATGGCATGAAAATAACGGTGCTCGGGGCCGGTGTCGTCGGTACGGCGGCCGCCTATTATCTGGCCAGCGACGGCCATGAGGTGACAGTGATCGAGCGCCATCCGGCGGCGGCACAAGGCACCAGCCAGTCCAATGCCGGCCTGGTGTCACCGGGTGACGCCACCGCCTGGGCCTCGCCGGCGGCTTTGAAGACCTTCCTGCGCGGGCTCTACAACCATGATCTCGGCATCAAGGTCAGGCTGCGCCTCGATCCCTATTTCCTCGCCTGGAGCCTGCGTTTCCTGCGCCAGTGCACGGTGGCGCGCCTGCGCGCCAACACCGACATCAAGCTCAGGCTCGCGCTCTATTCGCGCGACTGCATCAATGCGCTTTCGGAAGCCACCGGCATCCACTACGACGAGCGCAAGAAGGGCATCCTCTATTTCTTCCGCTCGCAAAAGAGCCTCGACACCGGTACCGACAATTACCGTTATCTTGCCAAGCACGGCCTGCCGATCGAAATCGTCGGCCGCGACCGGCTGGTCGAGCTGGAACCAGGCCTTGCCGGCGTCAAGGACAAGATTGCCGGTGGCGTCTATTCGCCAACCGACCAGACCGGAGATTCCAAGCAGTTTGTCGACAGGCTGGCCGCCTATGCTGCCGAGAAGCTCGGCGTCAAATTCCTGTTCGCAACGACAGTCGAAGGCCTCGACATCGAGGGCGATCATGTGCGCGCGGTGATGACGTCGGCCGGCCCGGTCGCTGGCGATGCCGTGGTCATCTCGATGGGACCGGAGAGCGGCCTGCTCGGGCGCCGCTACGGCATCGACCTGCCTGTCTATCCGGTAAAAGGCTATACCGCGACGATTCCCTTGGAGGACGAAAGCAAGGGACCGACCATGGGCGGCGCCGACGAGGACCGGCTGATCGGCTATTCCCGGCTGGGCAACCGCTTGCGGATGTCCTCGACGGCTGAATTCACCGGCTTCGATCGAACTTTCAAGCCCGCCGATTTCAAGACGATCATCAGCACCGGCAAGGATCTTTTCCCGGGTGCCTTCGACGAGAAGAAGGCTGTGTTCTGGGCGGGCCTGCGGCCGATGATGCCCAACTCGGTGCCGGTCATCGGCCAGGCGCGCTACAAGAACCTCTATCTCGACACCGGCCACGGCCATGTCGGCTGGACCATGGCCTGCGGCTCCGGCAAATTCCTTGCCGATCTCGTTGCCGGCCGCAAGCCGGAGATCGACCCGCAAGGGCTGGTTTACGGAGGCTAGAAATGTCGGGGCCGCAAGTCGCCATCGACCTTGGCCGCATCGAGCGCAATGCGCGCACGATCGTCGAGCGTTGCGCGCTGTCGGGCATAAAAGTATTCGGCGTCACCAAGGGCACTTGCGGCATGCCGCAAGTGGCGCGCGCCATGCTGCGCGGCGGTGTCGCCGGCATCGCCGAATCGCGCTTCGAGAACATCCGCCGGCTGCGCGACAGCGGCATCAACGCGCCGATCATGCTGTTGCGCAGCCCGCCGATGGCGCGGGTTGAGGAGGTGGTACGCACCGTCGACATCAGCCTGCAGTCGGAACTCGCCACCATCCGCGAGATTTCGCGCATCGCCGAGCGCATGGGCCGTGTCCACGACATCATGCTGATGATCGATCTCGGCGATCTGCGCGAAGGCATCTGGCCAAATGACCTTATTCCGACGGTCGAGCAGATACTGCAGTTCAAGGGCGTTCGCATTGCCGGCATCGGCACCAATCTCGGCTGTTTCGGCGCCATCATGCCGACGCCGGAAAATCTCGGCCAACTCGTCGCCCATGCCTACAAGACCGAGCGCCTGTCCGGCAGAAGCCTCGACGTGATCTCCGGCGGTGCCTCGTCGTCGCTGCCGCTGCTGCTCGAAGGCAGACTGCCGGCCGGCATCAACAATCTGCGGGTCGGCGAGGCGATCCTGCAAGGCGGCGTCGAGACCTTCCGCGACACGCCGTGGGCGGAGCTCGAACCCGATGCCTGCCGGCTGACCAGCGACATCATCGAGGTCAAGCTCAAGCCGTCACGGCCGATCGGCCAATCCGGCTATGACGCCTTCGGCAACCAGCCGGTCTTCCCCGACGAGGGCGACAGGCTGCGCGCCATCGCCAATATCGGCCGCGAGGACGTGCTGGTCGAGGGGCTGACGCCGATCGCCAAGGGGATACGGGTGCTGGGCGCCTCCAGCGATCATCTGCTGCTCGACGTCGCCGATGCCGATCCGAGGCCCTCCGTCGGCGACCGCGTCGCCTTCCGCATGAGCTATGGCGCCATGCTTTTGGCAATGACTTCGGAATATGTCGAGAAGGCCCCGATGCACGACGTCGAGGATTTTTCCGGTCGCAAGATGGTGCAGATCACGGCCGGGCAGGGAGCTGCCGGCATCCTGGCCCGGGAAGGCACCGGCGCCCGGCTGGAAGCGATGAACTTCGACGTCGTGGAACTCGCCGATGTCGAGAGGCCGCCATCGGGGCTGGTCCGGCTCATCGCAGGCGCAGACCGGCGCATCGCCCACAAGGCGCTGACCGCGACGGCGCGCGCGACACATTCTTTCGGCCTGATCTGGATCGATTCGATCGCCGCCCTGATGCCCGAGGACGAGGACGGCATCGACCTGCCGGAAGGCTCGGTGCTGGCGCGTACTCTCGGCCTCGACCACAAGGCGGGTGCGCTGCAGCCGCAGCTGTCGCCGGAAAATGTCGTCATCGTCGGCTTGCGTCACGCCGATCCGGCCGAAGCGCGGGTGCTGAAGGATTCGCGCGTGTCGGCATTCACCATGACCGATATTGACGCCATGGGCATGCGCGACCTGATGCATGAGGCGATACGCATCGCCACCTCTGGTACGCAAGGCTTTCACGTCAGCTATTCGCCGACCGCGACCGAATTCGCCGGCTGGGCTGCGGGCTCCGGCGGGCTGACCGTGCGCGAGACGCATCAGGCGATGGAGGCGATCGCACTCTCCGGCGGGCTACTGTCGATGGATGTGTCGGGCCTGACGGCGGATCTGGAGCCGCGGATCGGCACCGACGCGGTCAACTTCGTCATGTCGGCTTTCGGCAAGCGGATTCTTTGATCAGCCCTGCACGTCCACTGCCGCGCGCCATGCGCTGGCATAATCAACCCAGGCCGGGTCTACAGGCGGTTCTATTCTTTCGCCCTTGCCGTGCGTCGCCGGCTGATCGGATGCCAGCAGCGCCGCGCCGATGCTGGTGCCGGTGGCGGCCTCGGACGCAACCACGGCGCGCGCCGTGGCTGCCGCCAGCATGCCGACAAAGAGCCGGTTACGGGCAAAGGGGCCTTCGACCGTGGTCGGACCGTCCGCGCCGATCAAGTCGAGGCAGGTCGCCGTCATCAACGCCAGATAGAACGAGATGGCGGCAAAGCGCTGGCCGCTGTTCAGGCCCTCGGCATCAAGCCATATTGCGACATGGTGCGGGAATGGGCCCGAGCCTTGCTGGGTCGACGGCAGCAGCAGCATCTTTCGCCCCAACACGGCGCCGACATCATCTTCAGTCCACTGCTCCGGCTGGTCCTTGGTCAGCACGGAAAACTCGCGGCCGCCCATGAAGCGCGCAGAGGGAACGGGATTGCCGAGTGCGTTGACATTGACCAGCGTGTCGCGCGTGGCATCCAGCGCAATCTGTTTGCCGCCGACCGCCATCGACACCACCCAGGTGCCGGTCGAGACGACGGAGAAAGGTGGTTTGTCGGACAGCAGATGCGGCAGCAGCGAGGCGTTGGAATCATGCAGGCCGCAGAACACCGGTGTTTGCGGATCGAGTCCGGTTCGCGCCGCAACAGTGGGCAGGATCGGGCCGAGACGATCCCTGGCCGGCCGCACCGGCGCCATCAGGCTCCGCCAGTCCAGGCTGTCGACCAACGATGAAAAATCCGCCGTCCATGGGTTCCACAGGTCGGTGTGGCAGCCGAGCGAGGTAACTTCGTTGGCGGCGATGCCGGTCAGGCGCAACGCCCAGTATTGCGGGTACATCAGCATCGCGGCGGCCCTGGCGAATTCGGCCGGGAAGCTTTTCTGCTGCCAGAAGAATTGCGCACCGAGATTGAGGCCGAGCGGCAGGCGCGGCGTGCCGGTCTCGGAAAAGAGCGGGCGGATCGCTTCATAATCCGCTGCCAGCCTGTCAGGGCCATCGAACTCATAGTCGAGCACAGGCAGCACCAGTTCACCCGCCGCGTCGACCAGCACGCCGGTCGCGCCGTGGGTGGTGATCGAAATGGCGTCGATGCGCTGTTCGTGGTTGAGGCCGGCAAGGCTTTCGAGGATGAATGCCCACAAGGCCTCGACATCGTGGTGCGGGTAGGGCGCCTGTCGCACCGGCACATTGGCCATTCGGCGCAGCGCCACCTCGCTCAACGTCGCGAGGTCGACCAGCGCCACCTTGGCGTTGGTCTTGCCGATGTCGATGACGGCGATGTGGCGCATAGCACTCATGCCATGTGGAACATTGTTTCCAGCGGCACGGCCACCGGCTCGTTGTCCGGTCTGGTTTCCATGATGTCGGCCATTTCAGCCCACCAGCGCTGCATCACCGAATGCCTGGGCAATTCGTCCATGCCGTGGTCGTCTCGCCGCCACAGCACACCGAACAGGATATTGGTCTCCTCATCGAGATGAATGGAATAGTCGGAGACGCCGGCCTGCTTCAGCAGCGCGAGCAGCGACGGCCAGATTTCGTCATGGCGCTTCTTGTACTCGGCCTTCATGCCGGGCTTGAGCTTCATCTTGAATGCGTATTTTTCGGCCATCAACGCCCTCCGCGGAGTCGCCGCCAGACGATCGGCAAGGCAATGACGATGATCAGCAGCAGGCCGATGAAGATCGACATGACGATGCCGGGCACGTTGAGCAGGCCAAGCCCGAAGGTCACCAGTCCCATGATGAAGGCTGCAAGCACGACGCCAAGAATGCTGCCGGCGCCACCGAGGATGCTGACGCCGCCGAGCACCACCATGGTGATGACTTCCAGCTCGTAGCCTTGCGCGATCGACGGCCGTGTCGAGCCGAGGCGGGAGGTGATCAGCACCGAGGCGATGCCCGACATCAGCCCGGTCAGGCAGAACAGGATGAACTTGGTGCGGCCGACGCGCACGCCGGAAAATTGCGCAGCGACCGGATTGTTGCCGATGGCGAAGACGCGGCGGCCGAAACTCGTGCGGTGCAGAAGGAACCAGTAGACGACGGCCGCGATCAGGAAGAGCACCAGTTCGAACGACACCACCCACCAGACATAGCCCTGGCCGAAGAAGGCGAAGTTTGAGGGATAGCCCTTGTAGGCCTGGTCGCCGAGGATGATGAAGGCGATGCCGCGAAACAGGCTCATCGTGCCGATGGTGACGACGATGGAGGGCAGGCCGAGCCTTGTCACCAGCAGACCGTTGAAGGCGCCGCAGCCGAGCCCGACGACGATGCCGATCGCCACCAGCACCGGCGTGCCGGCGCCGGCCTGCACCGCCATGCCCATCATGGTCGACGCCAGCGCGATGATGGCGGCCACCGACAGGTCGATCTCGCCCGAAATGATCAGCAACGCCATGGCGAAGGCGATCAGGCCCTTCTCGGTGAAATTGAAGGTCAGATCGGACAGCGAGTAGGGATCGAGGAAATAGGGCGAGGCGAAGCTGTTGATGGCGAAGATGGCGACGGCCACGACGACCAGCAGCGCTTCCCAGGAAAAGATCGCCGAACGAAGCGGCTTGTCGAGCCGGTCGGGAATGTGGCGCGGGGCAGGGATGTCGGTCATGTCCCCGCCTCCACCTTTCTCAGGATGATGCGGCCTTGCTGGCGTTCGCCGCGCGCGTTGAGCACGACGGCCAGAATGATGGCGCTGCCCGAAATCGCCATCTGCCAGAAGGGCGAGATGTTGATGACCGGCAGCGCGTTGGAGATGATGCCGAGGAACAGCGCACCGAGCACCGCGCCGCCGACCGAACCGATGCCGCCGGCGATGGAAATGCCGCCGATGACGCAGGCGGCGATGATGTTGAGCTCATAGCCGTTGGCGACCTCGACCGACGCAATCACATAGCGCGAGATCCAGAGATAGCCTGACAGGCCGCCGATCATGCCGGAGATGCAGAAGACGATGAATTTCGTGCGGCCGACATCGATGCCGGCATAGACGGAAGCCGTCGGGTTGACCCCGATGGCGTAGATCGAGCGGCCGAGCGCGGTGCGCGTCATCAAAAC
This sequence comes from Mesorhizobium sp. M0518, assembly GCF_040321125.1. Classification (NCBI taxonomy): domain Bacteria; kingdom Pseudomonadati; phylum Pseudomonadota; class Alphaproteobacteria; order Hyphomicrobiales; family Phyllobacteriaceae; genus Mesorhizobium; species Mesorhizobium sp. M0518. Next base: position 54,439 of record NZ_JAMYQY010000014.1, read on the forward strand.
GAAGAACAGCGCGATGACCAGGATGGCGATCCACGACAGCACCGGAATGCCGATGAAGGCTGCGCGCTGAAAGCCGATGAATTCCGGGCTCATCTTGTCGGCATTGACCCAGGCACCGCCGGACAGCACGAAGGTGGCGCCGCGATAGATGGTCAGCGTGCCCAAAGTCACCACGATCGAGGGGATGTTCAGCCGCCAGACCAAAAGGCCGTTGATGGCGCCGAGCACCAGGCCGACGGCCAGCGCAATGACGATCAGCAGCGGGATGGGGATTGCCGGATGCGCGGCGTTCAGCATCGCCACCACCATGCCGGTGAAGCAGAGATTGGACGCCATCGACAGATCGATCGACCGGGTCAGGATGACCACCATCTGGCCCAGCGCTAGGATCATCAGGATCGAGGTGTCGTTGAACACCTGGCGCAGATTGCCGGGGTCGGCAAAGGCCGGGAAGCGCGTCGAGATCAGCCCGATCAGCACGACGATGGCCGCGAGCAGCCAGATTTCACGGTATTTCAAGAAAGCTCTCATGCCGCGATCCCCGCTGCCGTCCTGACCAGCGTCTCGGCGTCCAGCCCCTTGTTGTCGTAGACCGCCGCGACAAGGCCTTCACGCATGACGACGACGCGGTCGGACATGCCGAGGATTTCGGGCAGTTCGGATGACACCATGATCACCGACAGGCCTTGCGCCACCAACTCGGCCATGAAGCCGTGCACGGCGGCCTTCGAGCCGATGTCGATGCCCTTGGTCGGCTCGTCGAGGATGATCACCTTGGGCGACGTCGCCAGCCATTTGGCGATGACGATCTTCTGCTGGTTGCCGCCCGACAGCGTGCCGACGTCCTGGCTGAGCGAGGAGGCCCTGAGGTCGAGCCGCTCGGTGTAGGAGCGGGCGAGCGAAAACTCCTCCGACAGCCGCAGCAGGCCTGACTTGGATGTGCGCTTGAGCGAAGGCAGCGAGACGTTCTGGAAGATCGGCAGGCCGATCACCACGCCTTGCTTGCCGCGTTCCTCCGGCACGTAGACGATGCCGGCATCGATCGAATCCGCAGCCGATTTCGGCGCGAGCGTCTTGCCTTCCAGCGTGATCGTGCCGGCTGATGTGCGGGTGATGCCAGATATCGCCTGCATCACCTCGCTGCGGCCGGCGCCGACCAGGCCGTAGAAGCCGAGGATCTCGCCCTTGTGCAATTCGAAGCCGATATCGTTGAATTCGGTCGGATGCGACAGGCCGGAAACGGAGAGCACCGGCGCGCCGATCTCGGCCTTGCGCTGCGGGAAGATGTGATCGACCGCGCGGCCAACCATCAGGCGCACGATCTGGCTCTGGCCGGCATCCTTGATCAGGCCTTCGCCGACCATCTCGCCATCGCGGAACACCGTGTAGCGGTCGGCGATACGGTAGATCTCGTCGAACTTGTGGCTGATGAACAGGATCGCCTTGCCGTCGCTCTTGAGGAACTCGATCAGCAAAAAGAGCTCCTCGATCTCCTTCATCGAAAGCGCGGCGGTCGGCTCGTCCATGATGACGATCTGCGCGTCGATCGACATGGCGCGCGCGACGGCGACCAGATGCTTGTTGGCGATGCCGAGGTCCTTCAGGCGCGCATCGGCGTCGATATGGCCGGCATGCATGGTGTCGAGCACTTCGCGCGCATTTTTGCGCATCGTGCGCCAGTCGATGGTGCGCAAACGCGTGCGCGGCGCGTGGCCGAGAAAGATGTTTTCGGCGACCGTCAAATCGTCGAACAGCACGGTTTCCTGATGGATGGCAGTAACGCCATAGCCGACGGCGGCATGCGCGCTGGGCAGGGTGACTGCCTGGCCGTCGATGCTGATGGTACCCTCGTCGGGCTGGTAGATGCCGGTCATGATCTTGACCAGCGTCGACTTGCCGGCGCCGTTTTCGCCGATCAGCGCCGTCACCTGGCCGGGGTAGAGCGACAGGCTGACATTGTGCAGCGCGCGCACGCCGGGAAAGCTCTTGGAGATGCCGGACAGCGTCAGGCGTGGAGCCGAGGCTAGAGGCTGCTCCTTCACCGTGCCGGGTTGGGCTGTCGTGTCCATAGTCGTATCAAGCCCTGAAACAAGGTCCGTTTAAAGTCGCGGCGGGACGTGAGCTCCGCCGCGACAGCTTGAGAGCGCTCCAGATCAATAAATCTTGGAGAACTTCTCGATGTTCGACTTGTCGAACTGGAACGGCGGAGCCATCGCAGCCGAGTTGGTGTCGTCGAGCGTGACCTTGCCGACGCGGCCGATCGACAGCGTGGCGCCGGGCTTCGCCTCTTCCTTCTTCACCGCCAGATCATGGGCGAGGTAGACGGCCGAGTAGCCGAGGTCGATCGGATTCCACAGCGCAACCGCCTGGCTGGAACCGTTGTCGATAAACTTCTTGAACTCGGACGGCAGCGCCAGGCCGGTGACATTGACCTTGCCGATCAAGTTCTCATCGGTGACGACCTGGGCGGCGGCAACGACGCCGACGGTGGTCGGCGCTATGATCGCCTTGAGGTTCGGATAGGACTTCAACAGGCCCTTGGCCTCATCAGTGCTCTTGGCCGAATCGTCATCGCCATAGACGGTGGCGACAAGTTTGATCTTGGGGAACTTCTCCGGCAGGATCTTCTTGGCCGCATCGATCCAGGCGTTCTGGTTGGTCGCGGTCGAGGAGGCCGACAGGATGGCGACTTCGCCGCCTTCCGGCAGGTAATCGGCGGCAAGCTTGATGATGGTCTCGCCGATCAGGCCGGTGTCGGACGGGTTGAGGTGAAGCTGGCGGCCTTCCTTGGCGACGCCCGAATCCCAGGAGATGACGGTGATGCCGCGTTCCATGGCCTTCTTCAGCACCGGTACCAGCGCGTCGGCGTCATTGGCCGAAATGGCGATGGCGTTGACCTTCTGCGCGATCAGCGAATTGACCACTTCGATCTGCGCTTCGGCGGTCGCCTTGGTCGGGCCGGTGTAGATGATGTCGACATCGCCGAGTTCCTTGGCCGCCTCTTCGGCGCCCTTGTTGGCGGCATCGAAGAAGCCGTTGCCGAGCGACTTCACCACCAACGCGATCTTGACGTTCTCGGCATAGGCGGCATTCACGAACATGGCGGCTGAGAATGCAGCCGTCACCATCAATTTCTTCAAGAAGCTCATCGAATTTCCTCCCTTGAGCGTTGCATTCCATCGCCGCTGCGAGCGCGAGTTGGCCTCAGGCCTGCAGTGAAGATTCTTCCTTGTTGGTTGCGGATGTGCGGGCGACGATCAGCGTCACGCCGGCGGTTTCCAGCATCTTGGCTTCGCGATCCTCGATGCCGTCATCGGTGATGACGGTGGCGATGCGCGACAGGCCGCACAGGATCAGGCTGGAGCGTTTGCGGAATTTTGAGGAATCGACCAGCACCACCAACTCGTCGGCCTGGTCGATCAGCTTCTGCTCCGCCTGGATCAAAAGCGGATCGCCTTCCATCAGGCCAAGCGGCCCCAGCCCCTGCGCGCCCATGAACATGCGGCGCGCATAGAAATTGCGCGTCACGTCATTGTCGAAGGGAGACAGGATGATGTTCTGCTCGCGATAGATGGTGCCGCCCGACAGCATCACCGTGTTCTTGGAGTGCTTGAGCAGGTGCTCGGCGATCGGGAACGAATTGGTGAAGATCGGCATGCGGCGGCCGGTCAGGAAATGCACCATCTGGAAGGTGGTGGTGCCGCCATTGATGATGATCGGTTCGCCGTCCTTGCACAGCTCGACCGCTTCACGCGCAATCGCCCGCTTCTGCGAGGCGTTGATGGTTTCGTTGACGGAAAAGGGCCGGCCGGCCAGCCCGATGAACTGCGGCGGCGAGATTGCCTCGGCGCCGCCGCGGACGCGGCGCAGGCGCTTCTGGACGTGGAGAGCCGCGATATCGCGCCGGATCGTCGCCTCGGAGGACTCCGTCAGGTCGACCATCTCTTGCACCGTCACAACAGGCTTTTCCTGGACGGCGGACAGAATGATCCTATGGCGCTCTTTTTCGTGCATGGTTCCTCCCTGCCAGAGCATCTAGGCACCCAAAACGCGCAGTGTCAATCATTTCCGATCATATAATTTCATTGTGCAGTGCAATATGATCGATCTTGATCGTTTGTGATTGACAAGCCGGCTGCTTCCGTGGAAATTCGAACCAAATGGCCGCGCCTTTTGCGTGCCTTCGGGAGGATTTCTTATGCTCGACAAGCGCACCGGCGCGCGCCTCGCCAATCTGTGGGACGAAGCCAAGGCTCACGCTATGAGCGGGCCGGAACTTCTGGTCTACCGCTCGAACACACTTGGTTCCGACAAGCGCGTCACCAACTATGGCGGCGGCAACACCTCCTCGAAGATATGGCAGAGAGACCCGCTCACCGGCGAGGATGTCGAAGTGCTTTGGGTCAAGGGCTCGGGCGGCGACAGCGCCTCGATCAAGCTGGACGGCTTTGCCACGCTCTACATGGACAAGCTGCGCGCGCTCAAAGGCCTCTATCGCGGCGTCGAGCACGAAGATGAAATGGTCGGCTTCCTGCCCCACTGCACCTTCAACCTCAATCCGCGCGCGGCCTCTATCGACACGCCGTTGCATGCCTACGTGCCGAAGCCTTTTGTCGACCACATGCATCCCGATGCCATCATCGCCATTGCCGCCGCCAAGGATTCGAAGGCGCTGACGAAAGAAATCTTCGGCGACGCCATCGGCTGGCTGCCGTGGAAGCGTCCCGGGTTCGAGCTTGGTCTTTGGCTGGAGAAATTCTGCCTCGAACACCCCGATGCCAAGGGCGTCATCCTCGAAAGCCACGGCCTGTTCACATGGGGCGACACTCCCCGGGAATGCTACGAGACGACGATCTCGGTGATCAACCAGGCGATCGAATGGTTCGAGCGCCGCTCCGAGGGTGTCGCTATCTTCGGCGGTGAGGAGGTCAAGGCACTCGACGCCACCGAGCGCCGTGCCATCGCGGCCAAACTGATGCCGAGGATTCGCGGCCTGATCTCGGAAAAGAGCCACAAAACAGGCCATTTCGATGATTCCGCCGCCGTGCTCGAATTTGTGAATTCCAGGGATCTGCGCCCGCTGGCGGCACTCGGCACGTCGTGCCCCGACCATTTCCTGCGCACCAAGATCCGCCCCCTGGTCATCGAATTCGATCCGGCCAAGCCCGATGTCGATGCGGTGATTGCGCGGCTTGCCGACGACATCGCAGCCTATCGCGTCGGCTACCAGGCCTATTACGAGGGCTGCAAGCATCCGGATTCGCCCGCCATCCGCGATCCCAATGCCGTGGTCTACCTGATGCCCGGCGTCGGCATGTTCACCTTCGCCGGCGACAAGGCGACGGCGCGCATTTCGGGCGAATTCTATGTCAACGCCATCAACGTCATGCGCGGCGCCTCCACCGTCTCGTCCTATGTCGGGCTGCCCGCACAGGAAGCCTTCGACATCGAATACTGGTTGCTCGAGGACCTGAAGCTGCAGCGCATGCCGAAGCCGAAGTCGCTTGCCGGCCAGATCGCGCTGGTCACCGGCGGCGCCGGCGGCATCGGCCGCGCCACGGCCAACCGCCTGCTGCGCGAAGGCGCCTGCGTCGTGCTGGCCGATATCGACGAGACAGCGCTGGCCGGCGCCAATGACGAACTGGCGAAAGTCTACGGCAAGGATTTCGTCCGCCCGGTGTTGATCAACGTCACCTCGGAGGATCAGGTCATTTCGGGCTTTGCCGAGACGGCGGTCGAGTTCGGCGGCATCGACATTCTGGTGTCGAACGCAGGGCTGGCCTCCTCGGCGCCGATCGAGGAGACGACGCTGGCGCTGTGGAACAAGAACATGGACATATTGTCGACCGGTTATTTCCTGGTCTCGCGGGAAGCGTTCCGGCTGTTCCGCGCGCAGAAGATTGGCGGCAACGTCGTCTTCGTCGCCTCCAAGAACGGCCTTGCCGCATCGCCCAACGCTGCCGCCTATTGCACCGCCAAGGCCGCCGAGATCCATCTCGCCCGCTGTCTGGCGCTGGAGGGCGCGGAGGCGCAGATCAGGGTCAATGTCGTCAACCCGGACGCGGTGCTTCGCGGCTCGAAGATCTGGACCGGCGAGTGGAAGGAACAGCGCGCCGCCGCCTACAAGATGTCGACCGACGATCTGGAGGAGCACTACCGCTCGCGTTCGATGCTGAAGCGCTCGGTCTTCCCGGAAGACATCGCAGAGGCGATCTATTTCTTCGCCTCCGACATGTCGGCCAAGTCGACCGGCAACATCATCAATGTCGACGCGGGCAACGCCCAGTCGTTCACGCGCTGAGCGGAGGGGACGATGGAACACATCATCTCCGCCGACCTCGTCGACAAGGACAACGCCGCGCGCAAGGCCGACCTCGAACGCGACTACGCCTCGCTCGGCGAACGCCTCGACCGTCGCGGCATCGCCATCGACGCCATCCGCGACAAGGTCGAGAAATTCGCGGTGGCGATCCCGTCCTGGGGTGTCGGCACCGGCGGCACGCGCTTTGCCCGCTTTCCCGGCGCCGGCGAGCCGCGCGACATCTTCGACAAGATCGAGGATTGCGCCGTCATCCAGCAATTGACGCAGGCGACGCCGACCGTCTCCCTGCATATTCCGTGGGACAAGGCCGACCCGAACCGGCTGAAGCAGGCGGCTTCGCGCTTTGGCCTCGGCTTCGACGCCATGAATTCCAACACTTTTTCCGATGCAAAGGACCAAGCGCTTTCCTACAAATTCGGCTCGCTGTCGCATGCCGATGCCGGCACGCGCCGGCAAGCGGTCGAGCACAATCTCGAATGTATCGAGATCGGCAAGACGCTCGGCTCCAAGGCGCTGACGGTGTGGATCGGCGACGGTTCGAACTTTCCCGGCCAGATCAATTTCGCCAGGGCGTTCGAGCGCTATCTCGACGCCATGAAGGAGATCTATGCCGGACTGCCCGCCGACTGGAAGCTGTTTTCCGAGCACAAGATGTACGAGCCGGCCTTCTACTCCACCGTCGTGCAGGACTGGGGCACCAACTACATGATCGCGCAGGAGTTGGGCGACAAGGCGTTCTGTCTGGTCGACCTCGGCCACCATGCCCCCAACGTCAACATCGAGATGATCGTCTCGCGGCTGATCCAGTTCAAGAAGCTTGGCGGCTTCCACTTCAACGACTCGAAATATGGCGACGACGATCTCGATGCCGGTTCGATCGACCCCTACCGGCTGTTCCTCGTCTTCAACGAACTGGTCGATGCCGAACTTTCCGGCGCCGAGGGTTTCGACCCCGCCCACATGCTCGACCAGAGCCACAACGTCACCGATCCGATCGAAAGCCTGATGCTGTCGGCGGTCGAGGTGCAGCGCGCCTATGCGCAGGCGCTGCTCGTCGACCGCAAGGCGCTGGAAGGTTTTCAGGACTTGAACGACGCGCTGATGGCGACGCAGACGCTGAAAGCCGCCTACCGCACCGATGTCGAGCCGATCCTCGCCATGGCGCGGCTGAAGGCGGGTGGCGCCATCGACCCGGTCGCTGCGTATCGTGCGGCGGGCTACCGGGCGAAAGTCGCGGCCGAACGGCCGGCGGTCGCCGGCGGTTCAGGGGGAATCGTGTAGCCCATAATTCGACGTTTCCGTCGATCCGACAGAGGCGAGGACAGCACTTGAGCACCCCCCCTCTGTCCTGCCGGACATCTCCCCCGCAAGGGGGGAGATTGGCCGCTTCATCGGCAGCGCTCTTCCTGCAACGTCGGAGATTGGCGAAAGCAGAGACAACAACCGATCTCCCCCCTTGCGGGGGAGATGTCCGGCAGGACAGAGGGGGGTGTGAAGGATCGCCACCCGTTATTATTGGCTAGACTAACCCACCCCAAGAGGCTCTTCTAGGCGCACCCCTCACGCTCCCGGAGGCACGCCATGCCGCTCACCCGCAGAACACTGATCGCCGCCAGTCTTTCCATCACCTTTGCCCTGGCGCCGTTGACGAGCGCCTTTGCCGCTTCCCCGCAACCGGCCAAGGGCGAGCACGGCATGGTGGTGACGGCCCAGCATCTGGCGTCCGAAGTCGGCATCGACGTCTTGAAGAAGGGCGGCAATGCTGTCGATGCGGCGGTTGCCGTCGGCTATGCGCTCGCGGTCGTCTACCCCAATGCCGGCAATATCGGCGGCGGCGGCTTCATGACCATCCGCTTCAAGGACGGCAAATCGACCTTTCTCGATTTCCGCGAGCGGGCGCCGCTGGCGGCGACAAAAACCATGTATCTCGACAAGGACGGCAACCCGGTGAAGGGGGCCAGTCTCGACGGCTATCTTGCGGTCGGCGTGCCGGGTTCGGTGGCCGGTCTGGAACTGGCCCGTGAAAAATACGGCAAATTGTCCCGCCAGGATCTGATGGCGCCGGCAATCGGCTATGCCAAGGACGGCTTCATCCTCAACCAAGGCGACGCCACCTCGTTTGCCGGCAGTGCCGACAGGCTGGCGAAGGACCCCGCGGCCGCCGCCATATTCCTGAAACCCGACGGCAAGCCCTATGGCATCGGCGAGCGGCTGGTCCAGCCCGACCTCGCGGCCTCGCTCGCCGCCATTTCCGAAAAAGGTCCGGATGCCTTCTACAAAGGTGCCATCGCCGACGCCATCGTCAAGGCGAGCGGCGCCAAAGGCGGCATTCTCGCCAAACCGGATTTCGAGCAATATGCGGTGCGCGAACTCAAGCCCGTGACCTGCACCTATCGCGGCTACGAGATCACCTCCTCGCCGCCGCCCAGCTCCGGCGGCGTCATCATCTGCGAAATCCTCAACGTTCTGGAGGGCTATCCCTTATCCTACCTCGGTGCCGGTTCTGCCGAGACGATCCACGTCATGATCGAGGCGATGCGCTACGCCTATGTCGACCGCAATTCCGCGCTCGGCGATCCCGATTTCGTCGACAATCCGGTCTCGAAATTGCTTGATAAGGCCTATGCCAAGGATATCCGCGACAAGATCGACCCGTTCCGGGCCGGCGTGTCGCAGGAACTGATGCCGAAGGGCTTTGGCGAGAGCAAGGAGACGACGCATTATTCGATCATCGACGATGACGGCAACGCGGTCGCGGTCACCTACACGCTGAACGGGTCCTTCGGCGCCGGCGTCGTTGCCGACGGCACCGGCATCCTGCTCAACAACGAGATGGACGATTTCACCCAGAAGCCCGGCGTGCCCAACCTCTATGGCCTGGTCCAGGGCGAGGCCAACGCCATCCAGTCGAAGAAGACGCCGCTGTCGTCGATGAGCCCGACCGTGGTGGCCAAGGACGGCAAGCCGTTCATGGTCATCGGCAGCCCGGGTGGTTCGCGCATCATCACCATCACGCTGGAAGCGATCGTCAATGTCATCGACCACGGCATGAACATCCAGGAGGCGATCGACGCGCCTCGCATCCACCATCAATGGCTGCCCGACAAGGTTTATGTCGAGCCGTTCGGCCTGTCGCCGGACACAGAAAAGCTGCTGGCCGGCATGGGATATCACCTCGATCTCGCTGACCAGACCTGGGGGCAGGCGGCCGGCATCCTGGTCGGCGGCAAGAGCCTGGCGGAAATCGAGAAGGGCGGCGGCGCGCGCTACAACGGCGCCATCGACAGCCGCGCGGCCTCTGGCGAGGCGCTCGGATACTGACAGCTCGGAGGAAAAGCTTGGTGCCGCGCGGCGATTCGGGTTGATCGCCCGCTGCTCAAGTGGATCGGCTCACACCGATTTGACCGTCACAAGACCAGCGTGAGGGTGGACGCAACCAGCATCAAGGCGGCAATGCCGACGAACAGCGCATAGATACGCGGCCGGTCGAGCAGCAGCGCGTTTCCGGATATCCAGGCGGACGTGGCGCCGCCAAGCGCGAAGAGGAAGCCGTTGCGGTGCCCGAAGACCATCGATGCGGCCATCAGCCCGCCAATGATCAGCGCACCGAACACGATGATCACGGCAACGGCATATCTCTCGAAATCATTGCCGCTACCCATGCTCGGGCCGATTGCGTTCAACGTCGGCAGGTCGTCCGGATCGAAGGGGTTCGTCGACCCGTATTCGTCTTGACCGGCAGGCTCTCGCATCATTCGTTCTCCGTATAGCGGCAACAAATCATCAAGCCTTGCCGAGTGCAACCCGATCGCGCTGCCTTGATGCGTTCGACCGGTCCTTGACGTCTTCAGGCGGCGGCTTGCTGCCGGCTTTTTTGGTTCGTTCCTTGGCCGTCTTTGGTCTCTCAGGCAATCAGGAAACGGCTGCCCAAAGGCGACCGTGGCTTCGTCTATCATGGAATGCCTTCGTGGAGGAAAAATGATGCGAGGCGCGGATTGGGCTTCGCGGGCCGTGATTTTTTGGCGGCCACATCGCACAGCGCTGTTGTACGGGCGAATCGCCTTGCGGCCAAGCGGCGGCTGCGCCTGGCATGCGGTTGCGTAAAAGTTGACTTGTCAGGCCATCAAAATGTTGACTATTAAACTCATGTTTCATAGTCAACCGGGCAGTGGTCACTGGAGACCGTATCCCGAAAACCAGGGCACGCCGCATTGCAGAGAGACCGAGAGCCCCAGTCGAGAGCCGCGTCCGATCACTTGCGCAGCCGAATGACCCGGCGCCAGGCGCTCGGGCTTTTCACGCTGCCGTTCGCCGGCATGGGGTTCTCCACGGCTGAAGCCCGTCCGTTGCGCATAGTCTGCCTGGATGACGGGTTGACCGAGACCTTGCTCATGCTCGGCGTCAGCCCGGTCGCCATTGCCGATCGGGAGGTCTGGGAGAAATGGGTGGTCGAGCCGCGGCTGCCGCCTGACATCGCCGATGTCGGCACGCTGCTCGAGCCCAATCTTGAATTCCTGCAGCAGCTCAGGCCCGACATCATCCTGTCCATGCCATATCTCGACGGCATCAAGCCGCTGCTCGAACGCGTGGCTCCGGTGACGACGATCGGTCTCTACACCGAAGCCGGGCAGCCCTATCAGCGCGCCGTCGAGGCGACGCGCCAGCTTGCAGGGCTTGTCGGCAAGGAAAGCGAAGGCGAAGCGCTGATCGCGGCGGCAGACGCGTATTTTACGGAGATTCGCCAGCAACTGGCGCCGCTGTCGGCACGGCCGATCTATGTCGTCGGCTTCCTGGACCCCCGCAATGTGCGCGTCTACGGCGCAAAGAGCCTGTTTCAGGAGGTGTTCGACCGCATCGGGCTCAGCAACGCGTGGACGGCGGAGACCAATTACTGGGGGTTTTCGACCGTCGGTATCGACGGGCTGGCAACATCCAGCGATGCGCGCCTCGCCTATCTCGAACCCTTGCCTGAGGGCGCTGGCGGCACGCTGACCGAAAGTCCGGTCTGGAACGCCATGCCCTTCGTGCGCAACCACTCGATCATGCGCCTTCCTGCCGTCCTGATGTTTGGCGCGCTTCCATCCGCGCGCCGTTTTGCTCGGGTCCTGGCGTCGGCGATGACCGCGGAGGCCGCCCGTGGCTGAGGATGCTGCGGCCATTGCCCAAGGGGAAAAGCATGCATCTGCCGGCCGGGCCTCCGCGTGGAGCTTTTTCAGCAATCAGCCGGTAGGCGCGATCCTGCTTTGCGTGATGTTGGTCGTGGCGGCGATCGCGGCAACCGTCTCGAACCTCACCGTGCAGCTGCCATCGGCGCTTTGGCTCCAATCGCTCGCCGCCCCCGACATTGATGATATGCGGCAGGTGCTCGTCCACTACGCCTTCCTGCCCAGGCTTGCCGTCAGCCTTTTATGCGGTGCGGCGCTCGGGCTTGCCGGAACCGTCCTGCAGCAGGTTCTGCGCAACCCGCTCGCCTCGCCCGAAACGGTCGGTGTCTCGGCCGGCGCCTATCTGGCGCTGGCACTAGCAACGCTTCTGTCACCGTCGCTGCTTGCCTTTGGCCGCGAATGGGTGGCGCTGGGCGGCGCATTCGTTGCCCTTGCCGCCGTCATCGCTCTGTCCTGGCACAAAGGCCTGTCACCGCTTTCGGTCGTGCTGGCGGGGCTTGTCGTCAGTCTCTATGCCGGCGCTATCGGCGCTGCCCTCATTGTGCTGCGGCATGAATGGTTGGCCGGCCTGTTCATCTGGGGCGCCGGTTCGCTGGGCCAGCAGGACTGGTCGACGACACTGTGGCTGTTGCCACGCATCGGCGGCGCGGCACTGGCGATCTTCCTCATGGTGCGGCCGCTGGCCCTGCTTGGTCTCGACGATGAAGGCGCGCGCAGCCTCGGCGTGCCGCTCGGCGCCTATCGCTTCGCAGGACTGGCGGCCGCGGTCGCCCTGATCGCGTTTGTCGTTGCCGCTGTCGGAGTCATCGGTTTCGTCGGCCTGGCCGCGGCGACGCTCGCGCGCATCGGCGGTGCCCGGCGGCTGGGCCAACAACTGGTGATGGCGCCGCTGATCGGCGGGGCGCTGTTGTGGACAGCCGACCAGGCCGTACAGATCGCCACTGGACCGCAAGGCGACCTGCTGCCGACCGGAGCGATCACAGCACTTCTCGGCGCGCCGCTGCTTCTCTGGCTGCTGCCACGCCTTGCGCTTGGCTCGGAAGCCCCGACCTTGATGGCCGCGCGCCTGCCGCGCGCAAGCAAGCCCGGCCTTGTGCTGGCGGCGATCGGCCTGGCCCTGCTTCTGCTGCTCGGGCTGGCCCTGCTCTATGGACCGGGTCCGCATGGCTGGACCCTCGCCTTCGGCGACCAGTTGCAGCCTTTGCTGTCGTGGCGGTGGCCTCGCGTGCTTGCCGCGCTGAGCGCCGGGGCGATGCTGGCGCTTGCCGGGCTGATGATGCAGCGGCTGACCGGCAATCCGATGGCCAGCCCCGAAGTGCTGGGCGTCAGCGCCGGTGCCGCCCTTGGCATGATGGTGGCGCTGTTCGCGCTCTCCGATGCCGGACGTCCGGTTCAGACGGCGGCGGCAACCATCGGCGCCTTCGCCGCTTTGCTGGTGACGCTGGCGATCGGCCGCCGTGCCGCCTATGCGCCGGAGCGGCTGCTGCTCGCAGGCGTTGCCCTGACGGCCTTGTTCGACGCGCTGATCCTGGTGCTCACCGCCACCGGCGATCCGCGTGCCATGCTGCTGCTCAACTGGCTGACCGGCTCGACCTATGGCGTCGATGTCGGCGACGCCTTGCTCACCGGTGGCATCGCCGTCTGCCTCTTTGCGCTCGCGCCTTTCTTCATGCGCTGGCTCGACATCCTGCCGCTCGGCCCCGCCGCCGTGCGGGGCCTTGGCATTGACCTGAAGAGGACGCGGCTTTTCGTGCTGCTGGTGGTCGCGGCACTCACCGCAGCCTCGACCCTGATCGTCGGTCCGCTGACCTTCATCGGCCTGATGGCGCCGCACCTTGCCCGTCGCCTTGGCCTGTCCCGTGCGCTGCCGCAGGCCATTGGCGCGGTGCTCGCCGGCGCGCTGATCATGGTCGCCGCCGACTGGGTGGGCCGCACCGCCATCTTCCCGCGCCAGATCCCGGCCGGTCTCGTCGCCACGCTGATCGGCGGCCCGGTACTGATGTGGCTGCTGCGCCGCCGCTGACCTTTAGCCCTTGTGGAGATATCGATGTCCACGTCGATGCCAGCCTTGATCGCCGACACGACGGTCCACGATCTTGTTCCGGCGCAGGGCGGCGCCCCCTGGCGGATATTCCTGCATGTGCCGTCCGGGCCGGTGCCAGAAGCCGGCTGGCCGGTCCTCTACATGACCGACGGCAATGCAGTCATCGGCACGGCGGTCGACGCCATGCGCGCGCAGGCCTTCTATCCAACGGGCACCAATGTCGGCTGGGGCGTCATCGTCGCCATTGGCTATCCCGTCGAGGGCGCCTACGACCCGTTGCGCCGCTCATGGGACCTCGGCCCGCCGCCGGGCAAGACCTATCCGCCCTTTTACGAGGGCACGCCCGAAGTCCGGACGGGTGGGGCAGCGGAATTCCTTGCCTTCATCGAAGACGAGCTGAAGCCATGGGTCGCCGGTCGGGTCACGGTCGACACAAGCCGCCAGGCGCTTTATGGCCATTCTTTCGGTGGTCTGTTTGCGCTCTATGCCCTGTTCACGCGGCCTTCTGCCTTCCAGACCTGGATCGCGGCGAGCCCCGCCCTCTATTGGGAAGAGCGTGCCATCGACCGCTTTCTCGAAACCTTCGAGGCCGCCGTTCCCGCTGGTTTGGCGGCGACCATGATCCTGTCGGCCGGCGAGTACGAGACCGAGAAGCTGGCGCCGTTCCAGATTGGCGCCGAGGACGAGGAAAAGCGCCTGCGGCAGAAGAAGGTGACACATACCGACGAATTCGCGCGGGCAATGGCGCAGCGGCTTGATGCTCTCCCGGGCGTGCGCGCGCGCTTCGAGCTGCACGCCGGCGAGAACCACATGTCGATCCTGCCGGTCACGGTCAATCGCGCGGTTCAGGCAGCGTTTGCGGTCAGGGCTTGCGACTAACGGCCTTCACCTCTCAACGCTGCGATGGCTTGTTGCCGTTGTGCGGCTGCGTCCGCGTCCATAGCGCCAAAACGCAGGGCACAGCGGAATTTTTCCCCGGGTACGACGCGAACCAGGCGGCCTCTTTCCTTGGCCGCAAGATAGCCGTCTGGTTCGGCGGTGGCCGGCAGCACGAGGCCAAGTGCGTCCTGGTCGGCGCCGCGCGTGATCCAGCGGACGGCATAATTGAGCTCGTCGGGGCGAAAGCTGACGAAATCCGCCGTACGGTCCGGATGGACCTGCAAGGCGTGCGCCCAGCCCTGGAGGTCCGCCTTAGCCCTCATCGTCAGCACGAGTTCTGGGTCGATCGGCTCGCCCTTGGTCAGCAGGCGATGCCGCGAAGGATCGGCGACAACGGCATCGCGGTAAGCAAGGTAGCTTTCGCTCGGTGTGAAAAAGGGCGGCAGCGTCTGGCGCACGACAATGTCCGCGGAATCATCCGCTACGGTGTCGACCAGGCGCCCGCCGTCGGCCGGCTTGAAATTGATGTGCGCCAGGTACATCAACTCCATGGCCGAGCGTTTCAGGTTCTCGATCACGATGTCGACTGCGACGCTGCTGGCATCGAGTTGCAGCCGTACGGTCGGCTCCATCACATAGTCATGGCTGAAAGCGACGGTCTGTCGGCAGCGCCCCGTCAGCGCCATGAAGGGTCCTTCGGAATTGCTGCCGGCGATCAGTTGCACGTCCTGATAAGGCGCATTGGGCAGATCGCCGTGAAGCGGGTGACGATCATCCGGGCCCGGATTTCCCATTGCGGTAGCGCCGCAGTGAATGAAGAACGCGCCGTAGTTGGAAAGATAGTCCCGGGTCGCGACCGGCTCATCGAACATCGAGCGCATGGTCAGGGAGCGGCCGAGGAAGGTCACGTCCCAGATCTGCTGTCCTTGGAACGGCAGCATGACGATTTCGCCCTTCGCGTTGCTGATCCGAAGCCCGGCAACGCCGGATCGATAGCGAAAGGCGGTGGCGACAAGCCCGCGATAGCGCGCGACGATGGTTTCCGACGGGCCGAACTGCTCGGGCACGAGGTCGACGAAGACGTGATCGGAGTGGTCCAGATGCATTGTTTCGACCTCTATCTTCCGCAAGTGTGCGTGCCGATAGTCGCAGGAAATATCTGGAAATCAACGGCAGCACGCCTCACAGCTTCTGCCAGGACGGCTGGTGGAAAAGTCTCTTCGCACCCTCCTGGGAGAGCGCTCGAAACTGCAAGCTTGCCAGGCAATATCCCGCGATTGCCTATCCGCGAGCCGGCGGCAGCTCGAACAAAGTGGCGCCATTCTCCCGGCCGCGCTCGACATAGCCGATGACGCCAAACCATCTTGCGACATCCGGCCCCTGCAGCCAGCTGCGCGAGTGGATGGCGAGGTTGCCGGCGAGCGCCTGGATGTGCCGGATATGCCGCTTGCAGAAGCGAACGGTCGCGGCACGGAAGAAGTCCTCCCGTGCGGCGAACAGCGTGTCGGCGGCGTCGCTGTTCTCATGCCAGGCGATGATCGCCACGGCCTTGTCGCCCTCGACAAGCGCGTGCGCGCGGCCCTCTTTCAAATTCATCATCAGATTGTCGTAGGCGATCTTGCTGTCCTTGCCGGCCGCCACGTATTCGTCCGACATCCGCTTGGACAGACCACGAAAGACATCCTCCAGATCCCCAAGCGTTGCTGCGCGTGCTCTCATTTCACCTCCTGCAGCCCCGGCAGGCAGTTTGCCCTAGGGTTGAGGGGTGGCCAAGCAAATTAAATCCTTCGGCGGGCCAATGTGCGCAAAGTGATTTCACTTGGCGATGCTGGCGGCGACGCGATGGGGTGTGTCCAGAACGGACCTTGGGAAAATGGTGCCCAGAGGCGGAATCCAAGTGAGGAAAGTATGCCAGTACTTTCAGGATGTTACTACCCACGTAGCCTGCGAACAACCAACATAAATACCAA
This sequence comes from Mesorhizobium sp. M0518, assembly GCF_040321125.1. Taxonomy (NCBI): domain Bacteria; kingdom Pseudomonadati; phylum Pseudomonadota; class Alphaproteobacteria; order Hyphomicrobiales; family Phyllobacteriaceae; genus Mesorhizobium; species Mesorhizobium sp. M0518. Next base: position 70,819 of record NZ_JAMYQY010000014.1, read on the forward strand.
CAATATATTTCTGTGGATTACTTTCATTCCTCGTGGAATGCCCGACTGATTTGGTCCGACAGCGGCTTCACAAAATAGGAAAGCGCCGTACGCTCGCCCGTCTGGACCATCGCTTCGGCCGGCATGCCGGGCACGAGCGTCAGGTCCTTGAGCTTCGTCAGTTCCGCATGCGGAACCGATAGACGCACCAGGTAATACGAAATGCCGTTTTTTTCGTCCGTCGCCAGATCGGCTGCGATCCGGCTGACATATCCGTTCAATTCCGGCGTGGTTCTCAGATTGAAGGCTGACATCCGCAGCACGGCCTTGTGACCAAGCTGGATTTGGTCGATGTCCTTCGGGGTGATCCGTACTTCCAGCGCAAGATCGTCGCCTTCCGGCACGATTAGCATGATCGGATCGGCGGGCGTAATCACTCCGCCGACCGTATGAACTGCGAGTTGTTGAATGGTGCCTGACTGCGGCGCGACGATATCGATCCGTCGCAGTTCCTGTTCAGCCGCCACCTTGCGCTCACCATACTCCCCGATCTGCGCCTGAACCTCTCTGAGCTCCTGGCCGACTTCGGTCTTGAAATCCTGATCGATCTGCGGGATCTGCAGGCGCGTTTCGGCTATGCGGGCTGCTGTCTGTGCCTGATGTGCGATCTTCTCACCGCGTTCGCCACCGAAAGTGGCAACCTGGATCTTCAGGCTGTTCAACCGTTGGTCCGAGACAATGCCTTGGTCGCGCAGCCCACTCAGAACAGCAATTTCCTTAAGGAGAACCTCGATCCTTTTTTCACAGGCAATTTCCTGCGCCTCGAATCCTTCGATCTCGTGGTGATATTGAGTAATGTGTTCCGCCAGTTGCGCCTGCTTTCCGTCGCGGGATTGTCTGCGGAATTCGAACAGCAGCGTCTCGCTATGTATTGCCGAAGCTACGTCCGGAACATCTCTTCGGACGAGCAGCCAGTCCGGGAAGGCGATCTCCGCGAGATCGTCACGTTCAGCATCGAGTCTTGCCTGGTAGGCGGCGAGCTCATCGAGCCGCTTGGTGACTATGGCGAGATTGGCGCGCGTCTGGGTGGCATCGAGCCGCATGAGGATGTCGCCGGCTTTCACTTTATCGCCTTCGCGCACCAGGATTTCTCCCACCACCCCGCCGGTCGGGTGCTGCACCTTCTTGACATAGGAATCGACGACAAAGTGTCCGGACGCGACAACCGCACCGGAGAGATTCGTGAAGGCCGCCCAGGCTCCGGCTCCTCCCACAAAGATTACGCTCGCCAGAAGGCCCGCCACCAGGTGGCGGCGAATGGAGCTGGAAACGTCATTGTTCTGATGAATGCCGGACACCGGGATCCTCCATGTCAGCGCGCTCTCCCACATGATCCTGTGTAGATTCGATGGCCTTGACGCCAGCGCCTCGTGCCATCGCTGTCCCCTTCAGGACTTTGGAAAGTGCTTCATCACGCGCACCGAATGCTCGCTGCCGTCCACCTTCCATCACCAACACCAAATCCACGGCGCGGATGGCGCTCGGCCGATGGGCGACGACAACCGCAATGCCCTTGCGCTCGCGCACGGAGGCGATCGCCTTAACGACCGCAGCCTCGCCTTCCGCGTCTAGATTGGCATTGGGTTCATCCAGCACAACAAGGAAAGGGTCTCGATAAAGAGCACGGGCAAGACCGATACGCTGGCGCTGCCCGGCGGAAAGTGCCGATCCGGCCTCACCGATCGGAGTTTCGTAGCCGTGCTCAAATCGGAGGATCAGTTCGTGCGTGCCCGCTGCCTTCGCCGCGGCGACAATAGCGTCAGGGTCAGGATTATCTTCAAAACGAGCAATGTTTTCGGCAATGGTGCCGTCGAACAGTTCAACACCTTGCGGCAGATAGCCGATATGACGGCCTAGTGCTTCCCGGTCCCATTGATCGAGGCTTGCGCTGTCGATGCGAACCTTTCCGGCGACCGGCGCCCATGCGCCGACGATGGCGCGCGAGAGTGTCGACTTGCCCGAGCCCGATGCACCGATGATCCCGAGTGCGCTTCCCGCCTGAATGGCAAACGCAAGGCCGGTCACGGTCGGCTTCCTTTCGCCGGGCGGAACGATTGTCACGCTTTCGAGGCGCAGTTCGCGTTCAGGTGCAGGCATTGGCATAACAGGAGCGGATTCAGGAACCTTTTCCAAGAGGTCCTCCAGCCGCGCCCAACCCTGGCGCGCCATGAGGAAAGGTTTCCAGCTTGAAATGGCCAGATCGACCGGAGCCAGCGCACGCCCCATCATGATCGAACTGGCAATCATAACCCCGGCCGTAGCCTCCTGTCTGATGACAAGGTACGCGCCGACGGCAAGAATGGCCGATTGCAGCAGCACGCGCAGCGATTTTGAAATGGCACCCAGCCCACCTGCCACGTCCCCAGCTTTCCGGTTGGCGGCCAGACACTTGGCATTGGCCTTTTGCCATCGGGCAGCGATCCGCTTTCCAAGGCCGAGAGCTTGCACGACCTCGGCATTGCAACGCGCTGCTTGCAGCAGACCATTGCGTGCCATGTTGTGGGCAACGGTATCGCTTATCGGCCGTTGCGAGAGAGTGTTGGCAAGGAGTGTCAGAGATGTGAGGCCGACCGCCCCGATAAGTGCCGTCATGCCGATCCAGAAATGAAGGAGGAAGCAAATGCCAAGATAAAACAGCATCCATGGCAGATCGAAGAACGCTGTCGGACCGTTTCCACCCAAGAAGCCGCGAACATTGTCGAGATCGCGAAGCGGCTGCAAGCCGTCGCCCGGCATGCGCGTTGAAAGCGGAAGGCGAACGATCGCATCGTGAACGCGTCCGGAAAACTCTCCATCGAAACGCTCGCCAATCCGCAGCAGCACGCGGGCGCGCAAAATGTCGAGCAGGCATTGGAACGCATAAAGCCCCGCAGCAAGCACGACGAGCCCCACCAGCGTCGATACGCTGCCACTTGCCAGAACGCGGTCATAGACCTGAAGCATGAACAGCGGCGAGATCAGCGCAAGCACGTTGACCGCGCCGCTGATCAACACAACGCCCCAAATAGCGGAACTCAGAGGGAAAGGTCTCAAAGCTGAATCCTTCAAGGAATGGCTTCTCACGTAAGTTCCGGAGGCTGGCGACTCAGCCCCATATTGCTCCCCGACCGGCGACCGACTGCATCCGCTCGCTGGTTCAGGATCAGTGCTCCCGCCGAATATGTTTGGTCCCGGCATTTAATGGAGCGGGTCAACAAACCGTCCGGCTGAAGGTTTGGAAGGGCAACGTCATCGTGGCCGGCCGCAAGGGCCCGGACAGGCTTCCGCCTCCACACTTTCAGGAGATTTCGGTGCACGACCAGCGCGACGCGCAGGGCTTCGTCAAGCTATCCACGCTGCAACTGCTCCCGGGCGCCCCTCGGCCGCCCCGGCCCATGGCAAGTAGCGGAAACGGGAAAGCGCCCGCCCAGGGGGGCGGGGCGCGGTTCCGTATCGGTTTTCTGGATCAAACGAAGGTGAAGTCCGACGCGGTCAGGCCTAGGTCGGCCACGGTGACCACACCGCCCAGGTGGGCGAACTCGTGCGCGCTGCCGTCGGCGGTGACATAGGCCAGAGTTGCGACTCTGTCGGTGTAGCTGCTTTGGTAGACAATGATGTCGCCGGCGTGCTCGCCGGAGATCGCACGCGCTGCCTCATTAGCAGAGTTGAAAGATTCGCCAGTGATTACCACGACATGTTCGCCGTTCGCACCCGAGGCCGCGCCACTGTAGAAGCTGCTCACCGGGTAGCCGGACTGTATACTGGCGTTGTTGACGAAGTTCGCGCCAAAACCGTCGTTGTAGAGGCCCACCGCATCGAAGGCGAACTTGTCCTCCGCCGGGTTGAAATCGGTGATAGTGGTAATGTCCGGCTTCGACCCGACACTCGGATCGACCCCAGGCACCGGATTGTGGAACTGGAACACGAACGTGTCATTGTCGGTGCCCCCGGTCAACGTATCCTGGCCGTCACCCACGTAGAGGACATCCTGGCCGGGACCGCCGCTGAGCCTGTCATTGTCCTCACCGGAGATGCGCGCGTTGAAGCGGCCGTTGTCGCCGGAGAGATCGTCCCAGCCATCTCCGCCGAAGATGCGGTCGTTACCCTCGCCGCCAAGGGCTCGGTCACTGCCCGGGCCAGCCGAGATCTCGTCGTTGCCGCCACGACCGTCAATCCAGTCACCGCCCTGGAAACCCTCCATCCAATCTTCACCCTTGGTGCCGAGGAGTGTTTCGGCATCCGGGCTACCCTTGATAATGTTTGCCATCGAAAAATACTCCTGATGATGCACCCTGCCTGACGCGTTCATATTGCTCATCGGGTAATTAGAGAAATCGATTGCTTGGATAGACACACATTTACGAAATGGATGCATTCACGTTCACTTCGCCCTTCCGCTGAGCAGTAGCGGGCTCGCAGGCGGCGGGGACGCGCCCAGACGATCGACCCGAACATTCACACTCAAGCGGACGAGGAAAACTTGGTAACCGGCCGCCCTGGTTGGGCCCAAATCTCTCTCTGTTTGCTCGACGCCGGCATACCCGCACCGTAAGCGCTGGACGTGGACAAGTTCCGGTGGCGGCGGGTACGGCGCGGCCTCAGCGATGAATGGGGGCCGGAGACGGTTCCTTCCCCGACACGCATGCTGCTACCGCGCAACAAGGGGAGGGCAATTTGCCGCCAATGGCCTCGTGATAGCGCCTTTCGCCGACAGGCTGTCGAAGTTGACGAAGCCGAGCTGAAACGACAACTGACGGGTCCTCACAGCTGCGTTACGCATTCGCTCACCGTCAAGCCGGCCTCGGAAGAACAGGCATAGGGCTGTGTTGCCGAGTATCTCGCCAGCACTGCCCATTGCGAGCAATGGAACATTAGGGAGCGCGTTCGCGCGAGCCGCGAGTTCAAGGATCTCGGAACGACAGCTTCCGCACGTCGGCCGCACGGGCTCTACGCGACGCGGCCTACGCCAAGCTAATAGAATTACTTTCATTACTCGTGGAATGCCCGACTGATTTGGTCCGACAGCGGCTTCACAAAATAGGAAAGCGCCGTACGCTCGCCCGTCTGGACCATCGCTTCGGCCGGCATGCCGGGCACGAGCGTCAGGTCGTTGAGCTTCGTCAGTTCCGCATGCGGAACCGATAGACGCACCAGGTAATACGAAATGCCGTTTTTTTCGTCCGTCGCCAGATCGGCTGCGATCCGGCTGACATATCCGTTCAATTCCGGCGTGGTTCTCAGATTGAAGGCTGACATCCGCAGCACGGCCTTTTGACCAAGCTGAATTTGGTCGATGTCCTTCGGGGTGATCCGTACTTCCAGCGCAAGATCGTCGCCTTCCGGCACGATTAGCATGATCGGATCGGCGGGCGTAATCACTCCGCCGAGCGTATGAACTGCGAGTTGTTGAATGGTGCCTGACTGCGGCGCGACGATATCGATCCGTCGCAGTTCCTGTTCAGCCGCCACCTTGCGCTCACCATACTCCCCGACCTGCGCCTCGCTGGACGAGGACAAGTTCCGCTGGCCGCGGGTGGAGAACGGCGTGATCCGGCTTGCCGCGCCCAACTGATGGCGCTCGTCGAAGGCATGGACTGGCGCGCTTAAGCCGAACGGAGACGGCGTCCGACGTTGGCCGGATAGGCCGTGGCGAAGTGACTCAGGCGCAAAAGGCGGGCCTCTGGCCGTGCAAAATAAGCTTTTGTCGGCGTCATGAAGAGAAGCGCTTTGGCCCGTCTCCACGAAATCGTTCCGCTCAAGGCGATATTCGTCCCCATGGCGGCGGAGAAGGCCGAACTGCAACAACTCCGGAGCGAACACTCAAGGCCGAGATCGTCCGGATGGCGACACTCAACGAGCGTGCCCAGGAGAGGCTCGCCGACCTTCAGGGATCGCCAAGCAGCTGGAGCGCGGCGCTTCGGTCGCAGCTCCGAGAAGCTCGAACGTGCCCAGCAGGCCTTCGCCTTCGAATCCAGACCGGGCTCGGCGCGATTGAGTCCGAACTCGAGGCCGCAAGGCCGCAAGACCGACAGGCGAGCCGCGACGTGCTGCGCGACCGCGCAAGGCGTTCCCGGTGCATCTGGAGCGGGTCGAGATCGTCATCCGGCTCGACCCATGGGGGAAGAAGCGCTCCCGCAGCCAATCGTCCAGTCCGTCAAACGCCGTCGGCCGCACGGGCTTGCGAAACGGAACAGTCCCGCCCTCGCTTAGATGCCGATGCATGGTGTTGCGCGCGCACCCGAATTCCTTCGCCCGTCGGTTCCCCGCCAACCTCATGCCGCCGCAGCATCGCTGCCACCTCTTCAGGCTGAAGGATCTGCTCTCCCTGCATCGTTCTCGACAATGCAGGAATCGCCCAATCCCAATCGCCATCCATGCCTCCTCTCATAACCGAGGGGTCAGTTTCTCAATTCGGCCGACAACTGAGACGTCCGGTGCTCTTAGGCAGGGCAATCATACGAGATGCCTCCTGCAACATCATTTCCCGCATCCATAGGCTTGCCGGATCATTATTGTGAAGCGCAGGCCATTGGATGGCCTCCGTGAATGCGGCAGGAAGTGGCGGCGGAAGTTCGACAATCCGCAAGGGTGTTGTTTTCGCGAAATGCTGCGCCAGCCGCAACGGCATGGTCCCGATGCGGCTGGTGCCTGATAGAAGGGGCGGGATCATGCTAAAGGCGTGTACGACGACCTCGATACGTCTCTCGAAACCGTTCTCGAGCAAATACCATTCCTCGATGGAGGGCTGCCGGGTGTCCCCGAATTTAAGCACAACCTGCCCCATCGACAAGTATCGGTCGAATGTAAGTGGCTCTGACAGCTGCTTGTTCGTGCCGCAGCCTACGCATACGAGCATATCTTCGAACAGGGCTGCGCGAGGATGTTTCGACATGAACACTTCCGGCATAATCAGAAAATCAACGTCGCCGCGCCGGAGAAGCTCCTCGGGGTCGTCGGAAATAGGCAGACATTCGAAGCGGACGGCGGGAGCTTCCCGCGCAGCACGCTTTACGATCTTCTTAAAAAATACGAGTGTGAGGTAATCGGAAAGGATGATGCGGAAGCGACGATCCGATCCGACCGGGTTAAAGGGGTCCCAGGAAATAATCGACAGCTGGATGTGCAGCAATGCCTCCCGGACTGCTGTGGCGAGCCCCTCCGCGCGCGGTGTCAAAATGAGTTCGCGGCCGTTCATCGTAAATAGCTCATCGCTGAAATAGGCGCGTAACCGACCGACGGCGGCGCTCATGGCCGGCTGACTCAGGTTAATGCTGCGGGCTGCGGCGGTGACTTTACGCTCCCTGATCAAAGCGTCCAGCACAACGAGGAGATTTAGATCGAGTCCCTTAAAACGCATGCATTGACCTATCCGACCCGTGGATGGGTATCGCCCAAACAATCAATTTCACGAATGGTGAGAGCGTCAACGCATCAGCCGACGACGAAACAGAGCAACCGATAGGAAGAACGGCAAAACCGTGTATATGCAAAGCGCGCCGATATGCAGGCCCATGCTGCCGGCCGGACGGCCAAGCATCGCCGGACGAATGAGGTCAATTGCATGTGCGAGGGGCAACAAGGAGGCGACGTCCTGAAAAGCGCCGGGCAATTGGTTGACCGGAAACATCGCGCCGCAAAGGAAGAGCATGGGTGTTATAACAAGGGTATTATAAAATATGAAATATTCATAACTGGGCGCAAGCGCCGTGACGACCATCGCTAGACTCGCGAAGGCGAGGCCACTGAGAGCGATGACTGGCAGCAAGCAGAGGATGGATGGCCACGATGCGTAGCCTAGCGTGGTCGCAACAATAGTGATTGCTGTGCCCGCCATCAGGGCCTTGGTGGCTGCCCAGGCCAATTCGCCGAGTAAGATATCGCCGAGCGTCAGCTGAGTGCATAGCATTCCTTCCCAGGTGCGCTGGTCGCCCATGCGGCCGAAACTCCCGTAAACCGTTTCAGCGGTCGCCGATGCCATCGCGCTTGTGGCAACCATGCCAGCCGCGAGAAACGCAATGTACGAAGTGCCCTCAACAGGACCTATCATTGTTCCGATTCCAAAGCCGAGACCGAACAGATAGATCATCGGATCGGCGAGGTTGCCGAGCACCGATGCAAGCCCGATTTTCTTCCATCCAAGATAGTTGCGGCGCCAAACCGCGACCCAATTCCACGCATTGGCGGGCATGCCCGCCGCATAACGTTCGCCCATTGTTCAGTCCTCCATCTCGCGCCCGGTTAGCCGCAAAAACACATCCTCGAGATTGGGGGGACGCTGCAGAAGGCGTAGACCCGCGCGCCCGCGTAGCTGCGCCAGCACCTGCTCCGGATCGGGTGCATAGCAAAAAAGCGTCTCACCGCTCACCTCGATGCGCTGTGCGTACGGCCGGATCAGCGCACCCAGTTCATGCGGATTGCCGCCGTAGACCTCGACCACGTCACAGCCGATCTGCTCGTCAATGAGTGCGGACGGGCGGCCTTCGGCGATCTTGCGCCCCTCCTCCATAACGCACAGCCGATCGCACAGCCGCTCGGCCTCTTCCATGAAATGGGTAGTCAAAAGAATAGTCTTGCCCCGCGCCAGCAGCGATCGCAGCCGTTCCCAGATCAGGTGGCGGGCCTGCGGATCGAGGCCGGTGGTCGGCTCGTCCATCACCAGCAAGTGCGGGTCATTGATCAGCGCACGCGCGAGCGTCAGGCGCCGCTTCATGCCGCCGGACAGTTCGGCGACGCGCGCATCCGCTTTGTTCTCGAGGCGGGCGAACTCAAGCAGCGATGGTATGACCGCATCGATCTGGCGTCTGCTCATCCGGAAGTAGCGCCCGAACACCAACAGGTTCTCGCGTACAGTGAACGCGGTATCAAGATTGTCGAACTGCGGGACCACGCCGATGCGCATACGTGCCAAACGCGCGCGCGCCGGCACTGGAACGCCGAGCACAGTAATCTTCCCCGCATCGGGCGATGTCATGCCGAGGACCATACGCGCAATCGTGCTTTTGCCCGCGCCGTTCGGTCCCAAGAGCCCGAAGCATTCCCCCGCCGCAACGCGGAACGACAGCCTGTCGACAACGAGCTTGTCATAAGTTTTGCTTACGTCAGTAAGATCGATCGCTACCATGGACATGGGTTCATTTTACCGAGAGGGACGCCAAGACTGGCGGTTGCTTGGTTGCCTGCCGGACCTGAAACTGTGACTCGTCTTCGCCATCCCAGCCGTCGATAACGAACTGATCGACGTCACAAGGATTTAGCCCCTGTTCCGGTAAAGCGGCGACAATTGCGTAGAGATTATCGATGGCTTGGTAACGCGGATCGTTGTGCCGCTTTTCCTGGTCAACGCAGAAGACGAGCCGTCCATCCTCGACCAGGGCGATCGCCCCATCATGGGTCAGCTTGATACCAAAGATGCGCATAGTGTCTCCAGGTTAACGGCGATAGATTCGATCATCAGGAAGCGGAAAGCGGGTTTCGGAAACGGACGAGCAAGCAGTCTTCGTTGACCGACTCGCCCCGACACTCAAGACGCTCTACCTCGATCAACGTTTCGTTCAGCATGGCGATGACCGGCTCAGCACCAGCGGCGTGACCCCAGCGACGGCAATTAGCATCCCTTGCCGATCCGAAGATCAGATGCCCGCCAGGCGCAAGCACCCGCACCAGGTTTTTGACGGCCGCGCGCATCTCGGCTATGTCTTCGAGATAGTAGAGGACCTCCGCCACAACGATCAGGTCAAACAACTCGTCGGTCGAAAACTGTTGAACATCGGAGACTATCCAGTTGATGCGCGACGGCTCGTTTATCCGTTGACGTGCTCGAGCAATCGCTTGCGCCACGACATCGATGACGGTGAGCCCTTGGCAGTAGGGGGCTAGTTTTTCCGTGAATGCGCCGGCAGCGCACCCGACTTCGAGGGCATTTGAAATGGAGCCTTGGGCAAGCGCCAGCTGGAGCATTTGCGTGTGGCGCTTCCGCTCGAACGGATTGCCGTCGAGAAGCCACGGATCGTCTGCGGCCAATTCCCGATCAAGCAACTGATGATTCACGTTCGGGGTCAAACTCGTGCACCTCTCGTCCACTAGGTAATTAGCGATCACTCGTCGCCGCAAATGTTGCCCGACAGCACTAATTCCGAAGAATCCCGCGCAAGATTGAGCCTGCGAAGCGGAGCCGCATGCGGCGAGAATTCTGCCCTGCTGGAACCAGTGATCGGAGTTTGGGTGGGGGCCTGTTTTGCCCCAGTGTTCGATGTAGCGACAGCAGAGCCTCGCGACAGCCAATCGCTATTGCTCAATGTACACAGCGCGTAGGCTTTCAACGGAAGCAAGAGAAAGATGTTGATGAACGTGTGCAGCGAAAAGCCCAGAAATCGAAACTGTCGGGCCCGAACTGCTACCACGCTGCATCGGAGCATGGTCATGGACACAATCATCAGTCCTGTCCACCAAGGCACAGAGCCTGTCAGTGCGAAATGTGCGAGGCCCGTTAATACCGATACGGCGAGGAGTAGCGCGCCGAGATTCTGTCCGACCACGTCCAACGTGAGATAGCTATTCAGGCTGGGCAGCAAGCGCAGCCCAAGCAGCGTGTCCCGGAATGTGCTTCGTGCCCAACGGAGTTGTTGGCGCAGATACGGTCCGAGTCTGTTCGGGACGACTGTGGCCGCGATGGCGCTCGGAACGTACTCGGTTCGAAAGCCTGCTTTCAGCATAAGGATAGTAAGATGGCGATCCTCACCGAAGTCGCTTGGCTTGCCCCGAAAAAACTGCGACTCGTACTGGTCCAGTAATAAAAGGAGCGCAGACCGGCGGTACATGGCACATGGGCCGCAACAGCACATAACGGCACCGAAGCGAGCCTGCGCCGCGCGCTCCTCGTTGCAAGCCAGCCAGTACTCCATGTCTATCAGCCTGGTCAGCCAGCTCTCGGTCCGGTTACTGGCCGTCAACTGACCCATGACTGCGCCGACCGCTGAATCTCGCATTTTCGGTACAAGCTTGGCAATGACGTCGGACGCGAGTAACGTGTCTGAATCAACGTTAAGCACCAGATCCCCTGATGAGCGGCGTATCGCGGCGATCTGCGCCTTGCGCTTTCCAACATTCTCGGGAAGCAAAATGATGTCGAACCTGGGGTCGCGCGCGTAGGCTTCGTGGACAGTTCCTAAGGCTTCGCGATTTCCAGAACCGTCATCAACCACATAGACCCGAAGTCTTCCGGCGTATTCTTGGTCGGCAATGGAAGCCAGGCACTCTGAAAGCGTGCGCGGATCCTCGTTGAAGCAGGGGACGATGACATCCACGCTGGGCAGTTGATCGGAGCCGACGAGAACCTCCAACGCCGATGAGTCGTTTGTCGGCAGAGCATAAATCCCCTGCATGCTCTTATAAGCAGTCGAGAGCAGCGCATAAAGCGATATGGCCACAGTGCTGGTTGTACCAAGAAGAGTCATGGGATCTCGTTTGTTCAGTGATGTTGAGGAAGTGAGCGGATTACAAATCCGCGCTCACGCAATGCTGGAATCAGCCGGGACAGCGCCGTGACCGTCTGGTCGCGCAGACCGGCGTGAGCGCCCTGGCTTAACTCGCCGGGAGGGCATCCGTCGTGCAAGAGTACGATTGCGCCCGGCCGGACAGAGGCGAGCACTTTATCGATAATCGCGTCGACCCCAGGGCGAGACCAATCTCGAGGGTCGACGGACCAATGGAGGGCCGCCAGCCCGGCGATCTGTGAGGCTGTGAAGACTTCTTCGCTCCAGGCGCCGTAGGGCGCGCGAACATAGCGCACCGAGGCCTGCGGGCACGCTCTCATGATGGCGTCGTTCGCTTCAAAGACCTCACGTTGCACTTCGCCGAAACCGCATTGGTACAGATCCGGATGAGACATCGTGTGGTTGCCTACCTCGTGCCCTTCTGCGACCATCCGTTGGATTAGATCTGGGTGCTCTAAGGCGTAGGCGCCGATGACGAAGAAAGTCGCCGGCACCCGCTGCTCTGCCAGCACATCGAGAATCTCCGGTGTGAACAGTGGATTGGGACCGTCGTCAAACGTTAGATAAACGCTGCGACGGCCGGTGCCGTCAGAGCACTCACGGCGCACTTCGTACAAGCAATCGGGACGGCTCATAGCTCTGGTCCGTTCCGATCTATCATCGTGCCCGTGGGCCATTCGCTGATCGGCCGTCCAACCGGCAGAACAATGGTGAGTGCGTCATCGATGCGTGTGGGCGGCAGGTCGAGGCGGGCCTCTGGTCGGGTGGAGCGCACGCGAATTCCCGACAAAACGGCCAAAGGCCTGTATCGCCGCCCGAACCTCTCAACATGATTCCGCAGCGCGTCCCGGACCGTTCCGAAAGCGAATGGAACGCCAAGCTCCTGCAGTATTGGAAGCATGACATGGATTGAATGGGCGATTCCGAGACCCTCAAGGTCCGGACGTACCCCGTACAGGCCCAGCTCAGCCACCAACAGGTCGACCGCGTCAACCTTGATGAAACGGCGCAGTATGCCCATGTGAGCCGCTACACCACTTGAATCATAGGCGATCACGCGGAGTTCAGGCCTGGCTCCGGCCCAGCTTCGACTACCTTCGAACGGTTCTGCGTTGGACGCCCCAGTCGGCCCGTACGTATCACGAAAGAACTCGGCGAGCTCAACGTGATCGGAGAGCTGCAACTCGTTTTCCCAGCACAACTTCCACTGCACCTGGTGGCGCATTCAGGACCTCTCTTCATATTAGTTTTTGCGGCCGCATTACCCGACCAAAGCGGCGCTGTTGGCTGCATTCAGCCGTTGTCGTTGGCGACGGTGAGCCAGACGCTCTCTCGAAGTTCCGGCCCGTGTCGTCGATTTGAGCTTGACGTCGCTCATTAACGTTCCTCTAATGCATGGCTCGTAAATTCGTAAAATTGATTGTTTGAATGATACGCATCCACACGTTGGATAGAACATGACATGCGTTTCAAGGGACTCGATCTAAATCTCCTCGTTGTGCTGGACGCTCTGATGAGGGAGCGTAAAGTCACTGCCGCGGCTCGCAGTATCAACCTGAGCCAGCCGGCCATGAGCGCCGCCGTTGCTCGGTTACGCGCCTATTTCAACGATGAGCTATTTACGATGAACGGCCGCGAGCTCATTTTGACACCGCGCGCCGACGGGCTCGCCACAGCAGTCCGGGAGGCATTGCTGCACATCCAGCTATCGATTATTTCCTCCGACGCTTTCAACCCGGCCCAATCGGATCGTCTCTTCCGAATGATGCTTTCCGATTACATCACGCTCGTATTTTTTAAGAAGATCGTAGAGCGTGCTGCGCGGGAAGCTCCCGCCGTTCGCTTTGAATGTCTGCCTATTTGCGACGACCCCGAGGAGCTTCTCCGGCGCGGCGACCTTGATTTTCTGATTATGCCGGAAGTGTTCATGTCGAAACATCCTCGCGCAGCCCTGTTCGAAGATATGCTCGTATGCGTAGGCTGCGGCACGAACAAGCAGCTGTCAGAGCCACTTACATTCGAGCGATACTTGTCCATGGGGCATGTCGTGCTCAAATTCAGGCACACCCGGCAGCCCACCATGGAGGAATGGTATTTGCTCGAGCACGGTTTCGAGAGACGTGTCGAGGTCGTCGTACAGGGCTTTAGCCTGATCGCGCCCGTCCTGTCAGGCAGCAACCGCATCGGGACCATGCCCTTACGGCTGGCGCAGCATTTCGCAAAAACAACACCCCTGCGGATTGTCCAACTTCCGCCGCCACTTCCTCCTCCCGCATTCACGGAGGCCGTCCAGTGGCCTGAGCTTCACAATACTGATCCGGCAAGCATGTGGATGCGGGAAATGATGTTGCAGGAGGCATCTCGCCTGGCGCCTTTGCCTGAAATCAATGAGCGTCTCGGGCACGCCGATCCGACCTTGCGGTTGTTGGTACCGACTGCCACCTCGATTTCACGTGCGAAGTCCCGGAAGATGTTAAGCCCCACTTAAACACCGGGCCTTTGCCCAGCAGAGCGGCGCAGTTGCTTGTCAAGTACGAGGGCCAGGAACGAGCAGAACACACGCCCGGGGTTGCTACTGAATTGACTGCCGCCTCCGATTTTGCTTGCGGAGTCCCAGAAGATGCTCAGCCCCACTTAATTGCCAACGTCGCAGGCCTTGCCGCGGCTTTTCACGCGCGGCCAGGCGAGGAGATGGCGGTCCACGTGGTCGATCATCTGTGCCAGCCTCGCTCGGCTACTGGCGTCGACGACAGTCCCCTGCACCGAGAAAGTCGGGCACTTGGCAATGAAGCCGGTCGAGCTTGACGCTGCGGACCCAGGCAATTGACCCCGCGCTTCTGCCTGAACGCGTGGCCGATCCGTTCATCTAATCGGCGCTACATTCTGCCCGGCTGAGGTCCGTGGGTGCGGCCACCCCGCGGGATGGGATCATCATTCAACTTTCTCTCGTTTATGAAAGGAAACTCCCCGCTCACGATAGAGTCCATGAGTTTCATATATTTTCCGGCAGATGGATGTCGAACGGGAGAAATGTCTGTCCGGGTGTTTCAGCGGTGCCGGTCTCGATAGCCCGCGTCATCAGCGTTATCAGCTCCCGGCAAAGTCGGCGCATTGGCGTGGCGACCGCCATCGTGACGATATTATCTGCGAGCGCCGCCCGAGACTCCGGCGTGATTTCATTCACGATCGCGACGAGATCGCGACTTTTGCCCTCTTCTCGGAGCGCGGAGATGGCGCCCTCCATGCCGCCGCCGGCGACATAGAAGCCGACGAGCTCGGGCTCTCGCTGCATGAGATCAAGCGTTGCCTCGTAGGTGATCTGCCGTTTCTCGAGGTTCATGACAGGATCCAGCACCTCGAACGTGGGCGCGTTCTCACGGCAATAGGAGCGAAAGCCGACGTCACGGAGCTCGTGCCCCTGGAAACGATGGCTGCCGACAAAAACCGCCACTTTGCCGGGCCGTTTTGCGACCTTCGACACCATCCAAGCGGCCGTGCGCCCCACCTTGCGGTTGTTAAGGCCGATATACCCCTGTCGCACGCCGGCGGCGAAGTCGGAAAGCAGCGAGAAAACCGGAATGCCCTTGGCCTTGAGGTCCTCAACCGCTGCTGTAATTTTCGGGTGGTCCGGTGCCACCATCGCGATCGCATGGCAGCGTGCGCCCAAATCCTTGAGCCGCGCGATCAGGTCGCTCGGCATATGTGACGGGGCGAATTCGACGAGCGGAATGCCGTGGAAGGACTGGGCCAAATTGACCGATGCTTCGACCTCGCGCGCAAAATCTTGGTAGAAATGCTGGGCCGGTTTTCTCAAGATGAAGCCCAGACGGTAGTGCGGTAGGTCTCGCCGCAAGCGCTGCTTGATTAGCCCGGCAGCATGATAGCCGATCGCGTGGGCGGCGTCGTGGACCCGCCGCGCGGTCTCCTCGCGCACCGGATGGCGGGCGTTCAGAACCCGATCGATCGTTGCTACGCTGACTCGGGCTTCGCGGGCGAGATCGGCAATTGTGGGGCGCTTGGTCATAGGTCCTATTCTGATCTTTTTGACGCCGGCCGGCTCTCTGTCGCCTAACGGGTTTCGGTTTCGGGTGGCAAAGTGAAAACGTCCCATACGAACGGCCAACAGCGTGTTGGACGAACATCATTCCAGACGTAAACCGGCCGGGTATACTGAAAGGCTCATTCGCTTAAAGGGCGGTGACGGTTTGCACTCACACATTTAGCGCTTCGGCTACATGGTCCGTGAGGAGCCGTTTAGAGGCTGCGGGTCGGTCGTTCAGTTCATGTGACCAGCTAGGCGACTTAACAGGTCGTGGGCCGCCCACCTTACTTGGAGGAGGGTAGCCGGTTTGATGCCTTGGCAAGCTGATGACCGCAGAAGGCGGCTTTCATCTGTGCTCGGTCCAATTCTCCTTCCCAGCGGGCGACGACGAGGGATGCCACTGCGTTGCCGACGCAATTCGTCAGCGCCCGGCATTCGGACATGAAGCGGTCGATGCCGAGTATCAGTGCCATCCCAGCAACGGGAACACTCGGAACTACGGCGAGCGTAGCCGCCAGGGTGATGAAGCCCGCGCCTGTGACACCTGCAGCGCCCTTGGAGGAAAGCATTGCTACGAGCAGCAGCAGCACCTGATCGCCGATGGACAGATCCGTGTTCGTCGCCTGCGCGATGAAGAGGGCCGCCAGCGTCATGTAGATATTCGTGCCGTCCAGATTGAATGAGTATCCGGCCGGGATGACGAGACCCACAACCGAACGCCTGGCGCCCGCCTTCTCCATTTTCTGCATCAGCGAAGGGAGCGCCGCCTCCGAGGAGGACGTTGCGAGGACAAGCAGCAGCTCTTCCTTGATGTAGCGAATGAGAGAACAGATCGAGAAGCCGTTGTAGCGACAGACCGCGCCGAGAACCCCGAACACGAAGAGGAAGGCGGTGAAATAGAACGTCGCGACCAGCATCGCGAGGTTGACCACCGAACCGATGCCATATCTGCCGATGGTGAAGGCCATTGCGCCAAAAGCGCCGATCGGCGCGGCCTTCATCAGAATTCCAACGAGCTTGAAGACAGGCGCGATGAGCGCCTGAAGGAAGCAAACGACAGGCTTGCCCGGCTCGCCGGCCATCGCAAGCGCCATGCCGAACAGAACCGAGAAGAACAGCACCTGCAGGATGTCGCCTTCCGCGAAGGCACCGACGATCGTTGGCGGGATGATGTTCATCAGAAAGCCGGTGACCGACTGCTCGCTGGCTTTTGCGGCATAGGTATTCACGGCCTGGACATCGAGCGAGGCCGGATCAATGTTGAGGCCGGCGCCAGGCTGGACGACATTGGCGACGATGAGGCCGACGATCAGCGCGAGCGTCGAGAAGGTGAGGAAATAGACCATTGCTTTACCGGCGACCCGGCCGACCTTATGAAGATCGTTCATGCCGGCAATGCCGGTGGCAATTGTCAGGAAGATGACAGGCGCGATGATCATCTTGACCAGCTTGATGAAGGCATCACCCAGCGGCTTCAGGCTCTCGCCGGTCTCCGGATAAAAATAGCCAATTGCGACGCCGAGCGCGATGGCGGCAAGCACCTGGGCGTAGAGCTTGGTGTAGAAGGGTTTGCGGGGCGCGGGACTCGCGCCGCGGACTTGTGCAGCTGACACTGTTTCTCTCTCCCTGACCGGATCGAGGTGGCGTGACTTCTCCCGGGCTTCTCCCTATCGCGGCGCTCCGGTCGAACGCTGCACCAACGCCGCCGCAATACCCATGCCAGATGAATCCGCATGACCTGAACTGACGTGGGCTCGCCAATAATGGAGGAATGCGGTGTCAGACCAGCGGGATGGCCGCGGTCCGGCACGCCCTTGATGGTCTCTGGCAGAGTGCTGCCGGTCGATCCCTCTGGCTAGCGGTTTTGCTGCACAGAGCGTGGTGGGTTCCTCGTTTTAGCCGGCTTTGGACCGGGCCGCATCGCTGGCGCCAGCGCGTACCAAATAGGTCGCCTGTTCATAAGCCCGTCCAGATGACAGGCTAACTTACCCCTGTTCGGAAGCGCTGTGAGAGGCGAGTTCCTCTCGCCGGAACGCCTGCGCCACATGACGAAATCCGTTGGTCTAGAGGAGGCCGAGAGCTTCGCTTTCCCTGACTAGCCGTGGCACCCATGATGGAATGAATGCGCTGGGACAAGGCGGGAACGACGAGGGTCCAGCACGACCCGTTGATGTTCACTGACAGAGTGCTGCCAGTCGATCCCTCTGGCTCGCGGTTCATCGGTGGCATCAGAGCCGAGAATGGCTGTGCTCTTTGCAGCGCTCCCGCTGCATGAAAGCCACGTCGAGACGTAGAGATTGACGCCGTTGGCGCTGACCACGACGATGCGATCTGGAAATTGCGAGCACCGCCTACCAAGCCGTACTCGACGCCAGCTTCGCGCCTTCACACGCGACACCGCCGCCGTATGATCAACTCGAGCAAAATGGCGGTTGCCGCAAACGACCAGTGCCGTTGGCGGTTATTATCACTTCCGCCCCTCCGTCGCGGGCGCTGGTGAATGGCACGGCCCGGCTTTTACACTCGGCGCGGTCAGCCGCTCGGGCACCGCATCGCCGGCGCAAGTATTTCCGTCGTTCAACGGCAAAAACAGAATTGATGAATTCTATCATATGCCGCGAGGTTTCCTTTCACGAATGAAAGAAAGCTCGATTGACTATCCCGCCTCGCTCCAGTCTGTTGAAAACAACGTGTGGTTGCCTTGGTGCAAGCCGAGACCATGGCCAAGCTTCGTGGAGGGGAGAGCCAAGCGATGCATCAGGGTTCGATCCGCTTTGCACTCGACCAAACGGCGGCGGCACGAGTTCACGTCGGAGTATTTTCGCGCTTGCTCGCGACGTCGCGGGCGCACATGCCGCCGGCCTACGTTTGATGGCGCGAGATCGAGGATCACATGCACCACAACATTCGCAAATCAGAACAAAATGCCAGCGAGTGCGGCATATCGCTGCCGGATGCGATAAGGGGTTGTCCAACGTCCGAGACGAATCCTGCGAATGGGGCATTGCACGAGCGCGCCCTCACCGGAATCTTCGAAATATCGAAAATACTCACCGGTCCCGCCCGGCTCGAACTCACGTTGGCCAAGGTCGTTGATCTCCTGCACTCGTTAGTGCAGATGCGGCACGGCATCATCACTCTCTGCGATGCCGAGGCCGGACTGGACATCACCGTGGCCAGCGACTGCGACACGAACAGCAATGAGCCCTCCCGGTCGCGCGTGCCGCGCAACGCCATCGATCAGATTGTGACGACGGACACGCCGCTCATCGCCGAGGACATAGCGATGCATCCGGCCTTCACTGCCGCTGACATTGAGGTGCTTGGGGCCTCCGACACCGTGTCGTTCATCGGCGTTCCCATTCGTGTTGATGGGAACGCCGTAGGCGCGCTGACTGTGGACAGGGCTTTGGAAAGCAGGTCAAGCTATCGGCTCGATTACGATGTCCGACTGCTCACCATGATTGCCAACATGGTGGGACAGACAGTCAAGTTGCACCGCTTCTGCGCGGGGGACCGCGAGCGACCGCCGGAGTTGGAAGATCGGCTGCAGACGAAATTTTCCGATGTTAAGCACCCTGCACCCCGGCGCAAAAAGGTTCATGTCGAGGGGATGATTGGTGACAGTCCGGCGATAAGTGCGCTGCTGGAGAAGATCGCGATCGTAGCCAAGGCAAAAACCACGGTTCTGTTGCGAGGCGAGTCCGGTACCGGGAAGGAGCTGGCTGCCAAGGCAATTCACGAGTTGTCGCCGCGCGCCAAGCGGCCCTTCGTTAAACTCAATTGTGCAGCGCTCCCAGAGACAGTCCTGGAATCCGAATTGTTCGGTCATGAGAAGGGTGCCTTCACAAGCGCATTCAATTCCCGCAAGGGGCGCTTTGAGCTCGCTGACAAGGGGACGTTGTTTCTGGATGAGATTGGCGAGATCTCGGCCTCGTTCCAGGCAAAGCTGCTGCGCGTGCTGCAGGAGCAGGAGTTTGAGCGCGTCGGCAGCAATCAGACCATCAAGGTCGATGTTCGCGTGATTGCCGCCACGAACAGGAACCTGGAAGAGGCGGTTGCAAGGAATGAGTTCCGCGCCGACCTATACTACCGCATCAACGTGGTTCCCTTGCTGGTACCAGCATTGCGCCAGAGGCGCAGCGATATTCCGCTGCTCGCAGCTGAGTTTCTCAAGAAGTTCAACGACGAGAACGGCTGTACGCTTACCTTCGATCCGTGTGCGATTGAAGTGCTGATGAAATGTGAGTTTCCCGGCAACATTCGCGAGCTTGAAAATTGCGTGCACCGGACAGCGATCCTGGCCGAGGGACTATCAATCGGGAGAAACGACTTTGCCTGCTCCCAAGGCCAATGCTTTGCCGAGGCGCTGTGGAAGTGCAGATCGGGCAAGGCCGCGATGCAACCAGCGCCGATCCTGCCGGAGTCAGCGAATCCGGCCACGCCGCCGGATGCGGCAGCCTGTTCGGCCGCGACCACAGTCCCGCGTGCCGGCGCAACACACCCAATTGGTGCGAGGACCCCCGACATAGAGCGCGTCATTGCTGCCATGGAAAGATGTGGCTGGGTGCAGGCAAAGGCAGCGCGCCTCCTTGGACTGACCCCGCGCCAGATTGGCTACGTGCTGAGGAAATACGGCGTCGAGATCAAGCGTATCTGAAACCGAGGAGATGAGCTGAGCTGCTTAGCGCCTTGCGGCAGCGATGCAGGTCCGCGTCCGCTTCCACTCGATTCATCGAGGACAGCCTGGCCGAATTCCCGTGTCTGCGTTGCGACCATCGTGTGAGAGGCAACGCTTCCATCGTCAATCCTGTCCGCCATGTTGCTCTCGTTGCGAGCTCATACGGATGCCCCTGGTGACTAAAACGGAGTTAAAATATGTCCGATGCAAAACTGCAAACTGTGCTTTCGGCTCTTCCGCCAGTGACGCGACAGTTAGATGCTCTGCCGTCCAACGGACCAGCACCGGACGGAAATTTTGTCAAGCTGAATACGAATGAGAACCCGTTTCCGTTGCCGCCAATCATAATGCAAAGTGCAGTGGCGGCCCTCAAGTGCCAGTATCTATATCCGGATGACGATAACATCAGCTTGAGGGAAGCGGCGTCCAGCACCTATGGCGTTTCCAGGGATCAGGTCATCGCAGGCAACGGGTCGTCTGAACTGCTCGGACTGATCTACAGAGCTTTCCTCGCGCCTGGCGACAAGGTTGCGATGATGTCGCCAGGGTTTTCGTTCAACCGCAAACTTGCCATGATTCAGGGCGCCGAGTTTCTCGAAATCGGATGTCAAGCTCATTCCCTGCCAATGGAGCAATTGCTTTCCGGTCCGGCAAAAGACGCCAAGTTCATTATGTTGGCCAATCCAAACAATCCGACCGGAACATTCCTCCCGATAAGCGATATCGAACGCCTCGTAGCACAATCAGACCGCTTGGTTGTCCTTGATGAAGCCTACGTCGACTTTGCACCCGATCATGGCCTGCGCCTCATCAACCAGTATCCGAACGTTCTGATCTTGAGGTCATTCTCGAAAAGCTATGCCGCCGCCGGCATTCGCGTCGGTTTCGGTTTCGGTCACCCTGAAATTATTGGCAGGCTGCGAAACATCCAGAACGTCTTCAACATGAACGTCATCGGGCATGCCGTTGGTATCAGCGTGCTTGCGCATCGCGGCGCCTACGCAGAGAACCACAAGCACATCAAGGATGAACGAGAGCGAGTGACAGTCGCGCTGTCGCAACTCGGATTTTCCGTAACGCCCTCCCGCGCAAATTTCTTGCTGGCCCGTGTGCCCGCGGGACAGGACGGCTCATGGTGGCAAGCAGCATTGGAAAGGCAAAAGATACTTGTCGCGTTTTTTCCGGACAAAGGCTTGGAACACTGCATCCGCGTCAGCATCGGCACAAAAGAGCAGATGGATGCATTTCTTGCTGCCGCTGGCGACATTGCTGGAAGCTTAACGGTGCCAAGCTCCAAGGGCAGGGAAGCGTCAGGCTCTGCTTCTTCGTTACGCTGACGCAAATCGGCGATCACACACATCTCTTCCGACTTGCTTGGTCATCCCAGCAAGAGAACAGCCTGCTTTTAAAATCGGGGACTTATCGAGTGACAAACGTCTTTCCTTCAAACCTAGCGTTCGGCATCTTCGATCATCTCGACGAGGATGGCCGCGACATCGGTCGGCAATACGAAGATCGCCTGATATTAGCAGAGGCGTGCGATCAACTAGGGTTCTATGCCTATCATCTCGCAGAACATCACTGTACTCCCCATGGGAGAGGTCCATCGCCGAATCTGTTCTTATCGAGCGTCGCCCAGCGCACCCGGCGCTTGCGTCTCGGACCCTTGGTGATGCTGCTTGCGCTTTATCATCCGCTGCGTGCGTTCGAAGAGATCTGTATGCTGGACCAGTTGAGCGGTGGCAGGCTCGAACTGGGCATAGGGCGCGGTGCTCTCCCGATCGAATTGGGCTACTTCGGGATTGGTGCGGACGCGGTGCCGGGCCGTTATGCCGAAGCCAGCGAAATCCTCATGGAAATACTTGTTAATCCGATGAAGGTCGGCACGCTATGCTATCAAGGCCGCCATTTTGATCTCAATGACGTTCCTTTGACGTTAAAACCTCATCAGCGTCCACATCCGCCGACATGGGTTGCTGCCAATCGACCCGAGTCCGCAGCTTGGGCGGCTGCGAATGGAACCAATATCGCGTGTGTAGGACCTTCCTCTTCTGTTCGCAAAACTACTGATGCGTTCCGCGCCTATCGAGAGGACAACGCTGGCGCGGGGGATCAGGCGCAATTTATCGGATTGCTCCGCATGGTCGTGGTTGGGCGTTGTGACACACATGCCTATTCGCTCGCGGCACCTGCTTACGAACGCTGGCTCAAGAGCTTCCAATTTCTTTACGAGCTTAACGCTATCCCCACTCCACCAAACCTGCCGCTGACCTTCGATGCGGCAGTCGAGAGTGAATTGTGCGTGGTAGGATCAGCAGAATCTGTGCGAAAAGCTCTGTTAGGTCAGTTGGAAGAGGCAGGTGCCAACTACCTGCTTTGTCAACTGGCATTTGGAAATCTGCCGCTAGATGCTTCCCTGTACACTGCGACGACCATTCAATCCGAAATCATGGCTCGATTTGGCTGGCCATGAAATTCGCAGTCTGAGGTTGAATCGTTGTACAGCGCTCCTTCACATCCACGTGCTCGAGCGTGCACGTGGTGGGGACGGGCAATCGGGAGGGAGGCCAAACTGACGACGAGCCGGCGGCACAGAATACCAGGTTTGTGCGTTGGCTGGCGTCTGGGCCATCTTGTGAACCTGCATGATCCTAAGGAGATGATGGCCGAGCGCGTCACGATGCAGGCACGCGTCTGCTCGTCGCGCTCGCGCTACCCGTTGCCCATAGCCCGCCGCAGAGGTTCTTCTCGCCCGGGGCGGCGTCGGTGCGGCGCCTCCAGCTTCATCAGCGGCCCGGCGGTAGCAAAGCCGCCACTCGCTACGGCGCTGTTGAGGGCGCGCTCGCGAGCGGCTTTGCTACGCCCAGCCACCACCGGGAGCGAGCTCGCCCGATGATGGGGTGCACCGCGGTCGGGATACGATGCTGGAGGAAATCGTTCGCAGCCGGTCTTCACGACTGCGAGGAGTGCTTGTCCTTGAATGCTGCCTGCTGGCCGTCTGCGGTGCCTGAGTGGTCCGCCGACACGCCCGAAAGTCAACGCCACTACCACAAGGCCGCCAAAAAGTCAGGTCTGGGAGCCAGCTTGCACGGTGGTCTCGTGTTCGGGGATGTCGTCGAAGGAGGCGTAGTTGAGATAGTAGAGTTTGGAATACAGGCCGCCCATGGCTATTAGCTCATCGTGGTTGCCAGTCGCAACAACTTGGCCATTCTGGAGCACGATGATGCGGTCGGCCCCCCGGATCGTGGCGAGACGGTGGGCGATGACGAGGCCAGTCCGCCCTTCAAGCAGCTTGATCAGAGCCTTCTGAATCTGCAATTCCGTGTAGCTGTCGATGTTGGCGGTAGCTTCGTCGAGCACGAGGATCTTGGCGTCAGCGACGAGGGCGCGGGCGAAACTGATAAGCTGGCGCTGGCCGAGAGATAAGTTGTCGCCGCGTTCGCCAAGTTGGGTCTCATACCCGTCGGCGAGGCTCATGACGAAGTCATGCGCGCCGACCGCCTTCGCCGCCTCGATCACCTTGTCGCGCGTGGCTTCCGTCTTCTGGTATCGAATGTTCTCGAAGACCGTCCCGGTGAACAGGAATGGATCCTGCAGCACCATGGCGACCTGGCGGCCGAGCGATTCTTGGGTGAGGTCGCGCACATCATGCCCGCCGACCAGCACCTGACCCTGCTGAACATCATAGAAGCGGTGGACCAGGGCCATCGCACTCGATTTGCCAGAACCGCTCGGTCCGACCAGTGCGACCGTCTCGCCGGGGTTGACCCTGAAGGAGACATTTTTCAGAACCGAACGGTTCGGATCGTAGCCGAATGTGACGTCCCTAAACTCGACCGAGCCGTCCATTTCGGGCGAAAGTACCTCCGCATTGGGTTTGTCCTGAACATCGATCTTGACATCGAGCACATCGGTCAGGCGCTTGCCTGAGGCCATTGCGCGCTGCATGATCGAATATTGCAGGGTGAGTGAGCGGATCGGGTCAAAGAAGCGCTGGATGTAAAACAGGTAGGCTACCAACACGCCCACATCTATACGGCTATTCACGACCATCGAGCCGCCGACCACAATAACGGCGGCCAAGGCGAGGCCCGTGAGGCCATCGACGATAGGCACCATGACCAGTGCATATCTGGCAGCGATCAGTTGGGTCCTGCGGTTGGCATGGGCCCGGTCGTCGAAAAGAATGAAATTCACCTGCTGGCGATCCATCGACTGTATGGTCCGCACGCCGTGAATGGCTTCGGCCAGCGCGCCATTGACGACGGAATTGGTTTCGTGTGCAGCCATGAAGGCGTCGCGGGCACGCGGCAGCCAGACAATGCGGACGATCACCAGGATCGGCAGAACCGACAGCGTCAGGAGGCCGAGGCGAAAGTCGAGCCACAGCATTACGAAAACGATGCCGAAGAGAAGTGCAACATCGCCTAGGGAATATACCGAGGTTTCCAGGAACTCCTGTATGGAGTTAACGTCGCCTTGCAGGCGCGACATCAGGCGTCCGACCTCAGTCTTGTCCATGAAAGAGAGCGAAACCTTTTGCAGATGGCCAAACATGGCGCGG
This sequence comes from Mesorhizobium sp. M0518, assembly GCF_040321125.1. NCBI lineage: Bacteria > Pseudomonadati > Pseudomonadota > Alphaproteobacteria > Hyphomicrobiales > Phyllobacteriaceae > Mesorhizobium > Mesorhizobium sp. M0518. Next base: position 95,616 of record NZ_JAMYQY010000014.1, read on the forward strand.
CGGATGTCGAACAGGACAGTTTCGGCAATTTTCCCATCCAAGGTTTCCTGCATGTAACCGGCGGCGAAATTGACCAAAATCGCCGAAAGGAACGCGCCGACGGCCGCAAGCTGGGCTGAGCGATCGCTCGCTGCCGGGTTCATGCCCTGGTCGATCGCGTAGCGGATGATCAAGGGGATGAGAAGCTGCGTCCCGGTGAAGATCAACATCGCGACAATCGTGACAACTACCTTTGCCCGATAGGGATGGACGAAGCCCCAGATCCGGCGGAGGATGCTCTTGTCGAAAGCCCGGCCGAACATCTCCTCCTCGATCCGGTGCGAGCCGACGACCGCGCGCGGAGGGCGTCTGCCGTCGTCACGTTCGGCTTCGAGTTCGCCGGGGCCCTGGTCCATCAGCGGGCGCCCCCATACTGGGTCATATGCTATCACCTGGGCGCGTCTGGAGATCGTAAAGGGCCCTGTAGCGTCCCCGCTTCGCCAGAAGCTCTTCATGCGTGCCGCGTTCTACGATTTCGCCGTTATCGACAAAAAGGATCTGATCGGCATGCATAAGCGCACTCAGCCGGTGCGCGATGATGATCGTCACCCGATCCTTGGCGAAGCGCCGCGTCGCCGCGCGAATGCGCTGCTCGGTGCCGGCATCGATCGCGGCCATCGAGTCGTCGAAAACGACGACAGAGGGGCGCAGCATCATGGTGCGAGCAATCGTGAGACGCTGGCGCTGGCCGCCAGAGAGAGAGACGCCGCGTTCGCCCACGACCGTCTCATACCCTGCTGGGAGCCCGAGGATGTAGTCGTGGAGCTGGGCGAATTCGCCAGCGCGTTCAATTCGCTGTCTCTTCGCCCAGGGGTCGCCATAAGCGATGTTGTTCTCAATCGTGGTGGTGAACAGGAACGCATCCTGCTGTACAACGGCAACCGCCTTGCGAAGGCTCTCGAGGGTGACATTGCGTATGTCCTGGCCGTCCAACGTGATGGCGCCACCGGTCACGTCGTAAAAGCGGGGGATCAGATGAGCCATCGTCGATTTGCCGGAACCCTGCGGACCGACGATCGCGATCGTCTCGCCTCTCCGGGCCTCAAAGCTGAGGTTCTTCAGAATGGCGCGGTTTTCGACATTGGGGTACGCAAATGAGACATTGTGGAAGCGCAGAGTGCCGTCGCTTATCTCAAGCGGTCTGGCCTCGAGAGCATCCCTGATCGTGATCTCCTGATCGAGGAGACCGAAAAGCCGCGAACCGCAGCTGGAAGCGCGGGCAAAGGCATTGACCATGAGGCCGATCTGGCGGACTGGCATTTGCAGGATGGTCATGAAGGTCAGGAAGGTCGCCATCGTTCCGACGCTGATCTCGCCAGCGATGAGCTTGTTGCCACCGATCCAAAGCACCAATCCCATTGCGAAAAAGAAGGACAGGGTCATCGCCGACGTGCTGGGTACGTAGATGTCAACGAGATCGTTGGCGAGGCCGAGCGCGGTCTTGGAAGCGCGGTCAAACTTCAGCATCTCATAGGATTGAGCCGCAAAAGCGCGGACCACGCGGATGCCTGCGAGATTTTCCTTCATCACGCGGCTTAGTACCGAAAGGCGCTCATAGAGGTCGAGCCAGGTGGCGCGCAGCCTAAGCTGTGTGGTCGATGAGCGCCAGGCGACAAAAGGCACGAAGCTCAGCGCGACCAGGCCGAGCATGAGATCGATCGAGATCATCATGTAGGCGCCGATCCCGATCAGCATGGTGAGCAGGACCACGCGAACGAGCGCGGTGGAAAAATACATCCGCACGCCTTGGAGATCGAGCATTCCGATGGTGATCAGATCGCCTGAATGGACCCGATCGTGAAACGAAAAGCTGAGACGCTGGATCTTGTCGTAGTAGGCGAGCCGCAGTTCGTACGCGACATGATGCCCGACGGCTTCGGCAAAATAGTTCTGCGCCATCGTGAAAAGGCCGCGTAGCGCGCTGACGGCGAGCAGCAGGAGAGCCGGGGTCCAGAGCGCTTGTCCTGCCGCGCTCCCGGCGACACCGCCCCCGATGGCTGTCTGGGCCTGGTCGACAGCCCGGCCGAGAAGCTGGGGAATGAGCAACTGGAGGATTGCCGCCATGATCGTCGAGCCCATAGCGAAGGCGACCTGCCAGGGATGCCGAAAATTCATGCGCGTTATGCGCAACAGCGTACTCAAATCCCGGCCCCAGCGCGCCGCTTCAACATGGGTCAACGAATTCAGAGCGTTCGTTGCGCTGCCGACAGCATCACTGTTCACGGGTGTATTCCCGACTGCATTTTGCGCCTTCGAGGAAAGCCGAAGGACGCATCATCAAAGGCGACCGCCATTTTAATCCTGTCCACAACCTGCAGCCTTGCCCGTTCCCAGAAGCCGAGCCGCCGCTTGACTAAGTGGCATGTCGATCACCGTGATTCCGCTTGCCGCAAGGAAACGCGCTTCGTTTCTGGTCAGGGTTTCCGCGTCCATTACGGTGCAATAGGGACCGCGGGAGCGCTTCATGATCTGTCTGGCGTAGGTGCGCAGCATCTGATCGTTGAAGCGGCAGCCAACGAAGAAAAATCCACGGGTGATGCGCCGTTCCTTCACCACGTCAGGAATAGGTGTCTGGATATCAATTTCGGTCAGGACTTCGACATAGTCGGAATCTGCGACGAGAAAGTTTTGCGAGGGCCTACTACTCCCGTGAGGTGCATAGAGGACCGTCTTTGCCCCCGATCGGGCGTCGAGCTCCCTCCCGGACAAATCGTAGGTTTTTGTCCAAATGTTGCCGATTTCGTTCGCCCGCGTGACGCCTTGTATCTCAACGACGTCCGTTCGGCCGGTCTCCACGAGAGCCGTGCGCATCGCGCTGTCATACCAGCTGTCGATGATGAGGGAGAGCGGCAGCCTTGCGAGCCAGGCGTGGAGGAGGGTTGGCCTCACCGGCGCTGCGAATATCTCGGTCATCCAAGCTTGAAGCGTCCGGCGATGCCGGCGCTGTTCGATGAACTGCGCAACCGACCACATATTGGTGCGGATCCTGGAAGGGGCGGGCGCCCGTGCATTGAGTGCCGCGGCAACGACCTCCGGAGTATGCGGCACAGGCGGTTCCGCACAGTTGAACCCAAGAAGACCCGGACCGAGATAGGGGATCACCTCATCGGCGGCGAGCGCTGCCTTCGCCAGGTCAAGCAGCTTATCGGCAAAACTGTCCCGCACTATGACAAGGTGGCCCGATGTCAGGATCGTATTCATGCTCGTTTCCTCGCGACGCACTTAGCGGCAGCATCAGTCCTCTTCGGAAACCTTCCTTGCCTCGACAGTGATCGGCAGACGCGTATCCCGTGGAAGATCGGGTAAGAGGAGCCGCCACCCGTTCCTGAGCGTGACCGTTCCGCCCCACAACTCTTCCTTCTCGAGCTTGACGATCGGCTCTTCGAGGTCTTTTTTGGGGACATACGCCGACAAGCCAGCATCGGTCCTGCGGATCATGACTTTCATCTGGCCGTCCCTTCATTGGAATTGCTTTCAGCACTGCAGGACGCCTCGGCTTTGTCGAGGCTCATCAGTTCACGCGCTCGCATGCCGACGACGGTGCCACGGTCGATCCACTCGACCGCATAGATGAAGAACTGCTGGAGAAAGGTGCCGATGTCGCGCACATATCCCTCGTCGCCCTTCCGCACGAGATTTTCCCCGATTTCCCTGCCGGGATAGGTGCCGTCATTCTTTATGTGGCGAGTGGCACGTACCCGCTCTCCCGGCATGAATCGTGGAGGCCTGCGGATTTCGATCTCCTCTTCGCGTCCGAGCGACATGTCCGTTCCCTGATTTCTCTTGGGGCTGCAGATTGTGAACAAGGCATTCCAGGCGTCCTGCATAGGCAGCCCCAACCATGTCGGCAGCCCATGTGGTCACGCAGGAACGCAGGTCTTCGGCACCGGACATACCGAGGCACATTGCTGCGCATCGAAGACCCCCTCGCATTCGGTGCACTTCTGTGACTCGATCACGTAGCTCTCGCCTTTGAACTTGATCGCGCCGGAAGGACATTCGAATTCGCAGGCGCCGCATTGGGTGCATTGGGATGCGATGATCTTGAAAGCCATTTTAACTCCTGGTCCGAATGGATGAGACAGCTCAGGCCGTCGCCGCGAGTGCGGGGGCCCCTGACGTGGCGGTGTAAATCGCGCTGATTGCCGTCTCGATATAGTCATGGGCAAAAGCATCGGTCGCTTGGATTCCAGCCTCCGCGAGCTGATCCTGCGGGCAAGTTCCAATCCTGGCGCACAGCACGATATCTATGCCTTCCAGCGCTGCGATGACGCCATCGAGGGTGGCCTCTGCGCTCCGGCCGCCGAGACAATACTGCTCGACCTTGCGATGCCCAACAAAGCTGATCCCCCTCGGCGAGGCTTGATAAACCTGGAATTCCTTCGCATGGCCGAAATGTTCGTTGACGCGGCCGCCGCCCTTGGTCGCCACCGCGAAGAGGACGGATTTGCCGGGCCTCGCTGCCTTGACCAATCCGATCGCTTCACTTCTGGCCGCCACGTGATCACGGCGCTCCTGCGCGACCAGCTCCCGATAGGCCTTACGCTTGCTGGCATCGTAGGTGACCTCGCCGGGAATCCGGTCGGCCCTGAATTCCTGGCCACGATCCTCGCCAAGCATGCCGACGGCATCTGCCCGGCACTGCCGGCAGTGGCGCATCAACTGGGCGCCGCCTTCGAGACGATCCTGAAGAGCCTTCAGCTCCTTTGCGTTTGGGCCGCGCTGCCCACTCAGTCCGTAGTGCGTGCCGTGCGCCGGGTCCGAAATCAGCGGCATGAGGTTGTGCAGGAACGCGCCTCGCTCCTTGACGCATCTATTCACCTCGATCAGATGCTCATCGTTCACGCCAGGAATCATCACCGAATTGATTTTGGTGAGGATGCCGCGCGCGGTCAGCATCTCCAGGCCCAACATCTGCCGCTCGTGCAGCATCCGGGCGGCTTCGATGCCGACGTAGCGGCGATGGTCGTAAAAGATCCAAGGATAGATCTTTGCACCGACCTCAGGGTCAACCATGTTGATGGTGATCGTCACGTGATCGACATTCATGTCGGCAAGCTCATCGACATGGTCCGGTAGCGCGAGCCCATTCGTGGAGATGCAAAACTTGATGTCTGGGATTTCCCTGGCGACCCTGGCGAAGGTCGCCTTCGTCTTCTTCCAGTCGTAACAGGCATCGCCCGGTCCGGCGATGCCGAGCACGGAAAGCTGCGGCACCTCGCTGGCGACCGCGATCACCTTGCGTAGCGCCTGGTCGGGCGTCAGCTTTTCAGAGGCCACCCCAGGCCGGCTTTCGTTGGCGCAGTCATATTTGCGATTGCAGTAGTTGCACTGGATGTTGCAGCCCGGCGCGACCGCGACGTGCATGCGCGCGAAATAGTGATGCGCCTCTTCTGAAAAGCAGGGGTGATCCTTGATCTTCTCCCAGACAGCCGGATCCGTGTCGTCGGGCTTTATCGACGAGCCGCAGGATGACGCGCAGCCACCGGGTTTCATGGTGCCAAGCAACTGGTCACCGAATGTCGTGCTGAGGCTCTCAAGCGAAATTGCCGGTGCAGACATGAACGGCTCCGTTGCTGCGTGATGTCGCAGTTCAAAGCGCAAGAGCTATGCCAGCTCAAAGAGCTGTTTCGGTTCACGAATAGGCTTGTCGTGTCAGATTCCTTCGGATTGCTCCGACACACCTTTGTCGGGCTTACGACAGTGGACAAGCAAATAGGGTCGCGAGGCTACCAGCCTTGGGCGCGCAAAGTGTGAACGAGACCACTCCGGGCTGCTTACGGTTGACGTCATCACGACGTCTAGAATTTCTTCACCACGATACCATGCCGGCGCAGGGCGTAGCCGACTTGCCGCGGCGTGAGGCCGAGGATACGAGCCGCCCTGGCCTGAACCCAACCGGCCTTGTCCATCGCGTCGATCACCCGGTCGCGTTCCGCCAGACGCGGGGGACAAGTGGGATCGTTCGGATCGCCGGCCGTAAAGGGAGATATCTTGGCTGCGGAGGCACCGATGCAACTGGCCGGCAGCCGCAATCCGACCGGCACTGCGTTGACCCGTGCGAGATCGTCGATGGCATTGCCGCCATTCGATCGGTCGGCTCGCTTCCAGAGGAGCCAGGAAAGGCACTGGCCCTTCTTACAGGCGAAATCGGATGGAGTGATCGTCCTTGAGCGCGCAAGTGTGGCCGTCCTTTGGACGCAGTTCTCCAGCTCGCGGACGTTACCAGGGAAGTAACATTGCGAGATCAGGTCAAGCGCCGGCGCCGCGAAGGCTAGTGCGCGATCGTTCTCCTTGTTGAACCGGTTGAGGAAGGCGTTCGCAAGGCGTGGAATATCGCCGGTTCTCTCTCTGAGCGGAGGCAGGATGATTGGCACGACATTGATGCGGTAATAAAGGTCGGCCCTGAACTCCCCTTTTATGACGGCCGTCTCGAGGTCCTTGTTGGTGGCGCATATGAGGCGCACGTCGACCTGTAGCGTTTTGGTGCCGCCGACTCGCTCCAACTCGCCTTCCTGCAAGACACGCAACAGCTTGGCTTGAAAGGCCGGCGAAATCTCGCCGATTTCATCAAGTAGCAGCGTTCCCTCATTTGCCAATTCAAAACGACCGGCGCGCTGGGAGATAGCACCCGTGAAAGCGCCCTTTTCATGCCCAAACAGTTCTGACTCCAGAACGCTTTCAGACAGTGCGGCGCAGTTCAATTTGACGAAAGACTTCTTCCTCCGACGTGAGAGCTTATGGATGGCCTGCGCAAAGAATTCCTTGCCGGTGCCGCTTTCACCCCGCAGAAGCACGGTGGAATTGGTCCCTGCTACGACCGAGACGGTTTCGAGCACCTGCTTGAGTGCGGGGCTTTCCCCGATGATCCCGTCGATTTTGGCATCCGCATGCCGGGCAGGGTCGTAGGTCCTCCCCTCGTTGGGCGATTTCTCCGGTCCCGATTGCTCATGGCCACACCGCTGACGATCTGTACTCAGGGCGCGATGGAGGCGGATGGTCCGGCCGATAAGGTTGGCGACCATCGTCAGGAAATAAATGTCTTCGTCGTCGCGAAAGTCGGTGGCGCCGTCTCCGGCGCGGTCGATCGACAATGTCCCAAGGATATCATGATCAGCCTTTAGCGGGATACCGATAAAGGCAATTGGGATGGTTCCGATGCTCGAAGACGTTTGAAGGTCAGCCTGAAATAGTTGGGACTTGCGCACGTCCGGTATGAAGAGCGGCGTCCCCGTAGCGACGATTTGATCTGTTACGGCCTGTGGTATGACGCGGCGAGTGCCTGATTGACGTACGTGGGTATTGCCGGCAGTCGCGGCAATCTCCAGCTCTCCTTCAGCGTCCAGGACGACGATTGCTCCGTGACGCATCTGCAGAAATGAAGGCAGGACGTTCACGACATTGGCGAGCGTAATCTCCAGCTCGCTGGGGGCGGTCAGCACCTTCGATATCTCGTAGAGTCCTCTGAGCGCGATATCTGATTGGGGCATGCTTTTGATGGGCGGTTCAGGGCGGGTCTCCCGAGGTCCAACCTCGTCGACCCGATCTTGCGGTCCGTGGGTCATGGAAACACCTCAGGGGTTGTCGTCCAGAGTGCTCCTCCTTTTTTATCTGAATTCTGAAAGCACAGTATTCACGAGCTTCTCTTCGTCGAAGCGACGATCGAAGCAACGAAGATAGACTTGGCGTTTGGCGAGACCTAAACTGTATCAAGATCAACCCTCTTAATACGTGCGTGCGTCGGTCATCCGAATTTGAAGAGGACTCCGAAACCGCCGCGTGGATAGTTCCACTCGATCTCGCCACTGGTCTCACACAAAATCCGGCAGGTGCCGCACTCCATGCAGCCGTCAGCAGTGATCTCCACTTGACCTTTGTCGTTCAACTCATAACATTTCGCCGGGCAGACGTGGGTAAGCGCGAGCAAGTTCGCGCTTGGCCTCTCGTGCGGTCGCACTTTGATATGCGGGCGGCCGGAATCCACCAAGTAGCGGTTCTGGTAAAGCTTGTCCTCGACACGTGACTTTGTCACTGCGATCGTCATTTCGTCTCCCTTCAGCGCCACGCCAATGCAAGGCGGACCGCGTCGCTGACCAGCCCCCAACGCGAGCGCGCCTTGATGAAGGCCGCCGTGGTCGCCTTTTCCTTCTCGATCTTCGGCGTGCCGTCGACACGCATGAAGTTCTGCGCGGCTTGCGACATCAACCGCGGATAAGTTGTGAAGTAATTGCAGGAATTGGTGTGGAGCAAGGCCGGCATATCTTTGTATTTCTTTAGGTCCTTGACCACGAAGGACTTGTCCAGCATGGCTTTGTAAAGGGCGAGATTCCGTTTGTTCATCGGACCGTTGCGGCTCTTGACCTCGACAATTGCCTCAGCCGCAATGCGGCCGGAGGTCATGGCGAGGTTCGAACCTTCGCGGTGAATGGCGTTGTTCAGTTGCGCGGCATCGCCGACCACGACCCAACCATCGCCAAACAGCTGCGGAATAGCCTTGTAGCCGCCTTCGGGAATGAGGTGTGCGGAATATTCTTTCACTTCCGAGCCGGCGATCAGCGGCCGGATCGAAGGATGGCTCTTTAAGGCATCAAGGAGAACGTAGGGGCTCTCGACCATCGCGGCAAAATCGGAGACGAGGCAGCCAATGCCCAGTGAGATCGACTCCTTGTTGGTGTAGAGGAAGCCGAGCCCGGCCATGCTGCGGGAGGTCGTGCCCACCGCCTCGATCACGCAGCCTTCATCGCCCTTGACGCCGAACCGCTGCTCAATGACCTCTTCGGGCAAGAAATGCATTTCCTTGACGGCGAGCGCCACGGTTTGCGGCTTCGGCATCTCGCGCAGGCCGGCTCGAGTGCCTAGCAGTCCGCAGACACCTTCTGCGAGAACGACCACGTCCGCGTAGATGGCTCCGCCCGCCCGGTCTGTGCGCACGCCGATCACCCTGTCCTTGGCATCACGGATGAGTTCCGTCACGGTCGTCTCGCACAGAAGCGTCGCGCCGGCCTCGCGCACCTTACGCGAAAACCATTTGTCGAACTGGGCACGGATGATCGTGTATCGGTTGGGCTTCGCCTCATTGAAGTCGTCCGACCGATAGTGAATCCCGGTATGGGATGTGTCGTCCATCACCCAAAGCCGCTGTTCAACCAAATGCCGCTCGAGAGGCGCATCATCCCGGAAATCCGGGATGATCTTCTCCAGCATGTCCGCGTACATGATGGCACCCTGGACATTCTTGGAGCCCGGATATTCACCCCGCTCCAACTGCAGCACCTTCAGGCCATGGCTGGCCATGGTGTAAGCAGCTGCGTTTCCGGACATGCCTGCCCCAACAACAATGGCGTCGAAGTTTTCCTCGATCATGTCCATCCCTTAGCTCGCAAGCTTATCGCGACTGTGGGGCGACAGCCGCCGGGTAAAGGCTTCCGTCAGTGCGGGCAGGAAGCGGATCGCGTCGGTGACGATTCCGAGGTGAGCGAAATCGAAAATCGGCGCGTTCGGGTCGGTGTTGATGGCCACGATGAGATCCGCCCCCTCGACGCCAACCCGATGCTGGACGGCGCCGGAAATCCCGGCCGCTATGTAAAGCTTCGGCCGGATGGTCTTGCCAGTCTGGCCGATCTGCCGATCAGCTGGCATCCAGCTCTTCTGGACCAACGGGCGCGAACAGCCGTGCTCGGCGCCGATTGCTCGCGCGAGGTTCTTCACAAGCTGCAGGTTCTCCGCCGCGCCAAGACCAAGGCCTCCCGCAACCACGACGTCGGCATAGGCAAGGTTTGCCTTCGCCGACTGATTGTCCGGCAGGAAGCCGAGGACTTTGGTAGCGATCTCGTCCTCGGCAAGCGAGAGCTTGTGCCGGATGACACGCCCGACCGGTTTATCCGTCCGCTGCGGCATGGGCATGACCCTCGGTCGCACTGTCGCCATCTGCGGGCGGAAATTGAGCGTATAGATCGTGCACAACAAGGAACCGCCGAAAGTCGGGCGCGTGGCGGCGAGCGAACTGTCGGTATCCACATCGAGTTCGGTGCAGTCGGCCGTGAGCCCCGTCTGCAAGGTCGTCGCCACGGAGCCGGCAAGATCCCTGCCGAGTGTGGTGGCACCGAGAAGAAGGATTTCGGGTTTGTGGGTATCGACCAGATCCGTCATCGCCTTGGTGAAAGGCTCGTTCCGATAGTCGGCGAGCAGGGGCGCCTCGGCGATGTAGACAAGGTCAGCACCATAAGCGAATGCTTCGGCAACGGCGTTCCCGACGGCCTCTCCCGGCGGTCCGAGCACGACGCCTGCAAGCTGGACCTCAAGCTTGTCTGCTAATTTGCGGCCTTCGCCGAGCAGTTCGAATGATACGGGATGGACCTGGCCGCGTTCGAGCTCGATGAAGACCCAGACGTGCCGGTAGTCCTTGAAATGGGCGGGCAGCTCCTTCTTTATGCCGGCGCGGCCGGCGGCAGGGCGAGGGGTTTCTCGGTTCGCGGTCGACATCGTTTGCTCCTTGCCGTCACGCGCCGCCGTTGAAGGCGAGCTCATGTTCCAGCGCCGGCTGGCGGGTGAAGATTGCGGTGATGAGTTCGTCAGCGACATCGCGCAAGGGCATCTCGGCGGTGTCGATTAGCGCCGCCTTTTCAGCTCGAGCAGGAGGGGCGAAAACACGCTTGACGACCGTCGGTGAGCCGCGCAGGCCGCATTTGGTGAGATCCTCAATGCCGGCGTCGGCCGCGCTCCATTTCAAGACCTGGCTGCGCGCGGCGCACAAGGCGTCGTGGATCGAGCCCCGGCGGATCTCGTTTGTGCCTTCTAGCATGGTGATGAGACAAGGCAGGCTGCTCTTCAGCATCTGTGTGCCGCCTTCGGAGCGGCGCTCGACCTTGATCTCGCCTGCAGCAAGGTCAATAGAGGGGATCTTCGCGACATAGGTCAGTTGCAGGAGTCCGAGGCGCTTGGCGATGCCGGGCCCGACCTGGGCGGTGTCGCCATCGATCGTCTGCTTGCCGGTGAAGACGAGGTCTGGCGTGCCGAACGTCTCGCCGACCTTCGCGATTGCCTGGGAAAGGGCGAACGAGGTCGCCAGCGTGTCGGAGCCGGCAAAATAGCGGTCGGTCAAGAGCACCGCTCGGTCGGCGCCGTAGCCGAGCGCCTTGCGCAGCGCGTCCTCTGCCATGGGCGGACCCATGGTGAGCACAGTGACTTCGCCGCCATAGGCATCGCGCAGTCTGAGCGCTTCTTCGAGGGCGAACAGGTCGTAAGGGTTGATGATGGTCGGAACACCCTGGCGCATGATTGTGTTCGTCACCGGATGGACCCTTATCTGTGCCGAGTCCGGCACCTGCTTGATGCAGATTACGATGTGCATTGGCGGTTTCTCTAGGCTCCTGTCCGGGTGCGGGCATTGAGGTTATCTCCTTGATCCGCATAATTCGTGCCAAGTCTCTTGCGCTGCCCCCTTCCTACAACTTCGGCTGGTTGCTTCTGACGGCGCTGTGGTGATGACCGGATTTGTCGGCTGCTCGACATTGTCGCGTCGCAACCCTTGTCGCCGCTCATTCCCGTCCGAACCGCTTCAGTACCGAGTCGAACGGGACAAAGGTGTGACCCGGCGCGGCAGGTCTGTTCGGATCGTGGTCTTTGAGCACCTTGAAGACCCGATGCGTGAGCGGCGAGGAAATCGCAAAGTCCTCGTAAGCGCGTTCGAGCGTCGCGCGCACCCTCGCGGCAATCACCTGGTCGGGCAGACCGGAGAAATCTTCTTCGGCAAGGTATTGGCCCACGCGCTTCATTATATGGAGCCGCGAGACATTCAGCACCTTGGGGTCATAGGAGACGCCAAGGACTGAGAAGAACTCCTCCGCGGCCGACAGGCGCTTCAGTCGTGCGAGGATGTCTGTGACATCGATGGGGCGGCTGTCAGCGGAACAACTCATTGCATTCTCCCTGGTCGCAAAACTGTGGCCTTTGCGCGCGCTCGCACGGCTGACCTGGACCCGCACAGCTCGAAGAGGGACGCCTCGCTGCACATTTTATCGTAGAGCTCGACCAGTTGAGTTGCAGTGAGCGTCGATTTGGTCTCGGCCGCCTCGCGCCGAACGCGGGCTACCATCGCGGCTGCCAGATCCGGGTCGAGATCGCGACCGCTTTCGCTCAGCACATGGGCAATCGCAGTGGCGCCGGAATGCTTGCCGATGACGATCCGCCGGCAGCGGCCCACGAGAGCCGGATCAAGCCCCTGATAAGTACGCGAGTCCTTCAGCAGCCCTGCGACGTGAATGCCGGATTCGTGGGTGAAAACATCGGCGCCGACGACCGGCTTAGTGGCCGCGGTCTGCCGGCGGGCGGCCCAGGCCACCTCGGCGGCGAGGCCGGGCAATGCGGTCAGCTCGATGCCGGTATCTGCGCCGCCGAAGACCGCCATCGCGGCGGCCACCTCTTCCAGCGCGGCATTGCCCGCACGCTCGCCGAGCCCCAGGACGGTGACGGAGGCATGGCGCGCGCCTGCGCGGATCGCGGCTAGCGTGTTGGCGCCAGCAAGTCCGAGATCGTTGTGCGCATGAAATTCAAGGTCGATTGGAGACTGCACCACCAGCTGGGCGACAAGTTCGAAGGTTGAAAACGGGTCGAGAACACCGACTGTGTCGGCCAGCCTCACGCGGCTTGCGCCGGCGCGTGCGGCCGTCTCGATGACGCGGGCGAGATGATCCCGATTGGCCCGCGAGGCATCCTCGCACCCCACCGCGACGAAGAAGCCGGCGGCGGCGGCGCGCCTGACCATATCATCGATGACCTGGAGCGCTCCCGCCTTGTCGAGGCCGAGCTTGGCGGCAAGTTGGATGTCCGACGCAGGCAGCGACAAATTGACCGCTTGGACCCCGCTCTCGATCGCTGCATCGAGATCCAACGACGTCATCCGGCACCAGGCCATGAGCCGAACCGGAAGACGCCGCGCGACCACGGCGCGAATTGTTTCGATCTCGTCGACGCCCATGACCGGCGTGCCGATCTCGATCTCTGTCACGCCGGCCGCCGCAAGAGACTCAGCGATCTCCAGCTTTTCCGTCGTGGTAAAGGCGACGCCCGGCGCCTGCTCGCCATCGCGCAACGTCGTATCGTTGAGAGAGACATGACGGGTCATGACCGGTAGCCTGTTCTTCTGCCGCTCACGCATAGACCGGATTACCCGGCCCAGAACCGAAAAAGCTGCGCAGCTTCCCCACGATTGCCGGCATGACCTCGAGCACCCGGTCGATATCCTCTTCGCTGTTGTCCCGCGCCAAGGAGAAGCGGACTGCCGCGTGCGGCGTTTTCATCGCGCTTAGGACATGGCTTGGTTCCAGAGAGCCGGAGGTGCAGGCCGAGCCAGAGGAACACGCGATGCCAATGCGGCTGAGGAGAAGTGGAATTCCATCACTGTCGACATGTTCGAAGGAGATGTTTGCGGTGTTGGGCAACCGTTCCAGGGGATCACCAGTGACACAGGTGCCTGGGATGCGCTGGAGGATTCCGCCCTCCAGACGATCGCGGAGCGACTTTACCCGTGTGGTCTCGTCGTCCATGAACTTCAAGGCGAGTTCGGCCGCCGTGCCGAGCCCGGCTATGCCGGGCGTATTCTCGGTGCCAGCACGCCGGTTGTGTTCTTGGTGCCCCCCCTTGATCAGCGAATGGAAGTTGACGCCACGTTTTACGAAAAGGGCACCGATCCCTTTCGGCCCGTGCAGCTTGTGGCCGGAGAGCGACAGCATGTCGATTACGGTCGACTTCAGGTCCATCGGAAGCTTGCCGACCGCCTGCACAGCATCGGTATGGAATAGGGCGCCCACTTCCTTGGCCAACTCGGAAAGCCTGGCCACGGGGAAGATCACACCAGTCTCGTTGTTCGCCCACATTATTGATACGATTGCCACCTGTGGGGTGAGGGCGGCCATATAGGCGTCGAGGTCGAGCCGACCACGGCAGTCCACCGGGATGCTGTGCACCTTGACGCGGCGGGTCTTCTCAAGATGCGCGCAGAGCGTCAGCACGGCGGGGTGCTCGACCGCGGACGTCACGATCTCGGTTCGGTTGGGCGCCGCCTCGAGCGCTGAAAGAAGCGCTGCATTGTCGCTTTCTGTCCCACCCGAGGTGAAGGTGATCTCATCGTCGAACTCCGCGCCGATCAGCGCTTGCAACTGCCTCCGCGCCTTTCTCACCGCCGCACTGACTGAAGCGCCAAGAGCGTGTGCCGACGAAGGGTTGCCGAATTGATCCCTAAAGAACGGCAACATCGCTTGCACGACCTCAGGATCGACCCGTGTGGTTGCGTTGTTGTCGAGGTAGACAGGCTTCATAGGTGCGATCCTCAGTTAAACAGAATGACGCGAGCGCTAGACCGACTCGTTGAGCCTCTGCTCATGCCGTTGATGATAATGGGCCTGAACTGGCAGCGCGCGCAGACGCCCGGAGTGTTTGCGTAAATCGGATCTCCGTCGATATGGACATGTTCGCAGTGGCCGCAGGTCAGCCCGCAGGTAAGGACGCCCGAACGCGATAACGCTACCGATGAGCCGAATTTGGCGCAGCGGCGCGATTTGCCCGCAAGCAGCTCGGGTGCCACCAGGAACCGAGCTGCTTCGGGAGGCGACTTTCTTTGAATCCTACTGGGAGCGAATGGCGGTCCCGAGATCGGCTTTGACCTTGTCTTGCTTTTTAGGACGCGGACATCTGTTGTGCCGGCCATATAAGTCTCCTCTGCCGCAAAATCAGTCTGTCGGCCGCACAGGCGCTTCGGGCGTTTAACTGAAGGACTTGCCGCAGCCGCACTTTTCGCGCGCATTGGGGTTATCGAAGACAAAACCGGAAGATTCGAGCCCGGTGAGGAAGTCGACGGTCATGCCGGCTACATGGGGTTGGGAGCCCGTGTCCACGAACAGCTTGATCCCATCGGTGTCAGTGATCGCGTCGCCCTCGCGCGACACGCTCTCCAGGCCCATTAAGTATTTGAAGCCGGCGCAGCCGCCGGCCTCGACCATGATGCGAAAGCCTTCCGCCGGCTCGCTGGCGCGGGAAAGAGCAGTCTTGAAGGCGGCAACGGCGTTGTCGGTGAGCGTAATCATGGCTCCATTCTCCTCAGTCCAGGACCGGCTTGCGCATCACGCCGCATGCACCGTGCCAAAGCGAAAAAACGTTTCAACACAGCGCGGCATCTCTGACACTGCCGTGCTTCTTGTGAGTGCATTGCAGCGAAGGTGTCGGCAAACCGACACGTACTGTCGTTTGTCCGGTCCCGCCACCAGGGATGTTGGGCCTGAGTTCCCGGTTGAACTCACATCACCAAGTACAGAACTTCTTCTGAGCTTGCTTCGGCGCAATTGGCACGGTTTTTGAAGCTCCGTTTGGCGAGACGGCAAGAGCATGCCGATCCACAACCATGCCGTGGGTGCCCGCGCGATGGATGGGGCGAAGCCAAGGGAGCAACATGTCAGGACCGGGTCAGACACGCGTTGTTTGGCAAAGCAGCGCCGCCCGTGGCATCCGAATGCCCGCTTGGCCGATTGCGACAACACCCACACTCGCTCACCCACCGCCCAGTAGCGGCCGACCGGCTCGATGGGATGCCATTGGCATGTGCCTGCTCGCCGGTTTTCGCGCGGGTGCGACGCCGTGCGCACGCTGTCCAGCGACACCTTGTTCATGGGCCAGCAGCAGATCAGGATCTTTCGGCGCGCCTTATCGGCTGAAGATACCCGGGCAGGGCAGATGATCCTCACACGTCGTAGAAACAGGGGTAAGCATGGACCAACGCGAGAAACCGTCGCCCGACGAAATCCGGCGGGCGTGCAAAGACAATCCGAAGATCCGGGAGCATGATCTCGCCGCTCGATTGGGCATTTCGGAAGTCGAGTTGGTCGCGGCGCATTGTGGTCATGGCGCGGTGCGCATCGAGCCGCGCGTCGATGATCTGCTGACCGGCCTCGAAGCGGTCGGCGAGGTGATGGCAGTCACCAGCAACGATAGTGCCGTGCACCAAAAGATCGGCGTCTACGGCAAAGTGGTCACCGGCAACCAGCATGCCATATTGCTCGGCGACGGGATCGACCTGCGCATCTTCCCGAAAGCGTGGGCGTATGGCTTCGCCGTCGAGAAGCGCGAGGGAGCCGAGATCCGCCGCAGCCTGCAATTCTTTGATGCCACCGGCGAGGCGATGCACAAAGCTCATCTCAGGCCCGCCTCGAACCTGCAGGCCTATCAGGATCTGACGGCAGAGCTTGTATCCTCCGATCAGGAGCCGATCATATCGCTCGAGCCGAGCGGGGCGCGCGATAACGCAGTGAGTCCAGACCACGCCGCCACGGTCGACGACCTACGCGAGCACTGGGGCCGGCTAAGCGACGTGCATCAGTTCTACGATATGTTGAAGACACTGAAGCTCAGCCGCTGCCAGGCTATGCGTATGGCCGACGAGGACAACGCCTGGCTGCTCGACAATGATGCCGTTGGCGCCCTGTTCCAACAGGCGGCCGAAGACGAGATGCCGATCATGTGCTTTGTCGGCAATCGTGGTTGCATCCAGATCCATTCCGGCCCGATCAAGTCGGTCAAGCAGATCGGGCCGCGGATCAATGTGCTCGACGAGACCTTCCATCTGCATCTTAGGACCCATCGCATCCGCGAGGTCTGGGCCGTGCGCAAGCCGACGAGGGACGGTCACGTCACGTCCATTGAAGCCTATGGCGCGGACGGCAAGATGATCATCCAGTTCTTCGGCAGGCGCAAGGAAGGCGAACGCGAGGGCAGCGACTGGCGGTTTCTGGCCGAGAGTCTGCCACGCGTTCCCGGTCCGACGTCCAGGGGTGTGTTGACTGCCGACAGGTCCTCGGATTGAACCGGCCGCCATAGGACTCGGCAGCACGTTCCGACAGCGGCTCGCGAGGAATTTAGGTCCATGTGCGGAAAGGCTTGCCTTCATAAGCGCATACGGACGGTTGGGTGTGCACGCCGGAATGGACCGCATCGATACAGTCAAGCTCGTCGCGGCCGGACCGGTGCGCACGAGTGCATCGCCGTCTGACGGAAATCCTTGCAGCGGCTACAACAACGCATATGCCATCAGCGCCGAACCGAAGCGGAAGCGCCGCCGGGTCTTATCGGACCGCACCCGAACCGTGCGCTGGATTGCGTCGTTGCTCAATCCAGGCCGTGCGAGCGATCTTCTCGCCCGTCACCGGAAGGCAGTGCAGCAGCAGCCAGGCCGAACAGGCCGATGTCGCGGACTCGAAACCGACCGTGGATGTCGGTTGTCGGACGTTGTCCTGAGAATGGTGGACAGGTGATCATCAACTTAGTGGCGGCGGGCCCAGTGCTGGCTGGCGTCGCTTGGCGCAGGCTAGGGGTACGCCTATCCGGCACGCGACTTGCTTCGATAATTTGGTCAGCGGGGCGTCAGCAGTGCGTCACGGAGCTCAGCGGTGATTGACCACCTCTCAACCCTATCGGGGATAAGCGGCGGCTTTGCTTCATGACCGCAGCGCGGCGGAGATGCCTTTTGATTGATTTCGCAACCGATCTCATCCGCGCTGGCAGTGGGCTGATCGGGCGACAGAATCTCGAAGGCGCCCGACACGAGACGCACCCATGCTGGATATCGACTTTATGAACAGCGGTGCAATCTCGATCGAGCCATGAACGCCAATGTAGAGAAAGCAAAATGGCAACCAACCCCGTTCCAGATCATGTCCCGCCCGAAATGGTGAGCGATTTCAGCCTGTTTACATCGCCAGGGATGCCACCAACACTCAACGGGGATCCACACGCAGCTGTCGCTCGCGTACATGACGGGCCTCCGATCTTTTACTCCCGCTACAACACGCAAGATGGCCGGGGTACCTGGGTCATCACCCGTGCCGCGGACCAGCGGAAGGTGCTGCAGGACGCAGAGACTTTTTCCAGCCATCGCAGCATCTTCTCCTCCATAATGGGTGAAAACTGGCCGACGATCCCGCTTGAGCTCGATCCACCGGCCCATGGCGTCTTTCGCTCACTGCTCAGTCCGCTGCTTTCGCCAAAGCGGGTGAGGGTGTTGGAGCCGGCTGTCCGCGAGCAAGCGATCATGTTGATCGATAGAATTGTCGCATCGGGCATAAGCTGCGACGCGATGAAGGATTTTGCCTTTCCTTTCGCGGTGAGCACCTTTCTTCGCTTTCTGGGGTTGCCCGATGACCGACTCGATACATTCGTCGGCTGGGGAAAAGATCTGCTCCACGGCGACGATAAGGAACGACCTGTGGCTGCCCGGACGATCGTGGCATTCATCGACGAACTCGCAGCCATGCGCCGCCAGGAGGCGGTTGACGATTTCATGACCTTCATCGTGCAGGCACAGGTCGAGGGCCGCCGGCTGACGGACACCCAAGTCCGCGGCATCGGCGTGCTTGTCTTCGTCGCTGGGCTCGACACGGTCGCAGCAGCTATAGGCTTTGACTTGGCGTACCTCGCACGCAACCTAAAAGATCAGCAATTGCTGCGGAGCGAACCGGACCGCATCCCGCTCGCAACCGAAGAATTGCTGCGGGCCTATCCGCCCATTCAGTTGATCCGCGTGGCCACGAAAGATATCGACTTCGAAGGCGCGCCGATCCGGAAGGGGGACTATGTTTCCTGCGCCACGATGATTGCCAATCGTGACCCGGCGGAATTCGAATGCCCCAACACGATTGATTTAGAGCGGGAGGACAACCGCCACGCAGCGTTTGGCTATGGTCCCCACCGTTGCCTTGGCTCACACCTTGCCCGGCGGGAGATTGTCATTGGCCTGGAGGAGTGGCTGGCGCGCGTCCCGGCTTTCAGGATCAAGCAGGGTACGGCGCCGATAACTTCTGGCGGCCATGTGTTCGGGATCGAAAATTTGATCCTGGACTGGTCTTAGGCCCGCCCCGAGCCGGGGCACAGACAATGGAGGCAGCGCCATGCGCATCATCGTCCAAAAGGCCAAATGCCAGGGTCACGCGCGATGCGCGGCGCAAGCGCCGGACATCTTCAAGCTTGATGACGAGGGCTATGTCCTGCCTGGTGACATTGAAGTTGCGGAAGGGGAGGAACTGCCTGCATCGCGAGGCGCGCGATCCTGTCCTGAACGTGCGCTGGAACTCACTCGCTGACGCTCTGAATCAGACGTCATTCAACCGTGAGTCTGGCGGCTTGAACCATGTGGCCGCACTCAGCACGCGACCTCTGTCCCGCACGGTTCACGTCCCACCCCGCGGGGGCATTTCCGGCGCCTGTGTTCCCCGTGAGGCGCAAACGGCAGGGCCCGGGGTTCGCGAAACGCCTCCTTCCAATCACAGAATTTGCGACAGAGCCGAGTGGACCAGACGAGAATTGCCGAACTACTCGACCGCGAGGCGATCCGCGACTGCGTACACCCGAAGAACTGCCCGACCCATGTTGCGGCAGGCCGGGTCTCTGCATGAATTGATAGGACGAAACCAGGAGAACGCACCATATTTGCCCAACATTATGCCCGGCTCAGCACCGGCCAATGGCCGCACATTGAGCTGGAGAGGAGGTTCGACCAGCATGTGCTTGCCTGTGTGCTTTCACGTGCGCTCGAGGAGATCGAGGCCGGCGAGGCAACGGCGACGGAGGCAACCGGACTTTCGCGCGCCGAGCTGCGCGATGTCCTGGTCCGCTGTTTCCCTGCTTTTCCTATCAACGCGTTTGCCTTGAAAGAGGTGAGCGAGCCCGAGCCGGATCTGGAAGAAGAACTTCTGCATGGACTGCTGCTGGCGCATGCCCGACATGGCGACCCGGCGAGCGCCCGCTTCGCCAAGATCATCGCCCGGCGTGCCATGCGCAATGACCACCTCTGGCAGGACCTTGGCCTTTTCAATCGAACCGACCTCGGCCGCCTGCTCGCCTGGCATTTTCCGACGCTGGCGGCCGGCAACACCCAAAACATGAAATGGAAAAAATACTTTTATCGAAAGCTCTGCGAGGCTGAAGGCTTTTCGCTGTGCAGCTCCCCCAGTTGCCGGGACTGCGATGATTTCGAAAGCTGCTTCGGCCCGGAGGAAGGCGAAAGCCGCCTCACACGGATCAAGGACGGCATCGCCTCGGATTGAGAGCCGCTTCGTAGATTGTACAGCGCCAGCGCTCGCGCCGCGCCATATGTCTGTTGTCGAATGTCGACTGCCCCCTTCGGGGATTGAATGCTGTGCATGCTGTCCGATTACTCGCCATGCTTCGGCGGGCGCCGTCATGATGGCGGTGCAGGATGCGACCCGCACCATCGCCCCCGAGCAACTGGTGTTCTCCGGGCCGTTGCTGCTCGCCTGCCTGGCGGTTGCGGCGGCTACACGGCCGCGGTTCACCGCCGTGATTGTTCGCGGTGCACAGTTTCGCCTCGATCACGCAATGAGGCCTGATCACTGGAGCCTCGTCCGGCGCAATCCCGCTACCGGGGCCAGATATTTGGTGACCTTTGGTGAGTCTTGGTGTATTCTTGTGCCGAAGCACTTGGGGGTATACGCGATATGAAAAAGGACGAGCCGCGGCTCACAGTCACGGTCGAGCCTAAGATCTATGAGGGCTTATTAGATGTCACCGACCGACGACACCCGCGGCTGACGAAACGCTACGTGATCGAACTCGCACTCACCCGACTCTTCGAGGACGTGAACCGCGGGCAATTACAACTTGGCTTGGAGGTGCAGAGTGGCCGACGCAATTGACGCGCCGGATCTCCCGGTGATCTCGCTTTTCTCAGGGGCTATGGGGTTGGACCTTGGCCTGGAGAGGGCTGGCTTCCGTGTGGCTGTGGCTCTGGAGTGCAACCCCTATGCGGTAGCAACGATCCGGAAGAACCGGCCGGATCTGCCGCTGATCGACCGTCCTATCGAGGGCGTGTCGACAGAGGAGATCCTAGAGGTAGCCGGCCTAAGGCCGGGTGACCCTGTTGTGGTTGCGGGCGGCCCTTCGTGTCAGGTTTTTAGCACGGCCGGAGCACGCGGCTCGCTCGCTGATCCTCGCGGGGAGCTCTTCGAGCATTTCGTCCGGGTGGTGCGCGAGAGCCAGCCGCGGTTCTTCGTCATGGAGAACGTTCGCGGGCTTCTGTCGGCAGCCGCCCGGCACCGGCCGCTGAGCAAGCGTGGTCCGGGACACCCGCCCCTTGCACCTGACGAAGAGCTCGGTTCGGCATTCCAGGTCGTCGTGGAGCACCTGCGAGATTTGAAATACTACACTGTCTTCGACATCCTGAACTCCGCGGACTACGGGACTCCCCAGACGCGGCAACGTCTCCTGTTGCTGGGGAGCCGCGACGGTGAAGCCCTCAAGATGCCGGTGCCGACGCATATCCGGGACGGTGCGGAAGGCAAATCCCGATGGCGCACTTTACGGGATGCCGTAGGCGGCCTCACGGATCCGCTTCCAGAATTCTACACGTTCTCCCCGGCCAGGGAGAAGTTCCTGAAACAGGTGCCTGAGGGCGGCAACTGGCGCGACCTGCCACATGAGGTGCGCAAAGAGGCGCTCGGTCGCGCGTTCGACTCATGGGGCGGTCGGTCTGGCTTCTTCCGCCGCCTTGCCTGGGATCGACCGAGTCCGGCTCTAACGACCCGTCCCGATAGCAAAGCGACGAGCCTCTGTCACCCGACCGAGCTGCGTCCGCTGAGTGTACGTGAGTATGCTCGTGTCCAGGAGTTCCCCGACGACTGGATATTCGCCGGCCCAGTTCGCAAAAAATATGAGCAAGTCGGTAACGCTGTCCCACTCGGCCTCGGCGAGGCAGCCGGCCGTGCACTCCGCAACATCATGTCTATGCCTTCGGTTGCCGGACGGTTTGGGCACGTCGAGTGTTTCAACCTCGACCTGTTGACAAAGCTCATGAAGCGTCCTCGGACAATCGTGAACCCACCGCGTATGCGGAACGATACCGAGACAGAGACGATCACTGGCTGGTACAAAGAACCAGGCCGGCTGCGGCGAGATGCGCTTGCATACGCGGCGCCTGAGATCGAAGATGAACTCCGCGCGCTTATGCGCCTGCCCGCAGTCGCGGAGGTCCCTGAGCTGTACGAGGAGCCGACGAACTGTGACGGAGAAAGCGCGGCGGGTGACTGGCCTGCTGAAGGCGAGGTACCGCTCGCCGCGGCTGAATAACAAAGACGACGCTCTCGACGAGCTCTTTTTTATCCTCTTGTCCCAGATGACGACAGGACCGAGCTATGAGCGTGTCTACAACCGGTTGAAGGCAGCTGTGCCTAACTGGTCGCGACTGCTGAAAATGGATCTGACTGTCCTAAAAGCGCTCATCGGAGATGCCGGTCTCGCCAACCAGAAAGCGCCACGTATGGTGGCTATTGCCAACCAACTCGCCCGAGACTTTGGCGAGGTCACACTCGAACCCCTCCGACGGATGACGGACAGAGACGCAGAGACTTTCCTCACGACGCTGCCCGGCGTCGGACTGAAGACCGCGAAGTGCGTGCTCATGTACAGCCTCGGTCGCGAGCTGCTCCCGGTCGATACGCACGTTGCTCGCGTGTCCCGCCGACTGATGCTTGTTGGAGATGCTCCGAGCCGGCTTTTCGTCGCTAATCTGGAAGCAGCGGTGCCGCCGGACTGTCGGTACGACTACCACGTAAATGTACTCCAGCATGGTCGAGAGCTGTGCCGACCCATGCGTCCCAAGTGCCCAGAGTGTCCCCTTTGGGCACTATGTCCCTCAGCGGGATACTCCCAGCGCCAAAGCAATGCGGGTTGACAAGTTGCTGGTCGCACCAAGCCATCCCATGCGGAGAGCCGCGACAACCCTTCTGCCCGGGCGGACGTACAGGTGTAGGCGAAGCGCGGGAAAGGCACGGTTGCTTAGTCTAGAACCCGTTAATGACTGCCAATGTGTCCGTCAGTCGCAGCGCGTCGTGCTGTTGACTTGGCACACCCATTATCAATCTTTCATCAGGAGGTCAGCGGCAGCTCGAGCCTCTTCCAAGAAAGTATCGCGGGTGGGCGGAGGGGTGACCACGTCTCCGAGGAGCGACTGTGCGGCCAGTTCCTTGGTCACGAGCCGCTCATACTCCTGGATCTCGAGGGTCTTGTCGCAGAGCAAGATGAGATACTCAACGTCCCGCTGCTGGCCGCGCCGATGGATGCGGTCGAGACTCTGCAGATAGTGCGCCGCTTGGTTGGACAGCGATTCGTACACTGCAAATCTTGCACGGTGTAGCGTGAGGCCGGCACCCGCAGCCGCCGGGTTGGCCACCAAGATCATCGACTCGTTGTCCTCCTGGAAGCGGCGGACCGTCTCTCTACGCGTGTCGATGTCGGTAACCTGCCCGTCGTAGCGCATGGCTCCATGCGCCTTATAGCGCTCGACAATGGCTGTGATCGACTGCGTATAGAACGACCACACCAGCACCTTTTCGTTCGCAGACATCAACCGTCTGACCACGGCGTCTAGCGCTTCGAGCTTCGCGGGCGTCTCGCTGTATGAGGGATCGATCGCAGAGGGGTTCGAGCACAGCTGGAGGAGCGCAGATCTGCGGGCGAGGAAGTTGGCGTATCGACGCCCGAACTCCTTCTCGTCGGTCTGCTCGATATCGGAGACCAACTCGTTAAGGGTATGCTCGTAGAGGCGTCGCTGCTGCCGGGCGAGCGGGACGAAGATGCGTTGAAAGCTCTTCGCTGGGAGGTCGGGCAAGACCTCCGCCTTCAGGTGTCTAGTGTAGAGGCCACGCTTGTCGATGACGGACTGCACGACGGGAGCTGCCTCCGCTCGATCAGTAGGGACTTCGACACCTTCGAAGGCAAGGCCGAAGTCGACCAGGCTGAACTGCTGGACAAGGTCCTGTGGAGCATTCGGCGCGGGCGTCCCGCACAGCACGTAAGCGCGACCACACCACTCCCTGAGCCGCCGGATGGCGCGGGTTCGCCGCGCGTCCATGGACTTGATAAAGAACGACTCGTCGACTGCGAGTACCGTCCGGCCTGGACGGCTGCGGAGAAGTGCGGAGAGTTCTCCCTCCATGCTCACGGCAGTTTCGAAGTTAGTGACCAGTACCTCGGGGTCATCCTGCAACACACGACGCTTCTCGCGTGCAGATCCTGAGACCACTGCTATGCGGTAGAGGTCTGGCCTAAACCGCCCGAAGTCCTTCGGCCACTCGGGCACCATGCTCTTGGGCGCAATGATCAAGACGCGATCAGCCTCATTCCTAGCGGCAAGAAGGTCGAACGCGTAGATAAGGGTGACTGTCTTGCCCGCGCCCTGCTCGTCGAAAACGCAGAGCCCGAACCCCCTCTTGATCGTCATGGCCGCGACATTGAGAACCTGATGCGCGTCGAGGACGGCGAGACCCGCGCTGTCCTCGACCTCCGTCCGGGCCGCGTCCGACCCCTCAGCCTTGAGTCGCTGGACGTGACGCACAGCTTCTTCGAAGACCTCGGAGGCACGGCGCCTATTCTCAACGAAACGGCGTGCCTCCGGTGTCCACCGCAGGATAAGGTGCTGAGTCCGCTCGAGCTGGCCAGCGAGCTGGTGCGGCACGAATACTCCGTTGGCAGAGCGCCGCACCGAGTTACTTGCACCGAGCGCGGACTTAACCGTGGCCAACAGGCCTATCGCGTCTGCGGGATCTCTCCCGGTTAAATACAGACCATCGAGCCCGTCGCCGACACGTACATCGGCGGCTGTCTGACCGGCCCACTGTTCATGCCGCATGGTGGGCCTCGTTCGAAGTTGGTGCTTCGGTAGGCTCGACGTAGCTCTCAATCAGCTTCAGTGCGCTGTACAAACGGTCGAGGTTTTCCTGCGAGAGCGCGTCCGGGGGGCCGGGGCGAAAGATTTTGACCGGCGCGTTCTCGAGCCAGTTGGTAAATATCTCAACGCGCTTGTTTGCACCGACCGTGCGCTCGATTTCGCGACTCGCCCTGGCGAGCGCAATCCCCGTGTCGACAAGGCGCTGTGCCTCTTTCTGGTTCCGCTGGTCACCTGCTTCCCGGAAGTACGTCAGCGCGTCATCGTTCTCAGAGACCGAGCGGAGTTCGCGGATCTGGTTCCAGTTCTTGAACTTGCCGTCATACAACAGGTCGTAGACTAGGCTTTTGAAGCTATCGTCTTCATTTAGTGCTGCAAGTACACCATTCCGCCGGCCTTTGCCTAACTCATCGAAGTACTGAAAGTACTTCTCTGCCTTATGCTTGACGGCGTATTTGTCCTTCTTTCCTTCCGTGACATGGTAGTCCTCGAACTCCGATGCGAGTTCAATCATCCCGACATAACGGCTGACCTCGTCCGTGGCGATCGCGAACTTGCGAGCGATCTCCCGGCGGATATCCTTCTGCCGTGCCGGCGCTGGATTGGCGCGTCCTTCTAGCGCGAGGAGGGCCTGCCAGTGTTCGTAGACCTTCCGCGCCTTCACGTACTGAGGCCAGTCCTGCTTGTGATCTGGCTCGAAATTGAGCGACACGATGACTGCCTCGCGGTCGTCCTCGGTTGCGTGTTCTGTCAGCTGCCATACCTGCACCCACTCGGCGCGTCGCTTCTGGTCAGCGTCGAAGTCGTTGCTGTTCAAAATGAAGTAACAAGCCGTGATCCGACGGTTGCCGTCCAGGAGGTTGCCTTCCCGGTCGATTATGGGGGGTTTGCGGACGCCGTTTGCCGCAATGCTGCGTGCCAGCACTTCAATCTCGAACTGGTCGTCCTCAGCGAGCCCTGGCAGACTCATCTTCCCGAGCATGATCGCCAACAGCTCGTCTGCCTCCGGCGTCCGACCATGGACTTGGAAGAATTGGTTCAGGTGGATATCGATACGTTGGTTCTCACCCCAAAGATTGATGTCACGCGTGCGGACGAAGCCCTCCCATACCGGGACGCTCCGTTCGTGGAACACAGGCGTGGGGCGGATGGGTCGCGGTTGGACTCCGTTATAGCTGACAAGCTGTACACTTGGCTGGTCGGCTGGGCTCTGCTCTTGAGGGCGGAGTGCGACCCGCACTGCCTCGACGCGGTCAATGAGCGTGTCGATATCCGCCGTCATCTGTGCTGTAACCACACGATCCTCGCGCGCCTCGGCGCGTTCGCGCATCACCGTGAGCACGCGACCAAGCAGGGTGCGAGCCTCGTCTCGGTCGAGAGGCTGATCGAGGCCAGCCTGCAATACATCGCGGACGATGTTCCCCATGTCGGCAGAGACGCGCTCTGCTGCAGCGATGAGGTCGCGGAACTCATTGGAGAGGTCATTCATTGGTAGGTTTCCTCTTCGATATTCTCGGCGTTGTCGTTGGCGCCCAAGTCGGACGGGATTTCTTCGGGCAGTTCGATCCCATGGTTTCGAGCGGCGGTCTTGAGGCGGTCGAGCCCGCGCGACATGAGCGCGCGCGCGGCGTCCCGGCCAATGCCGAGTGTGTCAGCGACAACTTCAGCAGAGAGGTCGGGTTCGCCTGCCTCGACAGCCTCGATGACGAGTTCCATCACGTCCCGAACTTGACCGTGACCGACCGCGCTGAGCAGTTGGCGTGCGAATCGCACTGCTTCGGTCCGCCGGTATTCGGCGAGGTCGTCGGCCTCGCGTCGCTCGTCGGGGGATAGTTCGATCTCGCCGGCGCAGTCCGACGCGTCATCGATCTCACGCATATCGAGGTGGCCGCGGTTCCATCGGCCGTTCGCGATGTTGTCAGCCGCCTTCCAGAGCCAGGCACCTATGCTGCCGACCCTGCGTCCTGTCGAAACAGCGGAATACGCGCCTTCGACCGCCTCGGCGACGCTATCGTCGACATCGGCCGCAGGCAGTTTGGACCATTTGGACTGGAGCATACGCTTCAGACCGGCGAGGTAGCCACTCGCATGAAGCGCCTCGATCATGCCGAGTGCGTCCTTCGCCTCGGCTGCCTTCTGGGCTTTGGACAAGAAGGCAAACGCCTTGGCGACGGGATCTGATCCCGGGGGTTCTTCCTCGTTCAACCTCGCCGTCCCCTTTTTGCGAACCAGCGGGTTGCCGGTCACCTACATACAGTAGTCTAGGGGCGAAACAGGGTGAGCGGGAACGCAGCGAATCAAAGCTTAGGAACCCATTTTGCGTAAAGGCTCTTCGAGCCCGTAGGAACCGTCTTGGCATCAACGAGAGCGACGAGCGAGCGGAACCGCTTCTCGCAGCCGCTGTTCGAGTTGATGCGACTTGCCACGAGGGTTGAGGCCTTCGGTAGATCCAGCATCAGCTTGACCTCGTTTGGCGAGAACGACTTCACCATCTCATTGTAGGACGGCGACGCCGCGTTCGAGACGCCGTATGAGTTGCCAGTCGCTGCCGTCACGACTGCCTCCACAAAAGTGGCCTGCGCTGTTTCCGGAACGCGGTTTTTCCGCGACAGCTTGAGGAGCCGATCGGCGAAGGGCGGCTCGTTGTGGAAGTTATCCCAGCCATTGTGCACACTTAAGAGCTTCCTACTCGCTGATGTGAAGATACTGTGAACCTCGGCTTCGCTCAGCAGCGACAATTGGCCCAGCGTCTCGAAGAACTGCAGCGAAGCCTTCTGACGGGCTTCGTCGCCTTTTGCCTTATAGTCCTGGTGTCGATCCACCAGCGCCGACCTGGTCCGGGGGCTAAGGTCGTTACTGAACGATTCGCAGATTGCGATGGCGTTCAGGCGGGCTTCCTCTCCCGACGCTGGGTCACAGTAGATGCCGTGTAACATGACGAAGATCAGTTCGCGCTGGGCCTCGAATGTTTCCTGGATACGGCGTTCCCATTCTTGTCGTTGATCCTTCTTGAACTTCGTTGCTTTCAGCGCGGCGAGCAGGGACTTTGTGTCCACCCCCTTAGGGTTGTGGGCGCTCGAGAGCGCATGCTTCTGGCAGCGGCTTAGGAAGCTCAGGAACTCGTCTTCGTCGACCGTCCCCGCAGCTGGGTGTGCGATAGAGAAACTGTTGCGTGTGGCCCTGCACTGATCGAGGAAGAAGAAGTCGTCGTCACCGATCAGGTTGAGCTTACGGCAGAGGTCGAGCAGCTCGGCGTCCTTGAGGTCGAGGAGCGTGTCCTCGTCGAAGGACTTGTCGTCGAGGATCTGAGGGACGACGTTGATGCCGAACCGTCGCACCTTGTCACGCAGTTCCACCACGGCCGCGTTCCAAACGTAGTTGATGGCTGCGTCGAACAGACCGCTGGCGACGGCGACACACATTTTGACGATCCGCTCATCGCGCAGGTGCGGAGGGATCTTCTTGATCAGGCGTGGGAGCTGGGACCAAGCATGGGCGATCTGGTCGTCCTCGGCGAGCACATTGCGGGGGACTCCCAACGCGGCGGTAAGTTGGGCTAGCATGGGCGAGGAGAGAGGGGTCACGTCGGGCAGTGTGACGGCGGGCAGGTCGGTCTTTGGCTTAACTAGGACGTTGCTCATACCTACTCCTTGCATCGACGAGACCATCTCGCCCCATCGGTAGTCTTTAGCCGAAACAGAGTGAGGTCAGCCGGCGCGTGCGGCCTTTGTGCGATTACGTCCACCTGCCGCTCTTTTAACGCTACGCACGGAGACGGCTTTGGGAGCCACGACGTCGCCGAGCCGCTCTATACGGAGGGGCGCACGCGAGGGAAGGCGAACGACGAGTTCGAGTTGCCCCCCGATCGCCTCGACGTAGCTTTTAAGAGTAGACAAGTACATGTCGGCTTGTTTCTCGATCTTCGAGACCGAAGGCTGCTTGATCTTGAGGACCGAAGCGATTTCGGCCTGGGCCTTTCCAGCGGCACGCCGCAAATCGCCGAGACTCTCGACTTCTCCCCTTAACTCTTCGAAACGCGCGTCGACCCGCTCCCGACGATCCTCGGGGAGCGCAGCGATTAGGTCGTCAAGCTTGCGTCCCATCACTTCTTCTCCTTCTTCGCGGCCGCCAAACGGTCGAGATGCCCTTGATAGCGCTTGTCCGCCTTGGCGATCAGACTTTTATAGAAGCGCTTCTCACTCACGCCCGACTTATCGCCGGCGACGAGCAGGATCGCCTTCCGCTTCCGGTCGAATGCGAACGCAACCCGCCAGACACCATCATCAGCGTCGAAGCGAAGTTCTTTCATGTTCGCGAACGACGAGTCATTCAAGGTATCCGCATGCGGTCGCCCCAGCTGGGGACCGAACACACCGAGCAGCTTAGCCGAGGCCAATAGCTCATCTTGGACTGTCTGGGGCAACGCCTCGAACTCCCCATCGAACTCATCGCCAAAAACGACTTCCCAAGTCATATATAGCTCCTAGGCTATGTGGTCAACATCGTCAAGCTGCCGAAGGATAGTCTGCGGCCGAAACAAGGTGCGCGCGGTCGGGGATAATCCGGCCGCCGTTGACACGACGGGCAATTCCGACCTGTCTGCGCTATTCGAGCGGCATCGTCACCGGCGTTCTGACGGGCATGGCCGGCGCGTAGCTGTCGCTTGCTCAGAATCCCGGCTTGTCGTGAAGGATATGACCGCCAGCAAGGGTTCCATCGCGCCGGCAGCGCTCACCGTCGCCAAATGGAAA
Source organism: Mesorhizobium sp. M0518 (assembly GCF_040321125.1). Lineage (NCBI taxonomy): Bacteria > Pseudomonadati > Pseudomonadota > Alphaproteobacteria > Hyphomicrobiales > Phyllobacteriaceae > Mesorhizobium > Mesorhizobium sp. M0518. The sequence goes on from NZ_JAMYQY010000014.1 coordinate 125,124, forward strand.
CCGGTGCCGGCGAGGTTCGCGTGTCTGGCAGGGAAGGTCGCGTGGGCCGGAGGTGAAGCCGGCGAGGCGCTTGCGCTGGTCCATGCGTAATCGTGCGGAGGATCGCGCCGCGCCGTGCATGCGATTGGAACTCTCGTCCCGCTGCGCTGCTGAGATCTCTCCTGTCAGGCGGTCTAGGTTTCGCGCTTCGGGCCGAGCAGGAAAACTATGAGGGCAGCCACGGACGTGGCAACAGCACTGTAGGCAATGGCGCTGGTAACCCCCGCATTCTCGACCAATAGTCCGCCGAAAATCGCGCCGGCTGCGATTGCCACTTGGAATACTGTGACCAGCAGCACACCGGCGCTTTGGGCCTGCTCGGGAACGGCCCTCCGTACCATCCACGTCTGCAATCCCACTGGCACCGCGCCGAAGGCAAACCCCCACGCGGCAACAGCAATCGCCGAGGCCAAGGCCGATGCTCCCGCCGTCAGCAGCGAAACAGCGGCTATCGCTATGAGCAGCGGTGCAAGGGCCGCCACTGCCTTGAGACTGTACTCGGCCAGAAGCCCGCCGGCCAAATTGCCGAAGAATCCGCCGATGCCAAAAGCAAGCAACACAAGCGAGATCGTCTCTACATCCAGCGCGGGAATCTTCTCGAGGAAGGCGCGGATATAGGTGATTCCGGCGAAGTGGCCGGAAGCGACCAGCAGGACGACCAAAAGCGCAATTTTGACCATCGGAATCTTGGCTACATCCAGCAGGCTGCTGAAGCTAGCCACTCCAATCGGAGGCAGTCTCGGAATGGTTATGAACTGCACGAGCAGTGTAGCGACGCCGCCGGCTGCGGCGAGCATGAAGGCGCTTCGCCATCCCCAGATATCGCCGACATAAGCGCCGATTGGAGCTGCGCAGACGGTAGCTACGGAAACGCCGGTGAGGATGATCGACATAGCGCGCGGCAGGAGGTGGCTTGGAACGAGCCGCATCGCCAGTGCTGCCGACATCGACCAGAAACCTCCGAGCGCTATGCCGAGCACGACGCGTGCAGTCAGGAGAGCCGCCAGCGACCACGCGCCGGCCGCCAGAACGTCCGACAGGATCAGCAGCAGCGTCATGGTCCACATGACGGTCCTGCGGTCCAGGCGCTTTGTGATAATGGCCACCGTCGGCGCCGAGATCGCCCCGACGATAGCTGTCGCCGTCATCGCCTGTCCAGCCGCTCCCTCGCTGATACCGAGATCATGCGCGAGGGGCGTGAGTAGGCTGACAGGCAGAAACTCTGCCGTGACCAGCCCGAAGGTGCCCAAGGAAAGCGAAATGACCGCACCCCATGCGGGACCAGACGGTGGGACGGGCTTTTCTGGATCGTGCAGAACAGCGTCCATGACACCTGCTGCGGATTGGGTCATGAACGAAGTCTCCACTTTGATGCAATGCAACGTGATGTTGGCTGCCTTGACCCAAATCTAAAAACACAAGCGCATTTCCCGGCGGCGTTGCACGGAGGAGGGGATGTTCATTGCTTCGCGATATTTTGTGACGGTGCGGCGCGCAACATCGATGCCGGTTTCCTTCAGCCGGACAGCGATGTCCTCATCGGAAAGCACGTCGCCGGGAGATTCTGCGGCAATGATCGCTTTGATCCGATGCCGGACAGCTTCGGCGGAGTGCGCATCGCCGCCTTGGCAGGACGCGATCGCGACGGTGAAAAAATACTTCAGTTCAAAGACTCCGCGCGGGGTAAGCATGTACTTGTTCGAGGTCACCCGGCTTACCGTCGACTCGTGCACGCCGATCGCGTCAGCGACGGTTCTAAGATTGAGAGGCCGCAGGTGGGCGACGCCATGTTCCAAAAAAGCATCCTGCTGACGCACGATTTCAGCCGCAACCTTAACAATGGTCTTGGCGCGCTGATCGAGGCTGCGGATTAGCCAGTTCGCGTTTTGCAAGCATTCGTCGAGAAATGCTTGATCTTTCGAATTTTGGGCAGTTTGACGCGAGACTTCGGCATAGTAGCTTTGATTGATCAGCAGCTTTGGCAGCGTGGCGGGATCAAGTTCGATCTGCCACCCGCCTTGCGGCGAGGGCGTGACCCAGACGTCGGGTATGATTGATTCAGACGCACCGGATTGGAATCGGTTCCCAGGCTTGGGATCGAGCGCCCGAATCTCATGCATCATGTCGAGAAGGTCTTCTTCATCGACGCCGCAATGCTGCTTCAGTGCCTCAAAATCGCGTCGTGCAAGCATTTCAAGATTGGCAACCAAAGCTGCCATTGCCGGGTCGAGCCGGTTTCGCTGGCGCAACTGGATCTCGAGGCATTCTCTGAGATTTCGCGCAAAAACTCCCGGTGGATCAAATTGCTGCAACGTCCCGAGAACCCGTTCCACAACAGCCTCACGGACATTCAGGCTCTCGGCCAGCTCCAAAAGGTTTGCCCGAAGATAGCCAGTGTCTTCCAGATCGGCGGCAAGCTGGCCAGCGATCAGCCGCTCCTGTGGTGTGAACGCAGTGAGGGCGATCTGACGAGCGACATGGTCGTGCAATGTTTCGGCGAGGGTGGCAAACTCGTCGAGGGAAGGGCCATTGCCCGGCGGGTTGTTGGTCGTGTTGCGAAGTGATTTCCACTGCCCGAGCCGTTCAGGCGACCCTGGCCCGGTCGGTCCTTCAACGGCGTTTGCGCCAGGGCCGATGGGTTGATCCGCTCCCGAAATCGAAACGTCGTCAAAAGGCCCGCCATCGCTTGATGCAGATTCCAAGAGCGGGTTCTTCTCAATTTCCCGCTCCACGAACTGATGCAGTTCAGTATGCGCCAGTTGCAGCAAGCGAATCGACTCAATGAGTTGAGGCGATGCCACCATGGATTGCTTCTGGCGTTGAAGCAGGCTTGCTGAGGATTGCATGGTGAGCGCGATAATCCTGTCGAGGAGCCTCTTGGGACCGGCAATGGCACCAGTGAGACGTTTTCTAGGTCAAGCGGCGGCTTTCAGCGTTTCGAGAACATTTTGCGGGGATGAGACGCCATACGGGTCGGCCTCGCAGTTGTCGGAGAAACCTTCCTCCTCGAACCAGTGCTCCACCACGCCATTGTTGATCAGGGCGGCGTAGCGCCAGGAGCGCATCCCGAAGCCGAGATTGTCCTTGGCGACCAGCATGCCCATTTTGCGTGTGAACTCGCCTGAGCCATCGGGAATGAGCTCGACCTGCTTCAGGCCCAAGGACTTCCCCCACGCATTCATGACGAAGGCGTCGTTGACTGAGAGGCAGTAAATCGCGTCAATTCCTTCCTTCTCAAACTCATCATAGAGCTCTTCGAACTGGGGCAATTGGTAGGTCGAGCAGGTTGGTGTGAAGGCGCCAGGCAGCGAGAACAGGATGACCCGCTTGCCGGCAAAGTAGTCGTCAGATGTCTTTTCTTCCCAGCGATATGGATTTGGCCCCTGGACTGACTTATCGTGAACGCGCGTGAGAAAGGTGACGAAGGGAACTTTCTTTTGAACTGTCATCAAGTTGCTCCTAAAGAAGAAAACTGGCGCTGAATTCTGGCAGAGGCTGGCGCAATACCGAGCAGCGGCTCGTATGCCCGGCACGGGATGAGGACCTCGCGGCTCGCAACCTCCTTTTTACCTCGCGACGTATGGGAACGTCTTGGCGGCTGGTCTTGGCCACGCGAACGCAATCGATCTGAGCGAGCTGGAGACCGTCGAGCCGCTTGCTTTCCACGGCTATGGCGCCGGAAGCGGGATCGGTCACCCGCGATCGTGCCCGGGGAAAAGGGATAGCGGCCGGAAGTAGCCAATATCGCAAGCATGTGGCGACCTGAAATGTCACTTCACGCAGACTCGGGTCACTGGACTGGTTCAGCGTGTTGTCGATATGTGGCAGTGACCCGCCGGCCTTGGCTTGGGTGACCCTTTGACGGGGCCCTTGGGCACTCCCATGCTGAACAGAACCGGTAAACGGCATTTGCGCGAGCGGCCCGTGTTGGCGTGCCGGCATCGGACCAGCCATGCGCAAAGCGGCCACCGAGAACGGCCTTCCGGAGGAGACGATGTCCCGATGTTCAGCGGGAACGGGCACCGTCTCCTCAGGCCACTGTCTAGAGCTTCGCGCGTCGGGCATGGTGCAAGTCGCTTTCATCGTGATTTGATGGTGCTCTAACCAGGAGCAGCAAGCGGCGTGCCATTTCAAATAGAGGTGCTGTTGGACCGCCCCTTCTTCTCGGAGGCCGTGTCTTAGAAGATCGGGCGCGCGCTATACCGCCTCGTCACACAGGCAACAACGATGCTGTATGGTGCGGATATTCGGCGCTTCCGCCCCGGTTGGCAAAGAAGAACCGGAAGCCGAGCCGATGCACTACCTCACACCGGCGGGCACTCCAGTCGTAGCGTGTGCCGCTAGCGTTCATGGGTGCGCAGGCACGGCTATCGCGAACACGCGCCTGTCGCAGCAACATGAGCGCGCGCTCTTGGGCAAGCGCCCTGGCGCCGTGAGGATCGAATTCCCCAATCGTGTCTGTTTGCCGCCCTCTTATGTTCGAAACTGGACCAGAATGTCGCAGGCCCGACCTAAAGGTCGCCCGAGGCGTTCTGTCCGACACTGTACCGTCGCCTTTGTTGCCCGCGACACCGGCTTATTTCGCCTAGCTCTTCTCTGGCCTCAGGCTAAGCCGCTGAGAAGCTGCCACGATTTTTTTCTGCTGCTGCCAAATTGGCACGAGATTTGAAGCACCTTCGTTGCGGCCGGGAGCCGCCGACCGACTTTCATTTCGTGGATGACACGAATGGAACGAAGAAAGAAAAGCAAAATGTCAAATCCGCGTCGGATAGCGTCAGGGCAGGGGGTCCTCGGCGAAACCGCCCCTACCAAACAGCGCGCTGGCCTTGTCGACCCTTGCGCAGGAAATCTTGGCCGGCGGCGAGTCAAAGGCCCACCACACCGACTTTATCCTGACCTCGAAGGTACAGGATAACGTTCTGCATCTCGCCGCGCGTTTGCCTAGACAGTTAAGTGTTAGCCGATCCTGATAATCGGTCTGCCTTCCGACGACGTCGTCTACATGCCGTCTTAGGTCTTCTCTACCGCAGCGCCCGCCGGTCACCTTCCGCCCTTCCATCGCTATAGAGTGAAGTGCCACCCATGTCCGAACAACCTTTGCCGACGCTACCGATGTGGCGCGTCGATCACATTGAGCCCTCGCCTGAGATGTTGGCGCTACGGGCCAACGGTCCGATCCACCGCGTGCGCTTCCCGTCCGGGCACGAAGGCTGGTGGGTGACAGGCTATGACGAGGCCAAGGCGGTGTTGTCCGACGCGGCGTTCCGGCCCGCGGGAATGCCGCCTGCGGCATTCACCCCAGATTCGGTGATTCTCGGTTCGCCAGGATGGCTGGTCTCGCACGAGGGGGGCGAGCATACGCGGCTACGCACGATCGTGGCGCCGGCCTTCAGCAACGGCAGGGTGAAGCAGCTCGCGCAGCAGGTCGAGGCGATCGCCGCGCAGTTGTTTGAGACGCTGGCGGCCCAGCCCCAGCCCGCCGATCTGCGGCGCCACCTCTCCTTTCCGCTTCCAGCCATGGTCATTGGCGCGCTGATGGGCGTGCTCTACGAGGATCACGCCTTTTTCGCCGGGCTGTCCGACGAGGTGATGACGCACCAGCATGAAAGCGGCCCGCGAAGCGCGTCGCGCTTGGCCTGGGAAGAACTCCGCGCCTACATTCGCGGCAAGATGCGGGACAAGCGCCAGGATCCGGGCGACAACGTGCTGACGGATCTGCTCGCGGCGGTCGACCAGGGCAAGGCGACCGAGGAAGAGGCGATCGGCCTGGCGGCGGGCATGCTGGTGGCGGGGCACGAGAGCACCGTGGCGCAGATCGAATTCGGCCTGCTGGCCATGTTCCGCCATCCGCAACAGCGCGAACGCCTGGTCGGCGATCCATCCCTGGTGGACAAGGCCGTAGAGGAAATCCTGCGCATGTACCCGCCGGGCGCCGGCTGGGACGGCATCATGCGCTATCCGAGGACCGACGTGACCATCGCGGGCGTGCATGTTCCCGCGGAGAGCAAGGTGCTGGTCGGCCTGCCGGCGACGTCATTCGATCCGCGCCATTTCGACGACCCGGAAATCTTCGACATCGGACGTGACGAAAACCCGCACCTGGCGTTCTCCTACGGGCCCCACAACTGCGTCGGCTTGGCGCTGGCCAGGCTGGAACTCAAGGCGGTGTTCGGTTCGATCTTCCAGCGCTTTCCCGCGCTGCGCCTGGCCGTGGCGCCCGAAGAACTGAAGTTGCGCAAGGAGATCATCACTGGCGGGTTCGAGGAGTTCCCGGTGCTCTGGTGATGCGCGGACGCCACCAGGAATCCCGATGTTCTCGAGTTGCCGGCGCGACTGCCGCGCGCCGACCAGATCAGCCAGCCAACAGGTGACCAAGATGGACGTGCAAGAAACCATGGCATCATGCCGGGACGCCTTCGCCGAACTGGCGTCGCCAGGGTGCATTCAGGACCCGTACCCATTCATGCGGTGGTTGCGCGAGCACGATCCGGTACATCGCGCGGCGTCGGGCCTCTTTCTGTTGAGCCGTCACGCCGACATCTACTGGGCGCTCAAGGCCACGGGCGATGCTTTTCGGGGACCGGCGCCGGGCGAACTGGCGCGCTATTTCCCGCGTGCGGCGACCAGCCTGTCGCTAAGTTTGCTGGCGTCCACTTTAGCGATGAAGGAACCACCAACGCATACGCGTCTGCGCCGGCTGATCTCGCGCGATTTCACCATCGGCCAGATCGACAACCTGAGGCCGACCATCGCTCGCATTGTCGCAGCGCGCCTGGACGGCATGGCGCCCGCGCTGGAGCGCGGGGATGCGGTGGACCTGCATCGGGAATTCGCGCTGGCCTTGCCCATGCTGGTTTTCGGCGAACTGTTCGGCATGCCCCGGGACGACATGTTCGGGCTCGTCGCCGGCATCAGCGCCATTCTGGAAGGCCTGAGCCCGCACGCCAGCGATCCCCAACTCGCCGCGGGCGACGCGGCCAGCGCCAGGGTGCAGGCCTACTTCGGCGACCTCATACAGCGCAAGCGCACCGATTCCAGCCACGACATCGTGTCAATGCTGGTCGGCGCACACGACGGCGATGCCGAGATACTGTCGGATGCGGAATTGATCAGCATGCTGTGGGGCATGCTGCTGGGCGGCTTCGCCACCACTGCCGCGGCCATCGGCCATGCGGTCCTGGCGATGCTGGCGTATCCCGAACAGCGGCATTGGCTGAAGGGAGATGCGGTGGGGGTGAAGGCATTCGTCGAAGAAGCTCTGCGCTACGACGCGCCCGCGATGTTCAGCTCCATTCCGCGTATCGCCCAGCGCGACATCGAACTGGGCGGCGTGGTGATCCCGAAGAACGCGGACGTGCGCGTGCTGATCGCGGCCGGCAATCGCGACCCGGACGCCTTCGCCGATCCCGATCGCTTCGATCCCGTGCGGTTCTACGGCACCAGTCCTGGCATGTCGATCGACGGGAAGATCATGCTGACCTTCGGCCATGGGATCCACTTCTGCCTTGGTGCGCAACTGGCCCGGGTGCAGTTGGCCGAGAGCCTGCCGCGGATCCAGGCGCGCTTCCCCACGCTGGCATTGGCCGAGCAGCCGACCCGGGAGCCCTCCGCGTTCCTTAGGACATTCCGCGCGCTGCCGGTACGGCTGCATGGGCAGGAGGGCTGAGATGCGCGTCGTGGTCGATCAGGATCTGTGCGGAACGACCGGGCAGTGCGTGCTGACGCTGCCGGGCACCTTTCGCCAGCGCGAACCGGACGGCGTGGCCGAAGTGTGCGTGGCGACGGTCCCGCAGGCGCTGCACGCCGCCGTGCGGCTTGCGGCCAACCAGTGCCCGGTCGCCGCCATTCGTGTCATCGAAAGCGACGCTGGCCATGACGAGCGCGCCAGCGCCGACCCTGCGCCCTCTCCGGTGGAGGCCGAGCGGCATGCTGCGAAAGACCAATGCAATTCAGGAGACACGATGGGACGGTTTGAAGGCAAGGTGGCCGTGGTGACCGGCGCCGGCGCCGGCATCGGCAAGGCATGCGCTCTCGCCATCGCGCGCGGGGGCGGCAGAGTGGTGGTGGCCGACATTGATGGCTCGGCGGCCATCGCCTGCACTGCGCAGATCGCGGCCGAAGCAGGCCACGCGCTGCCCATAGCCATGGATATCGCTGATGAGCAGGCGGTGGCAGCGCTGTTCGAGACGGCGGAGCGGCACTTCGGGGGGGTCGACCTGCTGGTGAACAATGCGAGCGCCGTGCATCTGACCCCGCGCGACCGCGCCATCCTCGAGCTGGATCTGGCGGTATGGGACCAGACCATGGCGACCAATCTGCGCGGCACGCTGCTCTGCTGCCGGCAGGCCATCCCACGGATGATCGCCCGCGGCGGTGGCGCGATCGTCAACATGTCGTCGTGCCAGGGGCTCAGCGGTGACACGGCGCAGACGTCCTACGCCGCGTCGAAGGCAGCGATTAACATGCTGTCGGCCTCGCTCGCCACCCAGTACGGTCACTCTCAGATCCGCTGCAACGCGGTTGCGCCGGGTCTTATCATGACCGAGCGTCTCCTCGCCAAGCTGGACGAGTGCATGCAACGCCATCTGCGTCGGCACCAGCTCCTGCCGCGCGTCGGCCGTCCCGAGGACGTTGCCGCGCTGGTGGCGTTCCTGCTCTCCGACGATGCTGCGTTCATCACCGGCCAGGTCGTGTGCATCGATGGCGGCATGCTGGCGCATGTGCCGACATACGCCGACGGTGGCAACAGCTGCGCCGCGCGCCCTGCCGGCGACACCGGATCGGCGGCGGCGGCGCGCTGCTGATGGACATGCTGCTCAACCCACTCAACCGTCGGCACCGGCTGCGATGCGACATCCCGGTCATGCCTGGCGCTTTCCCCCTGGTCGGGCATCTTCCTGCCATTGTCTGCGACCTGCCGCGCCTGCTGGAGCGCGCAGAACGGACGCTGGGCAGCCACTTCTGGCTGGATTTCGGCCCTGCCGGACATCTGATGACCTGTGTGGATCCGGACGCATTCTCACTGCTCAGGCACAAGGACGTGTCCTCGGCGCTGATCGAAGAGATCGCGCCCGAATTGCTGGGCGGAACGTTGGTTGCCCTGGACGGCGGCGCGCACCGGCAGGCGCGCGATGCCATCAAGGCAGCGTTCTTGCCCAGGGGGCTGACCCAGGCCGGGATCGGCGACCTGTTCGCGCCTGTCATCCAGGCGCGGGTGCAGGCGTGGCGCGCCCGCGGCGAGGTACCCATCCTGCGCGAAACCGGCGACCTGATGCTGAAGCTCATCTTCAGCCTCATGGGAATCCCCGCGCAGGACCTGCCGGGATGGCATCGCAAGTACCGGCAATTGCTGCAGTTGATCGTCGCGCCACCGGTCGACCTGCCCGGACTGCCCTTGCGGCGCGGCCGTGCCGCCCGCGACTGGATCGACGCGCAGTTGCGCCTGTTCGTCCGCGATGCGCGCGCGCATGCCGAGCGCACCGGGTTGATCAACGACATGGTGAGCGCCTTCGACCGCAGCGACGGTCCGCTCTCCGATGACGTCCTGGTCGCGAATATTCGCTTGCTGCTGCTTGCCGGTCACGACACCACTGCCTCGACGATGGCCTGGATTGTAATCGAGCTGGCGCGGCAGCCTGTGCTGTGGGACGCCCTGGTTGAGGAGGCGCAACGCGTGGGCGCGGTGCCGACCCGGCACGCGGACCTGGCGCAGTGTCCGATCGCCGAGTCGCTGTTCCGCGAGACACTGCGCCTGCATCCGGCGACCACGCTCCTGCCGCGTCGCGCGCTGCAGGAATTGCAACTCGGCCAACGGCGCATTCCCGCGGGCACCCATCTATGCATCCCGCTGCTGCATTTCTCGACCTCGGCGCTGCTGCACGAGGCGCCTGATCAGTTCCGCCTGGCGCGGTGGCTGCTACGCACAGAGCCGATCCGGCCGGTTGACATGCTGCAGTTCGGTACCGGCCCACATGTCTGCATCGGCTACCACCTGGTATGGCTGGAAATGGTGCAGTTCTGCATCGCCTTGGCGCTGACCATGCACAAGGCCGGGGTGCGGCCGCAGTTGCTGAGCGACGTCGCAAAAGGCCGGCGCTATTACCCTACCGCACATCCGTCAATGAAAATTCGAATAGGCTTTTCATGAGCTGGCATCGCATGCCCTGTGTGGCAAGGCAGCGGCGCCGGCGGGGCGCGGCATTGCTGCACTCAGCGCACGCACTCGTGTGACGCCGGCAACACCGTGACGACTTGCGCTCGCCGTGGCCGTCTCAGCTACAAGGACATGAACAACATGCAGACCGGTTCCACTCCACGCGACCGAATTGGCGTTTCCGCATTCGGCGGATTGGGCGCGCAGGCGCGCGGCGCCTCTGGCGGGCTGCTCCCGGAGATCTGGATGCAGGACGGCGCAAAGCGGGTCGAACAGGCTCTGGGGCGTCTGCTCTGCGCCGAAGACGACGGTAAGACAGAGCTGATGGCGGCCATGCGCTACGCCACCTTGCATGGCGGGAAGCGCACCCGCGCCTTGCTCTGTCTGGCTGCCGGCGCACTGGCGGGCACGCCGGCGCACATGCTCGACGACGTCTGCGCCGCCATCGAGATGATGCACGCCTGTACCCTGGTCCACGACGACCTGCCCGCGATGGACGACGACGTGCTTCGCCGCGGCCTTCCGACCGTGCACGTAAAGTTCGGCGAAGCCACTGCGATCCTGGTCGGCGATGCGCTGCAGGCCCACGCCTTCCTCACGCTGGCGAGCCTGGATGCGCCGGGCGACAACCGTATCGCGCTCGTGCGCGAACTGGCGCAGGCGGTGTCCGCCGAGGGTGCCGCAGGCGGGCAGGCCATCGATCTGTCGTTGGTCGGAAAGCACGCCGGGCTGGACAGGATCCTGGCAATGCATGGGATGAAAACCGGAGCGCTAGTGCGCGCGTCGGTTCGCATGGGCGCGCTATACTCCATCGCCGAGGATGCCGCGCACGCTGCGCTGTATGCTGCGCTCGATCGCTACACCGCCTGTTTCGGCCTGGCGTTGCAGGTGGCCGACGACATTCTCGACGCGACGGCGGATACCGCGACTCTTGGCAAGACCCCCGGTAAGGACGCGGCGGCGCAGAAGCCGACCTGCGCGTCGATCATGGGGTTGCAGGCTGCGCGCCAGTTCGCGCTGTATTTGTTGCACGACGCCGGGGAGGCCATCGCCCCTCTGGGGCCGCGTGCGGAAGGGTTGGCGCAGATGCTGCAGCGGGCCAACGTCTATCTGTCCGCGCCATACGCATGAGCGCGCCCATCCGTAAGGACTCGCCCCTGTGCTGCTGCGATCGGCCGGCGGGCGCTGCATGCTGCACTGTGTCCGTGTCGGCGGCGACGTGCGCGGCGTCTGCCCGTTTCTGTTCTCGTTAGCCCTCTGCAGAAGGAACATACCGCGTGAACGCGCTGTCCGAACAGATCCTTTCCGAATTGCGCCACCTGCTGGACGAGATGAGCGACGGCGGCAGCGTCGGCCCGTCCATCTACGACACGGCGCGAGCTCTGCAGTTCCACGGCAACGTCACCGGTCGGCAGGACGCGTACACGTGGCTCATCGCGCAGCAACAGGCCGATGGCGGATGGGGAAGCGCGGACTTCCCGCTGTTTCGCCATGCGCCCACGTGGGCGGCGTTGCTGGCATTGCAGCGTGCCGATCCTCTTCCCGGCGCTGCCGACGCAGTCCAGGCTGCAATCCGGTTCCTCGAGCGCCAGCCCGATCCCTACGCGCATGCGGTGCCGGAAGACGCGCCCATCGGCGCGGAGCTGATCCTGCCGCAGTTGTGCGACGAGGCCGCATCCTTGCTGGGCGGCTTGGCGTTTCCGCGCCACCCGGCGCTGTTGCCGTTGCGGCAAGCACGCATGGTCAAGCTGGGGGATGTGGCGACGTTGCCGAGCGGCCATCCGTTGCTGCACTCCTGGGAAACCTGGGGGACGTCGCCGGCCACCGCATGCCCGGACGACGACGGCAGCATCGGCATCAGTCCGGCGGCCACCGCCGCGTGGCGTGCGCACGCCGTGACACAGAGAAGAACGCCGCAGGTCGGGCGCACGGGCGGGTATCTGCAGGCGGCATCGCGGGCGACGCGCACCGGCATTGAAGGAGTCGTTCCCAATGTCTGGCCGATCAATGTGTTCGAGCCATGCTGGTCGCTGTACACCCTGCATCTGGCCGGTCTGTTCGCGCATCCCGCGCTCGCCGAGGCGGTGCAAGTGATCATCGCGCAGCTCGACGCCCGCCTCGGCGTGCGCGGTCTAGGCCCGGCCTTGCACTTCGCGGCCGATGCGGACGACACCGCCGTTGCGTTGTGCGTCCTTCGCCTTGCAGGCCGCGACCCGGCGGCCGACGCGTTGCGCCAGTTCGAAACCGGCGAGCTGTTCGTCACCTTCCCCGGCGAGCGCAATGCCTCGGTGTCGACCAACATCCATGCCCTGCATGCGTTGCGACTGTTGGGAAAGCCCGCCGCCCGCACCAGTGCCTTCGTCGAGGCCAATCGCAACCCGCACGGTCTATGGGACAACGAAAAATGGCACGTTTCGTGGCTGTATCCCACCGCGCATGCGATTGCTGCGCTCGCGCAAGGCAAGCCCCAGTGGCGCGACGAGCGCGCGCTGGCGGGGCTGCTGAAGGCGCAGCGCGACGACGGCGGCTGGGGCGCTGGTCGCGCGTCCACATTCGAGGAAACCGCCTATGCGCTGTTCGCGTTGCACGTGATGGACGGGAGCGAAGAGCCGGCAGGGCGCCGGAGCATTGCGCAGGCGGTGGCGCGCGCGCTCAAGTGGATGCTCGCCCGCCACGCAGCGCACGCACTGCCCCAGACACCGCTGTGGATCGGCAAGGAACTGTATTGCCCCACCCGGGTGGTGCGCGTGGCCGAACTCGCCGGGTTGTGGCTGGCGCTTCGTTGGGGGCGGCGCGTCTCGGCCGAGGGAGCAGGAGGGGGGCCATGATCCCGACCGATCGCGCCCTGCAGCACGTGCTGGAGTGGGGGCGTTCCCTGACCGGGTTCGCCGACGAGCATGGCGTGGAAGCAGTCCGGGGCGGCCAGTACATCCTGCAGCGCATCCATCCGAGCCTGCGCGACACCAGCGCCCGCACCGGCCGCGATCCGCTGGAAGAAACGCTGATCGTGGCGTTCTATCGCGAACTGGCGCTGCTCTTCTGGCTCGACGATTGCAACGACCTTGGCCTGATCGCGCCGGAGCAGCTCGCCGCGGTGGAGCAGGCGCTGGGGCAGGGTGTGCCGTGCGCGCTTCCCGGATTCGAGGGCTGTGCTGTGCTGCGCGCTTCGCTCGCCGCGCTCGCCTACGATCGTCGCGACTATGCCCAGCTTCTCGAGGATACCCAGTGCTACTGCGCGGCGCTGCGCGCCGGACACGCGCAGGCGGCAGGGGAGGAGCGCTGGTCCTACGCCGAGTACTTGCAGAACGGCGTGGATTCGATCGCCTACACGAACGTGTTCTGTTGCCTGTCGTTGCTGTGGGGGCTGGACATGGCGACCTTGCGCGCGCGTCCGGCGTTTCGCCAGGCCCTGCGGCTCATATCCGCAATAGGGCGCTTGCAGAACGATCTGCATGGACGCGAAAAGGATAGATCGGCCGGCGAGGCCGACAACGCGGCGATCCTGCTGCTGCAGCGCTATCCCGCCATGCCTGTGGTGGAGTTCCTCAAGGACGAGTTGGCCGGCCACACACGCATGCTGCACCGGGTGATGGCGGAAGAACGTTTTCCCGCGCCGTGGGGACCGTTGATCGAGGCCATGGCGGCCATCCGCGCGCAGTACTACGAGACCTCAACCAGTCGCTACCGCAGCGACGCTGCGGGCGGAGGCGAGCGTGCGCCGGCCTGAACGCGCGGGAGACGGCGGCGTCCGCGCGCTGCCGTCGGTCCGATCCGACGCAACGCCGTCGCCCGATGACGCGGAAGGAGCGAGCATCAGCGACACCAAGTTGAGCCGGCGCAAGGACGACCACCTGGACATCGTGCTGGATCGGCGAACGGCACGGGCCAAGGCCGCTGGCTGGGAGTACATTCGTTTCGAACACTGCGCATTGCCCGAGTTGGACCTGACGCAGATCGACCTGAGCGCCTCGCTGCTGGGCAAGACCATGCGCGCGCCGCTGCTGATCAGCTCCATGACCGGCGGCATGCCACGCGCGGAGTCCATCAACCGGCATCTGAGCGAGGCAGCGCAAGCCTTGGGGATCGCCATGTGCGTCGGTTCGCAGCGCGTGAGCCTGCGATCCCCCAACTCCCATGGGCTGACGCGCGCGCTACGCCGCCTGGCCCCAGACGTTCCATTGCTTGCCAACATCGGCGCCGCGCAACTGCGCGAGGCCGACGGCCTGGACCTGGCGCGCCGGGCGGTGGATGCACTGGAGGCCGATGGACTCATTGTCCATCTCAATCCACTGCAGGAAGCGGTACAGCCGGAGGGCGACCGCGACTGGCGCGGCGTCCTGGCGCAGATCGCTCGCGCCGCACGCAGTGTCGGCGTGCCGATCGCGGCCAAGGAAGTCGGGTCGGGCCTGTCCGCCTCGGTGGCCTGTGCACTCGTCGAGGCGGGGGTGGCGGTGATCGATGTCGCCGGCGCCGGCGGCACCAGCTGGGCCGCGGTGGAGGGCGAGCGCGCCCCCGATGCCGCCGACCGCGCAGTGGCAATGGCATTCGCGGATTGGGGGATTGCGACCCCGGCCAGCGTGCAGGCGGTACGTCGGGCGCTGCCAGCGGTGAAGCTGATCGCGTCGGGCGGGATCAGCGACGGCGTCGACGTAGCCAAGGCTATCCGCCTGGGCGCGGACATCGCCGGGCAGGCAGCCGGCGTGCTGCGCGCGGCTACGGTATCCACCGAGGCCGTTGTCGCGCATTTCGAGATCGTCATCCGCCAGTTGGGCGTCGCCTGCTTCTGCACCGGCTCGGCTGATCTTGCCGCGTTGCGTCAGGCGCGCTTGTTGCCCTCGGCGCATCTGCCCGCCGGTTGATGCAGGCGTCGCGCGCACGTGGCGGCGGGCGCCTAGTTTACTGAGTGAGAAAGTCTCGGAAGCGGGGGATTCGCGCTGGTCGCGGGCTTGTTCGGGTGCTGCTTCGTGATCAGGGAGGCGCCCCGCCATGCTCGAACGGACAGCCGAGAGCAAAGGGTATTCGACGGCTATGTCGATGCTTGATCCAGTGATCGGTCACGCGAACCGCGCTGAGCCCCTGAAAGGGTCGGAACACCAGGTGCGGCGGGAGGCCGGCAGGAGCAGATGGTACAAAGCCATTGCCATCAAGGAGTGGCGATCACATTGACCCCCAGTCAGCGCGGCCGGCCGTATGAACAGAAGAGACGAGCGATTTCAGCCGCCGGACCCCTTGATTTAACATTCCGATGATTTCGGAGCGCTGATCGGGCGTCAGCTTCGGACGGCGTCCACCGTCGGGGGCGCCAAAAGGCAGGATGATTGATCTTTTTACGTATCATTTGTCTGATGCATGATACGCGAACAGATCCTAACACGTTGACCTCGATCGCTAAATAAGATACGCCGCCATATCATCTGGCATTGGAATGGATCGTTTACATATCATATGGACTCTCAATCGGAAATTCTACGGGAAATCGGTGGGCTTTTCAGGCAGGCGAGGCTGGCCGCTGCGATGACGCAAGAGCAGGTCGCTGATTTGGCGGGTATATCCCGTCCCCGATATCGCGACATCGAAAAGGGAGCCGCAGCCGCGCGTGCAACAACGCTCATGAATATCGCTCGCGCGCTCGGTCTGGAAATGATGCTGGTTCCGCAAGTCATGGTGCCGGCTGTCCAGGCTCTATTGCGTCCGCATGATGATGACGATCGACCCGCCTTTGTTTCTCAACCTGACGATGACGATCATGGCTCCAGTCTTGCGCGCACCTAAGACGATCCCGTCGCTGGACGTGCTCTTGAACGCAGTGAAGGTCGGCACACTCGTCAGGACGCCGGGCGATTTCAATGCATTCAACTTCGATGAGGCCTACCGCGCGACGGGCGGCTTTCCGGTTCTCAGCCTGTCGTTCCGGGCAGCGACGGGAGGATTGCGGAAAGATCCGAAGCCTGTGGCAAGCGCCTTGCCCGCTTTCTTCGCGAACCTCCTGCCGGAGGAGAAATTGCGCGAGGCGATGGAAAGGCACCACGAAGGCAATGTGCGGCCAGGCAATGATTTCGACCTTTTAGCGGCGCTGGGCGCCGATCTGCCGGGAGCCGTACGGGCGTTGCCCAGTGACGGCGCGATAGCGGTTTCACAGGACGCTTCAAAGGATCAGCCCAAGGCACGGTTCTCGCTTGCCGGCGTGCAGATGAAGCTGTCGGTCATGAAGAACATTGGAAAAGGCGGCGGCCTTACCTTGCCAATGGACGACGAGCAGGGCCGGTACATTGCCAAGTTCCCTTCGACGGCCTTTCCGGGCGTTTCCGAGAACGAATTCGCCAACCTGGCGCTGGCAGCAGCAATCGGCATGGAAGTTCCTGAATGCGAACTGGTCGAGAAGTCCGATTTTGAGGGCGTTCCCGAAGAATTCAACACGCTGTCTGACGGCAAGGTCCTTCTCGTCAAACGCTTCGATCGCGGCGCCGGTGGCGAGAGGATACACATCGAGGATTTCGCTCAGGTCTTCGGTGTATACCCCTCGCGCAAATATGAGGGGGCTGCTTATCACGACATAGCCTTGGCTCTTGGCGTGGCCGTCTCGCCTACGGCGGCTCTCGAGTTCGTCCGCCGCCTGGCACTGACCGTCATCACCGGCAATGGCGACATGCACCTGAAGAACTGGTCTTTGATCTATCCCGGTAACGGCGACAAGCCGGCGCTTTCACCAATCTACGACGTCCTGTCCACCGTGCCATATATTCCCGCCGACGCCATGGCGCTGTCGCTTGGAGGAGAGCGCTCGTTCAAGGCGCTAGCAGCACCGCGATGGAAAGCATTTGCGAACCGTGCACGGCTTCCGGAGCCAGCAGTCCTGAAGGCAGTGGTCGAGACGGTCAAACTCGTCAACGAATACTGGTGGCATCTGCCTGAGCGTGATGTCGTCGCAGCGAAAGTGCTCGAGCGGATCGACGAACATGTGAAGGCGATGACGCCGATACTGAACTCCTGCGCCGAGAAGTAAACCGAGTCCCTCGGGTTGATATAGCGGAACTATTCGCCCGTGCCCCGGATGAGTGGCCGTGGATCGGTGGCATGCTAGGATCGCGCGCAAAGTCGGCGGAGTGTCCACTTGGACACGCGAGACGAAGCACGTCAGCTCGCTGGCACAGAAAGTTTCGCAGCTTCCCGCAAGTAGGTTGAGATGCTGTTCGTCCACTTCAACATAACGACGCGGTGCAAACGAATTCGGTGACTGAGGATCGCGATCCGACGCTTTGTGTCGCCAATGTCGCGTCCGCTACACGGGCTGTTCCGACGATCCTTTCTTGGAACTCAAGCTAAACCCCTGAAAAGCAACCATGAAATTATTCTTCGGGTGGATCAGCCAAGTTGGCACGAGTCTTGAGATCCTTAGGTGCGAGGCGGCTACAGCTGCCCGACCGGCATTCATGTCGCGGCAGCCGCGATGAATGGAACGAAGGAAGGAAAGCTACATGTCAGGTTTGCGTCAGATCGCCTTTTACGGCAAGGGCGGCATCGGCAAGTCCACCACGTCCCAAAATACGCTCGCCGCCCTTGTCGACCTCGGGCAGAGAATCCTCATCGTCGGCTGCGACCCTAAAGCCGACTCCACCCGCCTGATCCTGAACGCGAAGGCGCAGGATACGGTCCTGCATCTCGCGGCAGAGGAAGGTTCGGTGGAAGACCTGGAACTCGCGGACGTGCTCAAGGTCGGCTACAAAGGCATCAAATGCGTGGAGTCGGGCGGACCCGAGCCGGGTGTCGGCTGCGCCGGCCGCGGCGTGATCACCTCGATCAACTTCCTCGAGGAGAACGGCGCCTACGACGACGTCGACTATGTCTCCTACGACGTGCTCGGGGATGTGGTGTGTGGCGGTTTCGCGATGCCGATCCGCGAGAACAAGGCCCAGGAAATCTATATCGTCATGTCCGGCGAGATGATGGCGCTCTATGCCGCCAATAACATCGCCAAGGGCATCCTGAAATACGCCCATTCGGGCGGCGTGCGGCTCGGCGGCCTGATCTGCAACGAGCGCCAAACCGATCGCGAGCTCGACCTCGCCGAAGCGCTGGCTTCTAGGCTCAATTCCAAGCTTATCCACTTCGTGCCGCGCGACAACATCGTCCAGCACGCCGAGCTCAGGAAGATGTCTGTCATTCAGTATGCGCCGGACTCCAAGCAGGCCGGGGAATACAGGGCGCTGGCCGAGAAGATTCACGGGAATTCGGGCCAGGGCACCATCCCGACCCCGATCACCATGGAGGAGCTCGAGGACATGCTGCTCGACTTCGGCATCATGAAGACCGACGAGCAGATGCTTGCCGAGCTTCAGGTCAAGGAAGCGGCCAAGACTGCCGCACAGTAGCGACTGCTGCCGACATGAGGCGCCGCCTGACCTGGTGCGCCCTTCAAAGAACGGCGCCTCGTCTGTGAGGCGTCACCCTGAACCTTGAAAGGGGTCCCATGAGCCTGGAATACGAGAATGACGGTGCCCTCCATGCGAAGCTTATCGAGGAGGTGCTGTCGCAATATCCTGACAAGTCGGCGAAGCGCCGCAAAAAGCACCTCAGCGTCGCAAAGAGCGGCGACGAGGCTGGCGAGGAAAGCGAGGTCCTTTCCGAATGCGATGTCAAATCGAACATCAAGTCCATCCCCGGCGTGATGACGATTCGCGGCTGCGCCTATGCCGGCTCGAAAGGCGTGGTGTGGGGTCCAGTCAAGGATATGGTCCATATCTCGCACGGGCCGGTCGGCTGCGGGCAATATTCCTGGTCTCAACGCCGCAACTACTACGTCGGCACGACCGGCATCGACACGTTCGTCACCATGCAGTTCACCTCCGATTTCCAGGAGAAGGACATTGTTTTCGGCGGCGACAAGAAGCTGGAACGGATCATCGACGAGATCGAGGAACTGTTTCCGCTGAACAAGGGCATGACTGTGCAATCCGAATGCCCGATCGGCCTGATTGGCGACGACACCGAAGCTGTGTCCCGCAACAAGGCCAAGGAGCACGAGAAGACAATCGTGCCGGTGCGCTGCGAGGGCTTCCGCGGCGTCTCGCAATCCCTCGGCCACCACATCGCCAACGACGCGATCCGCGACTGGGTGTTCGAGAAGAAGGAAGTGGAGTTCGAGTCCGGCCCGTACGATGTCAATGTGGTCGGCGACTACAATATCGGCGGCGACGCTTGGGCTTCGCGCATCCTGCTTGAGGAGATGGGCCTGCGCGTGGTCGGCAACTGGTCGGGCGACGCTACGCTGGCCGAAATAGAGCGGGCGCCAAAGGCGAAGCTCAACCTCATCCATTGCTACAGGTCGATGAACTACATCTGCCGGCACATGGAGGAAAAATATGGCATCGCCTGGATGGAGTACAATTTCTTCGGCCCCTCCCAGACTGAAGCCTCTCTGCGCAAGATAGCCAAGCACTTCGGGCCGGAAATCGAGGCCAAGGCCGAGGCGGTCATCGCCAAATACCGGCCGCTGGTCGATGCGGTCATCGCCAAGTACCGGCCGCGCCTCGAAGGCAGGACGGTGATGCTCTATGTCGGCGGGCTGCGCCCCCGTCACGTCGTCACGGCATATGAGGACCTGGGCATGGTGATCGTCGGCACTGGCTACGAATTTGGCCATAACGACGACTATCAGCGCACCGGCCACTACGTGAAGAAGGGCACACTGATCTATGACGACGTGACTGGTTACGAGCTGGAGAAGTTCATCGAGGGGATCCGTCCTGACCTCGTGGGCTCCGGCATCAAAGAAAAGTACCCGGTCCAGAAGATGGGCATACCGTTCCGTCAAATGCATTCCTGGGATTATTCCGGCCCGTATCATGGCTACGACGGCTTCGCCATCTTCGCGCGCGATATGGATCTGGCCATCAACAACCCGGTCTGGAACCTCTACGACGCCCCCTGGAAGAAAAAAGCCGAGCCGTCGGCGGCGATCGCAGCCGAATGAAACCCTGGCCTTCCGGAAGCCGGGAGGCCGTGAACGCCTGTGGCCGCTTGTCCGCGGGATCTGAAAACGTTTCGACGTCCCTGTGCCGCCGTATGGCGGGCCAGCTGGAAAGAGGTAACCACCCATGCCGCAGTCGGCTGAAAAAGTTCTCGACCACGCGCCCCTGTTCCGCGAGCCGGAATACAGGCAGATGCTCGCCGAGAAGAGGCTGAATTTCGAATGTCCTCACCCGGACCAGATCGTTACCGACCAACGCGAATTCACCAAGACGTGGGAATACCGCGAAAAGAACCTTGCTCGCGAAGCCCTTGTCGTGAACCCCGCCAAGGCCTGCCAGCCGCTCGGCGCGGTGTTCGCGGCCGCAGGCTTCGAGCGAACCATGTCCTTCGTCCACGGCAGCCAGGGCTGCGTGGCCTATTACCGCTCGCACCTGTCGCGCCATTTCAAGGAGCCTGCTTCGGCGGTTTCCTCCTCGATGACCGAGGACGCGGCAGTGTTCGGCGGCCTGAAGAACATGGTCGACGGGCTCGCCAACACGTACCAACTCTACGACCCAAAGATGATCGCCGTCTCGACCACTTGTATGGCGGAGGTCATTGGCGACGACCTGCACAGCTTCATCGAGAACGCCAAGGACGAAGGCTCGGTCCCGCGCGACTTCGACGTGCCCTTCGCCCACACGCCGGCCTTTGTCGGCAGCCATATCGACGGCTATGACGTTGCGGTTAAGGGCATTTTGGAGCATTTCTGGAAAGGCGAGGAGCGAACGGAAGCCGAGGGGACCATCAACGTCATTCCGGGCTTCGACGGATTCTGTGTTGGCAACAACCGGGAACTCAAGCGCCTGCTCGACCTGATAGGCGTGTCCTATACCTTGATCCAAGACGCCTCTGACCAGTTCGACACGCCGTCGGACGGCGAATACCGCATGTATGACGGCGGCACGAAGATCGGAGACGTGAGGAAGGCACTCAACGCCGAGGCTACATTTTCGCTACAGCATTACAACACCCGAAAAACACTCGAGTATTGCCAGGGGGTAGGGCAGGCGACGGCCTCGTTCCATTACCCGCTCGGCGTCCAGGCGACCGACGACTTCCTGATGGAGGTCTCCGCGATTTCCGGCAAGCAAATCCCCGAGGCAATCCGCCTGGAGCGCGGCCGACTTGTTGATGCCATGGCGGACAGCCAATCCTGGCTGCACGGCAAGAAATACGCCATCTACGGCGATCCAGACTTTGTCTACGGCATGGCCCGCTTCATCATGGAAACGGGCGGCGAGCCGACCCATTGCCTCGCCACCAACGGCACCTCGGCGTGGGAAGCAGAGTTGAAGGAGCTGCTTGCATCATCGCCCTTCGGCAAGGGTGCTCAAGTCTGGGCGGGCAAGGACCTCTGGGCATTGCGCTCGCTGCTCTTCACCGAGCCGGTGGACCTGCTGATCGGCAACTCCTATGGCAAGTATCTGGAGCGCGACACGGGCACGCCGCTGATCCGGCTGACGTTTCCGATCTTCGATCGCCACCATCACCATCGGTTTGCGCTGATGGGCTACCAAGGCGGGCTGCGCGTACTGACGACGATCCTGGACAAGATCTTCGACAAGCTCGATCGCGAGACAAGCGAGACGGGCGTGACGGACTATTCGTATGACCTCACCCGCTAAGCTTGACGGTCGGCTTTGGCCGATCGTCTTCCCGAGGGACTTTGGAGACCGACGCAATGTCCTCGCTCAGAGCCAAAATCCAGGATGTCTTCAATGAACCCGCCTGCGAGCAGAACCGCGACAAGGTTGCCAAGGCGCGCAAAAAGGGCTGTTCGAAGCCACTGACCCCCGGAGCGGCGGCCGGTGGCTGTGCCTTTGATGGCGCCAAGATCGTACTGCAGCCGATCACCGACGTCGCACACCTAGTCCATGGGCCGCTCGCCTGCGAGGGCAATTCCTGGGACAACCGCGGTGCGGCTTCGTCCGGGCCAACGCTGTGGCGCACAAGCTTCACGACCGACCTCACCGAACTCGATGTTGTGATGGGGCGGGGCGAGCGCAAGCTTTTCAAAGCGATCCGCGAGATCAAGGAAGCGTATGGGCCGCCGGCGATCTTCGTCTATCCGACCTGCGTGACGGCGCTGATCGGCGACGACATCGAGGCCGTGTGCAAGCGCGCTGCGGAAAACTTCGGATTGGCCGTTGTACCGGTCAATGCGCCGGGCTTCGTCGGCTCCAAGAATCTCGGCAACAAGCTTGCCGGCGAGGCGTTGCTCGAGCATGTCATCGGCACGGTCGAGCCCGACGATGCCGGCCCTTACGACATCAACATTCTTGGCGAATTCAACCTCTCGGGCGAATTCTGGCTGGTGAAGCCGCTGCTGGATCGGCTCGGGATCCGGGTGCGCGCCTGCATTCCGGGTGACGCACGTTACGTCGACATTGCCGGCGCGCACCGCGCCCGGGCGGCTATGATGGTGTGCTCGACCGCGCTCATCAATCTGGCACGCAAGATGCACGAGCGCTGGGACATCCCGTTCTTCGAAGGCTCCTTCTACGGCATCACCGATACCTCGGATGCACTCCGGAACATAGCTGAGCTGCTCGTGAAGCAGGGTGCTGATCCGGAGATCCTCGGCCGCACCGAGCTATTGATTGCAGAGGAAGAGGCGATCGCCTGGAAGAAGCTAGCCGCCTACCGGCCGAGGCTCGAAGGCAAGCGCGTGCTGCTCAACACCGGCGGCGTGAAGTCCTGGTCGGTCGTCCATGCGCTGATGGAGATCGGGATCGAGATCGTCGGCACCTCTGTCAAGAAGTCGACCGTCGAAGACAAAGAGCGGGTCAAGCAGATCCTCAAGGACGACAACCATATATTCGAGCAGATGGCAGCGCGCGAGCTTTACGCCATGCTCTCCGAACACAAGGCCGATATCCTGCTATCAGGCGGGCGCACGCAATTCGTCGCTCTGAACGCCAAGACACCCTGGCTCGATATCAACCAGGAGCGCCAACATCCTTACGCCGGCTATCACGGCATGGTGGAACTCGTACGCCAGATCGACCTCGCTATTCATAACCCGATCTGGCGCCAGGTGCGGGAACCGGCACCATGGGATTGCCAGCCTGCGGTGAGGCAGGAACTGCCGCGCACGAAAAGCGAGACCGCGACCTTGCATGTTGTCCAGGAATTCGCCGGCACGACGGCCGGTGATTTCGGCGAGTGTTGAGGAGAGTCGATGGTCCGCATCCTTCCCCAGACCAAAGCGGCGGCGGTCAATCCGCTGAAGTCATCGCAGCCATTGGGTGCCGCCTTGGCCTTTCTTGGCGTCGACGGCGCGATGCCATTGTTCCACGGCAGCCAGGGGTGCACCAGCTTCGCCCTCGTGCTCTTCGTGCGACATTTCAAGGAAGCCATCCCCTTGCAGACGACGGCGATGGACGAGGTGGCGACGATCCTCGGCGGGGCAGACCATCTGGAAGAGGCGATCCTCAATCTCAAGGCCCGCACAAAGCCAACGCTGATCGGGGTCTGCACCACGGCGCTGGTGGAAACCCGGGGTGAAGACTGCGCAGGCGATATCGCCAATATCAGGCTGAAGCGCAGGGAAGAACTCGCGGGTACGGAGGTGGTGCTAGCCAACACACCGGATTTCGATGGCGCGATCGAAGAGGGCTGGGCCAAGGCTGTCACCGCGATGATCGAAAGGATTACGCGGCCCGGCGAGCAGGCGCGGCAGTCGAAGAAGATCGTGATCCTGCCTGGCTGGAACCTCACTGTGGCTGATATCGAGCATTTGCGTGAGATGGTTGAAAGCTTTGGACTGAAGCCCGTGATTCTGCCGGACATCTCCGGCTCGCTCGACGGTACGGTGCCCGACGGGTGGGTCACGACCACCTATGGCGGCACCAGCGTCGAGGATATCCGCGAGCTTGGCATGGCTGTGCAATGCGTCGCGATCGGGGAGCATATGCGCCGCCCGGCCGAGCTGCTGCAGAGGTTGACCGGCGTGCCTTACGTGCTGTTCCGGTCGCTGACTGGATTGAAGGACGCCGACCGGTTTGTCTCGCTGCTATCCGCAGTTTCGGGCGCGGCAGCGCCGGTTGGGGTGCGCCGTCGCCGGGCGCAGTTGCAGGACGCGTTGCTCGACGGACATTTCCACTTTGGAGGCAAGAAAATTGCGATCGCTGCTGAACCAGACCAACTCTACCAACTCGTGAGCTTCTTCATCGGAATGGGCTCCGAAATCGCGGCGGCGGTCACAACGGCCGCTATGTCGAAAATTCTGGAGGAAGTACCAGCGCAGTCGGTTCAAATTGGCGATCTCGGCGATTTGGAAGCTCTTGGCGCCGGCGCTGATCTTTTCGTTACTCATTCCCACGGCCGCCAGGCGGCGCAGCGCCTCGGCATTCCGCTCATGCGGGTCGGCTTCCCGATCTTCGACCGGCTCGGCAGCCAGCACAAGCTCACAATCCTCTACCAGGGGACCCGCGACCTGATCTTCGAGGTTGCCGGCATTTTTGAAGCCAACCGGCACGCGCCAACGCCTGAAGCGCCTGACCCACTGCGTAAGCGAGAAATACCAGATGAGCTCAGTTCGCCGCCTCTCGCTCGTCACTGACGAGGTTCACGCACCGACGCCGGAACGCCAAGCCGGCGCATTGCGCGTGGCAATCGCCACGCAGGACATGAAGAACATCAACGCCCATTTCGGCTCGGCCAGGCGCTTTGCTGTCTACGACGTGATGCGCGAGGAGTGGAAGCTCGTCGAAGCCGTGGCCTTCGATGACGTTTCCGACGAGAGCGGGAAGCACCGAACCGAGGGCGATGACCGCATCACCCCGAAGGTGGAGGCGCTGAAGGGCTGTCATCTCCTGTTTTGTCGGGCGATCGGCGGACCTTCGGCAGCCAAACTTGTTTCGGCAAAAATTCATCCGATCAAAGTGCCGCAGCCCGAGACCATCCAAGAGGTGCTGTTGCGCACGCAGATGATGCTCAGGACCTGTCCTCCCCCTTGGCTGCGCAAGGTGCTGGCGCAGGCAGGTGTCGCTGAACAGAAACCCTCCTTCGAGGACGAGGGCTGAATTGAGGAGTAGCCGAAATGTTTGAAGCCGCTGTTAGCCCTGCCGCCACCGAGGACGAGGCGGCCCTTGCCACCCCGTTCGTCAAATGCCTCGTGCGGTTGATCCGTGCCAATGATTCCCACGGGTCATGGGAAGGCAAATCGGACCCCGAGCTGCTGGGCGACTTCATCATCACCAGGGAACAGCGCCGTGCAATTCCAATCATCGGCGATCCCGATCCGGACGTGCTGTGGAGGCTCGATAAGTTCTACACCGCCGTCGGGCTTGCGATTGAGGAGCGCACGGGCCTGATGGCATCGCCGATGATGGAGATGAGCCATGAGGGCTTCGGGCGCGTGCTCTTCACAGCCGGGCGGTTGGTCGTTCTGTCAAAGACCCTGCGCGACGTCCACCGGTTCGGTTTCGAGACGTTCTGGAAGCTCGCCGCGGCCGGTACCAAACTGGCCGGCGATGCCACCGCAGCCATTGAGGCTCATCCCGAGGTGGCGCGGGCGTGATGCAACCGACTTTCGATCGAGGGGATCATGTCAGGTCTTGAGGACATGCGGTGGCCAGCCCTCTCAATTGAGGCGGTCCAGGCCGATATGGTTCTTGGGGTAGCGCTGATGAAGCCAGGGGTACTGATCTGTTCGCAAGATGCGGAGTTGTATCTGTACTACAGCCACATTCTGGGGGTGGATGGCTTCAGGATTGAACTGGCCAGAAGCGTGGAGGAAGCGCTGGCATTAGCCAGTGAACAGGAGCCGCAGGCCGTGGTGCTGGACTGCCAGCCGGCAAGCTCGACAGGGTCTACCATCTGTGCCCAGCTCAAGGCGGAGTTCCGGAACAGAGGCCTGCTGGTTATTGCGCTGATCGCGCCCGGCGCCGAAAACCAGCAGCTCGATCTCTTGAAGGCAGGTATTGACGAGAGCTTTGTGCGGCCCTTCACGCCGGCGATGCTGCTCGACTATCTACGCACGAAGCTGGCGCTACCGAAGCCGGGTTCAAACGGGATCGAAAATGGCAGCTGGCTCTGCTGCGGCAGCCTTGAGATGAAGCTCGATGCCCACCGAGTTCGCGGCAATGGCCACGACATCCACCTCGGACCTCTCGAATTCAACCTGCTGCGGCAATTTCTTGAGGCTCCCGGCAAGGTCTTCAGCCGAGACGAGCTGATCGACGCGGCGTGGCCGGACAATATCCATGTCGGTGAACGCACTGTCGACGTCCATATCAGCCGGATCAGAAAGGCGCTGAAGGCGGCCTCGCCAGGTAGCGTCATTCGTACTGTCAGGTCTGCCGGCTACTCGCTCGAGAAGCTAGACGACTGAATCGCGAACGGATGGTGTGCCACTCTCCGTCTTCGTTGGAAGGCAAGTCTTGCGGTTCGAAACGCGCTACGGGCCCGACATCTCAGGGGGAAGCAGTCAGATGGCCTTCAAGAAAATACTCAGTGTGACGGGAGCTGACCATTCCGATCAGGACGTCGCAATAGCTGCTCGCTTGTGCGCCGAGGTCGGCGCGTATCTTTCCGTACTGATTATATCGCCTCCGCCGCTCCTGATGTCGCCTCCGCCTATTGGGTCCCCTCCGCCGTTGGGCGGTGGCATCCCCGAGTGGTCCAGACTTCGCGCACACCACATTGCCGCACAGGAACAATTTTCACAGGACATGGCCAACCTGGAAAAGACATCGAGGGAAATTCACAAAGTGCTGAGAGCCACGTGGCGCTGCTATGATGTCGACACCGAACACTGCGACAAGGCGGGCGTCGGTGACGCGGTGCGACAGCGGGCGCTCTGCACCGACCTGACAATCGTCGGCCCCGCACTTCTCAATGAGACTAGTCTCGGACCCATTGTTATCAACGGCAGCTTGTTCGACACCGGAAAGCCGGTGCTTGTCGTACCGGAGGGCGCTGAGGCGACTCTGTCTCCACGGCGCGTGCTGGTCGGCTGGGATTCGCGAGTCGAGGCGTCCCGTTCGATTCGAGAAGCGCTGCATCTGCTAGCCGGTGCTGAGGAAGTTCGTGTCGCAGTCGTCGATCCGGAGGCGACCTGCACCGGAAACGGCGCCGAGCCGGGAGCCGACATCGCTGCCTATCTCACTCGGCACGGTGCTCGGGTTTGGGTCGACCGGCTGGCGAGCCGCGGCAAACCGGTGGCCACGGTGCTAGCGCAGCACGCAATCGACATATCTGCCGACGTGATCGTCATGGGCGCTTATGGCAGCCGCTGGTTGCGCGAGCGGCTCTCCGGTAGCGTGATAAGATGGATAGTTGGCACGCCTTTGCCGCTGTTTTTGGCCCGCTGACGGGTTCTGAAGTAGCACCGATGCTGTTCAAAGCTCTACTCCGCTGGTCACCTACCCTGATACCAAGTCGGAGGAAGGTCGCCGCAAACGAGCAGGTTTCGCGAAGCTCATGAGCAACTTGCAAGCGCCGTCGCGAAGACATTCCCCGGACGCCTCTAACGCGCGCTCGGGGTCTGCTCGTCGCGTAACGCGCAGACCGACGGCCGGGCCGAGGCCCAGGCGTCCTCAATGCCTCAAAACACCGATATTCGGGTCGGCGTCAGGTCGAGAAAGAGAGTCGTTTCAGCGCGGCAGCCCGCGCTCGGACCGTAGCCTCATCGGATTGGCGTTATCACGATTTCCTTCGCCACTGGCCGGGAACGGAACATGGCAACGACGGTGCAGCGGCCAAGATACCGACCTTCGAGTCCGACGGTCGGGCTCTTGCCGGCCTCGGCGCGAACGGTGGCAGCAATCACGTGTCATCGCCTGGGATGATAGCCGGGTCAGCGGCGAGGGCGCCGCATCTTCGGCGTTTTCAGTCTGCCTTGGCCCATCGCGTGGCGACCTAGCGGCCTTCAGGCCGGCCAATTCCGACAACGCTCACATTCGCACCAGGTGGTCACTGTAGGGCCTGCGCACAGGGACACAGAACAACAAAAGTAGGATCCGGGAGAGTTCACCGGCCCGGCACAGGCCGGCACTCATCCTGGCCCTCTTCCCCACGATCATCATCTGGCGATAACGGTACTCGCGACCCGCGGCCGGACATAACCGGCGTCGTCGTGAAGAACTCCTGCGTCGCCACCTGGAATTCAATCGCAAGGCGGGCGAGGGGGCACAGGCTGCGCTCGGATGGAGCGGCCCCTTGCAATCGCAAATGGCGAGATCGCTACCGCCTCCGGACCGGAACGGCAAGACGCTCAAGCGGTGGCGTGGACGATGATGACGAGCCTGACGCTAGCCAACGCAGTTATGATGGCCATCGGCCTCGTCCCTCGGCCCGAATGCATATTGAGTCGTCCGGGCCACGCTTTTCTGCCGACGCGAAGCCCGTGATGCTTGTTGAAAACCTGACAGCGGCAGAAAACATGTCGGCTTCAATACAACCGGCCATCTTGGCATTTGGAAGATTTTTCTAGCGATTCATGCGCTTACTGCCCGCTGAGCGCGTTGGCACGGCCTTTGCGAATTGAGATTCAGCAACACTGAGTGAAGGCTGACTGCACGCAGATGCGCAACACGAACAATGCTCTCCCTTCGTTGAACCCTCATGCCCCGTCTCAAAGGGGAACAAGCTTGCGCATAAGGTCACGCAACCTTTGGCAATAGCTTTGGAGGGCAAGATGATGTTGCGGATGGGGTCACCGGCTCCTTCGATCAAAGTGGAGGACTGGCTGCGTGGCGAGCCCTTGCGGACTTCCAGCCCGGCAAAGTCTATATCGTCGAATTTTGGGCAACTTGGTGCGATCTATCTGCGGCGGAGATGCTCGAACTGATGCAGCTACAGGAGAAATACAAGGACAGCGGACTTGAGGTCGTCGGGATCGCGGCTGATGAAGACGCTCCAACGGCCGTCGAGGCCCGTACCAAGTTGGACGCGTGGTTGGCCGAAAAGTGCCCGGATCTGAATCATCGGATTGCGTTCGACTACACAGGCGAAATGAAGAAGCTTTGGAGGGAACCCAGCTTTTGCGTCGGGGTTCCGACCTCGTTCGTAGTCGACCGAGACGGCTGCATTGCCTTTATCGGTCATCCGAGTCAACTCGGTGAGGTTTTGCCGAAAGTGCTCAACGGCAGCTGGCGTACCAGCAACAAAGCGAAAGCTGCCGATCAGGAGCGGATCGCAACAAGCGAACCCCTGGCGCGCGGACAAGCGTTGACGAAGCCGATCGATGACAGGTTCTGGGCGGCGGTGAAGTTGGAAGATTGGAAGACGGCGCTCTGGGCTATCGAAGAGGGCATTGCCTTGATGCCGGACGACCTCAATTTCCGCCTAGCCCATGCACATCTATTGCTTCACAAAATACAAGACATGTGGACCGGCTTGCCCGTGATGCGCCAGTTGGTTCGCGACGCGATCGACAAAAATTCCGAGGATTGGATGGTTTCGGCGCTAGACCAACTTTTCCATCCGGCTAATGACCATTCTCGCCTTCCCCCTGCTGAGCGCTTCGCGATGGGCAAGGAACTGTCCGAACACATCCTGGCACTGAATCCCCCACAAGGCGACAGCCCTAAGTTCCGGTCCTATCCGGCGGTCGCCTGGTACTATCACGAGAACGGCAACAACGATCGCGCGATCGAGTTGGTCGAACTGGCACTGAAGTCACTGGACGGTTCGGAGCCTATCCCGGACGAACTGAAAGAGCACCTTCTCCCGGATCTGCTGCAGGCTCTGGCCAACTACAGGGGTGGGAAGGTTTGTTACGGCGCTCTCTGTGCGATTCCGCAAAAGAAGCTTCCCGAAGGGGCTAAAGCGCGGCCGCGCGAGAAGAGT
Source organism: Mesorhizobium sp. M0518 (assembly GCF_040321125.1). Taxonomy (NCBI): domain Bacteria; kingdom Pseudomonadati; phylum Pseudomonadota; class Alphaproteobacteria; order Hyphomicrobiales; family Phyllobacteriaceae; genus Mesorhizobium; species Mesorhizobium sp. M0518. Next base: position 155,125 of record NZ_JAMYQY010000014.1, read on the forward strand.
ACTTAGAAAGGGGGGATGGTCAGAATGTTCACGGCCCAATTCGTCCATTTCCCTGGCATGGCCGCAAGCAGGCCCCATGCAGTACAGGATGGATTGTTTGCAGCAGGGTCAAGGCTCGAATCTTGCGATGACCTGCGATCGCATCACGGTGGAAGGGATGTTCGACGCGAATCCGCGTGGAAGGCCTCGCAGTCGAAGACACATCCAAGCTCGACCACAGGGACATCAATTGAGTGGAATTGCCCGCCCCGAGTCTGGCGTCGGCCGAGCAAGTGTGCCCGAGGTCGACGTCTCCGAAAAAAGAAAGAGTCCCTCGAGGACTAGCTCTGAAATGAGGAGAATATGAAATCCCTGAAGCCGCGGCCAGCCCTACTGTCAACGAGGACGAGGCGGACCTTGCCACCCCGTTCGTCAAATGCCTCGTGCGGCTGATCCGTGCTTAGGCTGCCTCCGCGTCACGGGAAGGCAAATCGGACGCCGAACTGCTGGGCGACCTCAGCATCACCAGAAAACAGCGCCGTGCGATCCCATTATCGGCGATCCCGATCCGGACGTGCTGTGGAGGTCGATATATTCTACACGGCCGTCGGGCTTAACGATCGAGGAGCGCTCCGGCCTGATGACATCGCCAACGATGGAGATGAGACCCATGGGGCTTCGGACGATTGCTCTTCACTGGCGGGCGGTTGGTCGCTCTGTCGAGACATCCAACGGTTCGGCTTCGAGACGTTCAGGAAGCTCGCGGAGGCCGGTACGAAACTGGTCGACGATGCGACTGCAGCCATCGAAGCCTATCCCGACGTGGCGCCGGCCTGATGAAACCGATTTTGAGGAAGGATTTATGTCAAACCTAGATGAGACAGGGAAGAAAGTCCGAAAGCTTCAGCTGCGCGCTGCAGTTGCCAAGATGAAATTGCGCGACCTTGCAGAGGATCTCCCGGGAAAATGGACGGAGATAGAGGACGTCGCCAAGGAAACGTCCGCCGTTTTTGCGGAGTTGGATGGTGCCAAGAGAGAGTTCGCTGCAATGAAGAAGTTACGATGAGGAGCACATTCACTACCCGCGACGGCTCCGGATGGATGCCGGAATATCTCACCGCTATAGACGGCGCCACCTGCATCGGCTGCGGCCGCTGTTTCAAAGTCTGCTCGCGCGAGGTCATGCATCTTTACGGCGTCGATGACGCGGGTGAAATCCTCGGTATTTGCGACGGCGAAGACGACGATTTCGACGGCGAGCTCAATCGCATGATCATGGTCGTCGACCATGCCGGCCGCTGCATTGGCTGCGGAGCCTGCGGCCGCGTCTGCCCAAAGAACTGCCAGACCCATGTTGCGGCCGACCAGGTCGCAGCATGATCTGAGGAGACAAAACCAGGAGAACGGCATTGCCCTTTAGAATCTTTTGTCGCGTCCTGGGGCTGGTGCTGTGCAGCACCGCACTGACTGTCTACTTCGCTTCTCACTCCATCGGCACAGTAGTCGTCACGACGCTGACTTGTTCGCTGCTCCTTCAGCTGGCGTATTTCGCAAGCGTGCTCTTTCTGATCTGGCGGTCTGGCTGCGTTAGCCGAGCTGGCCAAAGGGCTGAGCATTTCTGCAGTTGCAAGGAAGGTGGATGCCAGCCGCCGGACCATGATGAGGTGACGAATGAATCCGCAGATTTGCTCCAGCACGATCAAATGCGGGCCATATCGCCGCTGCTGCCTTCAGGCGCCATGACAAGGTCAGTGCTCAAATTGGCGCCACATGGGCCTACGACAAACATTGAGCAGATGAGTCGATCGTGACCGCAATCCGGTCATTCTGGTTAATCCAGGAGATGCAGTTCTTGAATGCCATACCATAGTAGCCTCTCGCAGCACGCCGGCGTGCGGTTGCAATTCTCAATGATGAACGAGGCGCTGGAAATAGTAATGGGACTCTTCGGTGCCGGATAACACAGGCGACGTCAAATCAAAGAGGCCTCTATAATGACTCGTGAATGGCTAATTCAGCTCCATCGCGTGTTGCCGGAGAGAAAATGCCGGACCGCCACATGCCCTCGACATAGTCGACCCCAGTCGCGCTTTGCCTCCAGGTTGCCGAGATAGAGGCAGTCCTGCTTCCCGGCCATAATCGCAGCTACCGCACGGGTCACCTTGCGTGTGATGAAAGTTTCGCCGCGCCTCGGCGCTTCGTGATTGAACAGAATCCCGTTGCTTGCATAGAGCCCGTATGCCTCGCGGTAGTTCACGGTGATCCAGTAGGCGTAGAGCTTCGCCACCGCACAGGGCGAGCGTGGATAAAACGGAGTAGTCTCCTCCCCTGCCACCCTGGACCAAACCGAAGAGTTCGGACGTGGAGGCCTGGTAAAAACCGCGTTTTTTCCTCAAGGCGGAGAATGCGGATCGCTTCCAGCAGCCGCAGCGTGCCGAGAGCGTCGGCATGGCCGTATATTCGGGGTCTCGAAAGAGACTTGCACGTGGCTTTGGGCGCCAGATTGTAGATTTTGTCGGGCTGCTTTTCCTGCAGGAGATGGATCAGGTTTGTCGCATCCGTCATGTCCCCGTAATGCAGGGCCATGTCGGGATGATGCTGATGAGGGTCGATACAGGTGGTCGATGCGCTGGGTATTCCGATCAGCGAGGCTCGCCGCTTCAGGCCATGCACCATGTAGCCCTTCGACAGCAGCAGTTCGGCAAGCAGCGCGCCGTTCCTAGCCGGTGGTACCTGTAATGAATGCCGTACGCCGAGGTGAACTCATTTCTGATATTTCCATGGATGAAGCGTCTGGGCAGGAATAGTCGACTGCGCGTGGAATGATTAACTGCGCGCTACAATCGCGGTGCAATCAACGCTGTGCGACCGTCTTGGCTGGAATCTTCACCTTGAGGATGTTAAGAAGGCGGTCGGATGACATCGAGGTGGTGTGGCCTCAGAATCAGACCGGCGTCGCATCCGAAGCGACGTCCGCTCATGTCCGTTATTATTCGTAAAAATGGACTGTTTCGATGCAATCCATCCACAGGATGGATATTCCTTCGGTTAGCCTGCGGCTCATAGCCCAGCGAGATCCGCACCGCGCGGAGATGGCAAGGGCCGTCTTCCCCGCCTCAGTCCTTAAGTCCTCCGTTTTCCTGTGCGGAGCTGCCCTATTAGCCTACGGCAAAAGGACCACGACGTGCAAATCGGCCGCCGCCGCAAGGTTTTCCCCTCAATGTCGGATACCTGATAGGAACACACATCCGCCAACCCTTTACTTTAACATGTCAGCCGATGTAGTCCTAATGATCAGGCTCACCGAAAATGCTGTCGCCCCCGCGGGGCCCACTCGATTGGGCCGTTCAAATGTTGGAAGAATTTATGAACACCACCGCATCCAGCAGCCCCGTTTTGGTGAAAGGATGGGAAGTATATTGTGCGAGAAATTGTAAAGCCTGGATGGCGCCATCAAATTTCTTGAAGAATTGCCTGAAGGCGTCGAGATTTGCTCCGTGAGACCGCGCTCAAAGTAGTGCTTCTGTAATGGGCCCTCGTTCGTCAAGCCCCCTCTGAACGATATCTCATCGCCAGGATCGCTTCTGTCCGTGGTTAGCGCGAAGGCCGCCACACCCAGAGCTGACAGGTCAATCTAGGAAGCGTGATTTGCCGAAGCATTCACAGCACTACACACGACCTTGCCAAGCCCTCGCCCCCGGCGACGGGACCTGAGGAGAACGCTGCCGTTGCGGCTCGCTCCGAACGTTCTATCTCCTATGCCATCGCTGCGGCCTTGCTCCAGCGAAAGTCAGTCGCGTCCACCACATGCGATGGAGCACGACGCCGAACTTTCGGGCAAGGGCCACCTTGGCGCGCTTCATGCCCCGGCGTTTTGCCACGTCGAGCGCCCAGTGCTTCAGGCCCGAGAAGCGGGTCGCCCGCGTCACCATGATGTGCGCCGCTTCAAAGAGCGCCGTTCGCACCATGGCGTCGCCGACCTTGCTGACGCCGCCGTCCCGATCGGTCTCACCGGATTGATATTTTTTTGGGCGAGCAATAGGTGACCGCAACCAAGGCGCCGACGCCAGGTGTGCTCATCAATCTGCGGCAGACCTTATCAGCGCGCGCGATCTTCAGCATCTCGCGATGGAGCTTGGTGAACTCGCACCACAACGCCATCCGCGCCGCCAGCATCCCACCAATCAGCAGAGTGACGTGCCCTGCTGTCAGTTCCCGGATAGGCGCCTCAAACCTCCCACGACTGACTTCTCCGACCGTCAGTCCGTAACCGCGCAGGATCCCGCGGATGCTCAGTTCGACGTCGAGAAGCTTGCTTTGCAGAAGCTGGCGTCCAACAAGAGGGCTGGCTATCCTGCAACTCACCGATTTGGCATGAACCAGGCGGTACCAGCAGTTGGGCGATCCCGCGTGCATCTTTCCGGTCGGTCTTCACCGTCATCGCTGAGAGCGCCGCCTTCACGTGCCGTGTCTCGAGCAGAACCACGTCGCGTCCGGCGGCCACAAGCCCGGCATGCAGTCTGGCGATGCACACGCTGCTCTCTTCCAGAGAGATATCGATTCCCGCATAGTGTTCCATGGCTGTTCCTCTCATGATGTTTGGAGCCGATCGCTCGGACTCCGTTTCAACACCATCATTCTGAGGGACAGCCACCCAACCTGGCTATGCTCGCGAAGGCCGGGCCATTACGGCATCTAGGGCGCAGACCCATAACTGCGTAGCCAGATGCGGACAGAGGCGAGTTTGATCGCCGCCATGAGCATGGCGGTGGCAGATTTCATCCGCTTGCCCAGCGGTCAGGCCTTCGGCATTCACGAGCGCGTGGATTTTGGTCGTAAGCCCGCCGCGGGAACGTCCCATGCAACCATCGTCACAACCCCTTTTTTGCAGTGGCTGCGTGTTGGTGGACGCGACAGCATTTTAGGTAGCCCAGCGTAAGGGTGATCTGTCTGGCGAATAAGTTTTCGGCCTCCCTTCTTACAATTCGATAATTCCGAGGCTTGCTGCTCTTAAAGCAGCTGCGGTTCTGCTGCTGGTATCCAGCTTTTTCAGAACCTTCTTTATATGAAAATTGACTGTATTTTCGGATATCCCAATAATAGCTCCAATATCCCATGACGACTTCCCCTTCGCTACCCAGAGGATACATTCCTTTTCTCTACATGATAGGTTCGGAACTTTATCAAGGCCGCTCAATTCGACGAACCGTGCGACCCTCAGGTGGTAGTACAACGCAGTCGACTGCAAATATGTCACTGTCTTATTTTGGGTCTCACTACAGCAAGGTTGGACAAAGCTCATGACAGCAAAGTTCCCACCGGGACCATGCAGTGGTACGCTCACGCCCGATCTTAAGCCAAACGTAGCGGCCTCTTCAAGAATACTCCGCTCGAGTTCAGTGGTTTTTCCGTCTTTGTAAACTTCGCTCCACCGGAATGGACACGCCTGCCTCCGACTCCTTTTGATAATGGGATCTATTCTCCTAAAACCCATTTGGACATAGCGCTCCTGCCATTTATCAGGGTAGTTTAATACTATAGTTGGACAGTCTCCGGCCGGCTCCATAATCTCCTGATCGTATGCAAGACGGCAATAGCCGACCCACGGAAAGTCAAGTTTCAGGGCAAAAGCAGACAATATGTCGAACAACTGCTTGAAATCGATAGCTGACTCAGACTGGTCGATAAATCGGCCAAACTCGACCGCAACTGCGTCCCCGACTATTGCCGGAAGCCGGTCCGACGGGACCAGTGAAAACTGCTGGAACTCTCCTCTTGCCATCGTTCGGACTTGAGGCACCGCAGTCGTTCGCTGGTTTGCCATGATCTGTCCTTTGTTGCCAATCAAGCTGCATGGCCCACCGGTGCATTCATGTGCCAGGCTACAGGGGACTGTGCGCCGCCGGCTTCGGCTGCCCATCATCGCTGATGACCTACGGGAACCCGACACATGCCTACATTTCTGTGGAGGCGCAGCGAGGGAGGTTCAAAATTCGTGCCAACTTCTCAGACGAGTTCAGCGTCGTTTTGTTGTGTGGATCAGCGTTTTAAGAGGGGCAAAACCAGACGATGCAGGTCCCAGATTCGACAAACCCGACATGGATTGATCAGCGTCTGACCATGTGTGGAGGACGCGATGAAGCCGCTCGCTGAGATGGCCCGGGAGCAGCCGTGGCCAGTTCATAGAAGGGCCTGCGGACGAGCGCCAGCAAGACAAGCGTGACGCCGCTGGCGACCGCCACACTCGTCAACCTGGAAGGGCTCCTATGAATGAATTGGCGGCGGAGATGGCGGTACGCTATTCGGCGGTCAGGGCGTTCGAACGCTAGCGTGCGTCGCGGAAGCCTTTCCCCGAGGATCTCTAGGTCGACTATCCGGAAAGCGGCACACACAGCCGCGATCCGCTGGAATGGATCGGGCGGCAGCATCGACGCGCGCGTTGCTGTAGCTCTTGGTCTGCGCCAGAATGCCGAGGCAGGTGCGAAAGCCCTGTTCGGGATGCGGCCGGTCGGCGATGACAGCCCGGAAGAAGGCGGCGGTGGAATGACCAATCTTCTCGCCTCAAACACTTGAATCAATGAACACGTCGGTCGAAACGGCTGCGTATGATTGCGCGAAATACCTGCTCACAATCAGAAAAATGCGCAGTCATTGCCCACAACATCGCGCAGCTGCACCGCCGCCTCGCTGAGATGTCGGGGGGCAGCGATGGCGGCGGCCTCAGCGATCTGGTCCGGTCGCTGATCATCGAATTGCACGCGGAAATGGTCGAGCTCTATCGGCGCATCGCCGTCTATGTCCGGCGGATGAGGGACATCTTCCGCAACAGCGAGCCCTGCCAGCGCCTGAGCAGGATCGAGTGTATTGGCCCGGTGACGGCGACAGCATTAATCGGGGCAGTTGGGGCCGAACCTGTTTCAAGAATGTTCGCCAGTTGGCGGCATGGCCGGGCCGTGCCGTAGCAGCGATCGAGCGGCCAGCGAGCTTGCTTGTTCGGCATCAGCAAACGAGGCGACCGCTATTTACGCATTGATGATCACGCGCCGCTTTGGCGGCGGCATGTAGAATCCGCCCATCCTCTGGGTCGGCAACTTGCGGCAACGGCGCCATCCCAATGTCGCGGCCGTCGCCCTGGCCAACAAGAACGCAGCATCGTAGGGGCCATTCTCGCCGGCGACGCATGCTATGAGCCGGCGTTGTCGGTAACGGCACCCCGAGGCAAGCTGAAAAGGGAACAAGGAAGGAGGTCCTACCCCAGCAAGTGCAGCAAATGCAGGAGATGGCCAAACGGTCACCCCCTCGCTTCCCGAACCTAATGCGTGGACCTGCATGGCGTCAGCCAGTGTCGCGGAGGCTTTTGAGGTGGAAGCAGGCGAAACCCATCGAGGCTCGCGGCGAAGAAAAACCGAGCCGCATCACAAAGCCGGATATACGTCAGCAGTTGTGACTATTAATCTGAGCCAGCCAACCTTTTGCAATCGGGAGGGGGGCCATATACATCCTGACATGCAGCAATATTCGGCGACAATCACCTTTTACCCGACGGCACCTGGGCTGGTGCGGCGAGGTGAGGGCTTGCAGATTGTACCCGTTCGCCAAGGGTCGGAAATGGGATGATCGACCAATCGATTAAGTCGACGGCGCGCTGAAGTATTGCCTCGGTCCGAGCACGGCTGGTTGCGGCGGCCACGACATATCCGAGCTTGTCTCCGTAATCGCCTTTCCTGACGATCGGCATCTTGGGTTCAACAAAGAATTTCACCTCGGCCACACCTGATACCGCAGCCGCTCGACTGTCGTCATCGATCCAATCGAGGATGCCATCGCGATCAGGAAGTAGGCTCCGCACAGCGGCAGTGTAAGAACGCCTTTTGCGCAAATCCCATTCGTCGCCGATGACAAGCTTGATGTGCTCGGCTATGAGGTCGACACCGTACGCCAGTTGAACCAGGTGGGGATGAGGCGCGCCAGCAAGACGCGGGTTAACTTCAATGACGACTGGGCCACGCTTCGTCCACCGGAGTTCAATATTGGTTGGCCCCCAGCCAAGGCCGAGGGCTCGCAAACAGCTCAGAGAAACATCGGCGATACGCTTATGCTCGTCGTCAGTCAGCGGAGCCGGCAAGATGGTCTCACGACAGACGAAATACGGTGGGGGCTGAAATTCGGCGGCGCTAATCCCAATGACGTCATTTCCCATTGTATAAACGTTATAAAGGGGGCCTTGTGCGAACTCTTCGACCAGTATCCTCGGCAAAGACCGCCATACGTGCTTCCCACCCAACAGATAGTTCGTATGTTCGGCCACCTCATCGGCGTTACGGCACAATCGGACACCTCTGCTGCCTTCACCCACGGCTGGCTTGAGAACCACCGGCAAGCCGATCTCCGCAGCAGAGCCCTTTACATCCGCCGCATCCGTTGCCAAGCGATAAGCAGGTATTGGAATGCCGGCCTCCGCGAGGAGCTGACGTTGAGTGAATTTGTCGCAGCACCGTTCAATGGATGCGGGGTTCGGTCCCGGTAGATCGAAATGGCAACAGAGCTTGCCAACTGTCGCATAGACCGACTCCTTAGCGCTCGCGATACCAGCAAGGTCATAGGTCACACGTAGCCGGGAACATTCGCGGATGAGCGCATCGAGATTGTCTGTATCGACACGGCATGCCTCAAATCCTCCCGCCGCAAGATAGTCGTACCGAGTTGGATCAACTGACAGGGTAATTGGACGAAGGCCAAGACGCTGGGCCGCTTGGACGTATAGCAGACCATTACCTGTTACATGGCCTTCAAGCAGGATGAGCGCTCTTCTTGCCATTGGCGTGACCTCTGTTTCGTCGCTTGCGGAAGTCGTGAACTTACCCTTCTCAGCGATTTGCGGTTGTAAAGATTCTGTAAAGCTATTTGACAACTTGGCTAACTGTTGGAACTCGATTTGGCCTCTTTTCGACTGAACGACTAGGATGGTGAGGGCCCCGTTCGGCGAACAATTTACGGCTGTGAGGGCCCATCAATTCGACCGGTGGGATTCTATTGTTTTTGCGATAATACGGGCGCGGTCGCTCAGCGTCCGAAATATAGCGCCAGCTACCCTCTCCCAGCGGTTCCTTCTTCGCCTCTTCTGACCGGCAGGTAGTCACAGCAGCAGGTGGCATGAAAGTGGCCGCGGTCACTGCAACATCGGGTCGCCGAACGTGTTGACGGCGTTCGAGGAACAGTCGTACTTCCTGCCTTGCGGCTATCTTATTGGGGTTTCGAGGATCAATAACGCAGGAAGTGCGACCATGCCTGACGATTACTCCATCGGCTTGGATTGCCACAGAAGATCTTGGCGCCATCTCGTCGTTCAGGACAACAGCGGGAACACGCTGCGTTCGGGCCGGGTGAAGAATGACGGCCCTCGCTTGCAGCGTTTCTGGACCGCCGCGTTTTGATCTTGGGACAGGCAACGATACGCCCTTATTTCGGGTTGGCGATCACCACCTTCTTGACATGCGGCGCAACCACAGCTGCAGTGGACGTCTCGTTGCCAGTTGTCTCGATCACCACGACATCGTTCGGCGACAGCGTCGCGGCGAACGCCGCCAGTACATCGCGCCGCATGTCGACGGGCCGAGTCCCTGAGCCTGCGCTCCTCCCATGCCACGGCTTCGGCGACGGTGAATACCCAGTCCGATGATGCGCGTGCCTATTCCCTCCTTCCTGGCTCGGTCGAAAGACGGAAGCTGGAGGGCAACACGACACCTACTGATCCGCGTTCGAGCGCATTCGGGAAAGTCGCGAGGGGCGGCCATGTACCGAACTCGGGCTCTCAGCCCACGGTCTAAAGACGGCCTGCCCACACTTTCGTGCTCCCGGTGACCCACGTCCCGGATGGACTCACCATAAGCCCGTTTCTAAAGAAGAACAGCAGGACAAATAGGCGCCAAAGATCACATACCGGATAACGGCCAGGTCGAACGCATCGTCTAAATTGCCCTGCGGGATGGGGCTTCTGCGAAGGCCTGAGAGACGTCCAACCGCGGCTAGGCGTTAACTGCGCCCGGCCGGGACCGCCGGCGGAAGATAGATTTGCGAACACCAACACCATCCGCCGGGAGGGATGCAGTCGAAGCGCCGACATATCAGCCGATGAAGACGCTCGCGAAAACGTCGGATGACCGCGTCGTCCGGTCTCGGTCCGGCAGATTGTTCCAGTCAAGTACTGACTATGCATCAATCCCGACAGCTATCGTTCGCCCTAAAGGCGCTCCGCTTCCGACATTACTTCCCAGGCACCGAAGCGGTATCGTTCAAGGGATTCTTTTCTCAGCCCAATGACGCTCACCGACATATCCAGCGCCGGCGCGTATCCTGCATAGACACCCCATAAGCCGCCATGTCCATAGACGGTGAAATCTCCAACTTCCTGGATTTGCAGGCCGTGGCCAAAGATGTAGCAGGCGTTCGGATCTCGGGGACTCGCCGTTTTGACGACAGACTCCATGACCTTAATCGTTTCCGCTTTCCTGAAAACGTGCCCATTAAACAATGCGTAGAAAAACCTTGCGAGATCCATCGTCGTCGATACGATTCCGCCGCCGAAGAGATCGAACGGAGGGTCGTTGCCGTAGCTGTCCCAACCTTGGACATAGTTATATTGATGCGCCCGCGGGAGCATGCCTCCGGGCTTCGGTTCAAGCACTTCCCACCAAGTGTCGGCAAGCCCAAGTCGATCGAAATCGATAAGCTTCCGCGCCGCCGCCGCCATGGATTGGCCAGTTACATTCTCAAGTATCGCGCCGAGCATAATATAGTTCGTGTCGCGGTACTTAAACTATTCTCCTGGCGAAAGACCCGGGCCTGCCTCCGTCGCCATCTGTAGTTGCTCTTCCAGAGTGAAGCGATGCTTGAGCTCGCCAGACATCAGCTTGGCACCAGCTGAGCGTACGCTTCCGTGCGGAACATACAGCCAAGCCCGGCGGTCTGCGCTAGGAGAAGTCGGACGGTTATGGCCTTAACATCATAGCCGCCACCCGCAAGAATGTTCGCCTGCGCCAGCGTAATATAAGAACCAATCGAGTGATCCAGTTCGACTTCGCCGATCTCCCACAACCGCAATATCGCAGCGGCGACGAAGGGCTTCGTAACGCTTGAAATTCGAACGGGATGCCTAATCGTCAATGGCTCGCGCCCACCCCTTTCTGCCGTGCCTGCCGCAGCGCCATATTCTGGATGATTGGGGACCGGAAAAACTCAACGATGACCAGCGGCGTGATCTCCTCGAGATCATTGAAGATCGCTACGAAAGACGCTCAACCATCGTCACAAGTCAGGCGCCCGTGGATCGCTGGTGGGAGATTATTGCAAATCCGACGCTTGCCGATGCCATCTTGGACGCCTCGTTCACAACGCCTATCGCATCGATCTCACCGGTGAAAGCATGCGAAAACAGCGCCCGCCAAGCGCACCCGAAAACACCCAAGCTTGACCTCAAACAAAACCCGATCCAAACATCAACCAGACCAGGATCAGTCCGAGAAATGGCCGCCTTCAAATCGGAACGCCGGCCGGAATAAAATCGGAATGACTGGCCGGCTTCAAATCGGAATCAGTGGCCGGCTTCATCGGAATACGCACGTCGGCGGCAACGTTACATTAAGCCGGCAGGTGCCCTGTTTGTAGAGGTCTATATGTTGCAAACCGAGGGGAGCTCGCCATCAGGCGCCGTAAACGCGCCACAAGCTTGTATGCGGTCGATCCTCGCGGATCAAAAACCATGATGCAGCCATAAGCATCGGCGGGGAAGCTCCGGGCGGTGGGCCCATTCTACAGCGGCGCGTCGTAAGCCATGTGAGCGACCGGGATCACCACCACCTCGGATCGTTATCGGCAGACGCTATTGCATCTGCCAAACTTCAATGCTCGTCCTGTCGAACGCTCCTCCATGCTTTATACCGGACGCAGGGCTACTCCTGTCGGGATCTCGCCGGTCGTGACAAGTCGCCAGAATGCAATCAGCAGCTTGCGCGCCAAAGCCACGATCATTGTCTTGCGCGTACCGCCACGGCCATCGGCCGTTCTCGCGCAAAACCAGTGCGCCAGCGCGCTGTCCTTTTGGACAATACCAAGCCAACAGGATCATGCCGTAGCGGACGCGAGCGTTGCCGGCCCGCGCAAGACCTTTCTCGCGCCTGCGTTGGCCGCTGTCATCCGGCGCCCCGGTAAGTCCGGCATAGCGAGCGACGGCTCTCCGATCACGCAGGCCGCGTGAGAGAATCTCATTCACCAGCATGTCCGCAGTCTCGATACCGACGCCGATTATCCGCGAAAGAAGGCGAACCACCGCGAACGGACCCTTCTCCTTGTCTGGAACCACCGAGAGCTGCCGCAATCGCTCCCTGTTCGATCTCGTGGATTTGTTCACGCAACAGGTGAAGCCGTCCGAGATTACGGCGCAACTCTGCTCGGCTTCGTTCCGGTAGGGGCATACCTTCCGCCGTATGCAGAGCCTCGAGTTTCTCGGCAGCTTTGCGCAGATTGGGTTTGAAGGCGCGAATGCCGAAGCGAGCGAGGATTGCCTTGATGCGATTGACGATCCGTGTACGTTCGCGGACGAGATTGTCTCGTTCACGGTTCGGACGCGAGCCTCCTCCTCATTGATGGTTGGGATGGCTGCCATGCCTGCAGTGGCGCTTCTCGCCCCGCAGCCAGCCAAGAAAGGCGCGCATCAGCAGTTCGGTATCGAGGCGATCGGTCTGGCGCGCCGATGTTCGCGGGAAACCGCGACGCTAGATGGATGTATGACATAAGCCTCGACAGCGCGCGCCTGGAGCCAGCGCGCCAACCAAAAGCCGTCGCGTCCAGCCTCATAGGCGACAATGACGCGTCGGACTTCGCGCCCGGCTTGGGTGGCTTCGCTGCGCCAGCGGCGCAACAGCCTGAGCACCGAATCCGGGTCGGCAACGAGCTTCTTGAGAGGACTACGTTCAAAGCCAGGGACCGCGCAGCAATGAGCCACTTTGTCTGGCTCATCTCAATCACTGCGACCAACGTGCTGTCCTGATCAAGGGCGGTAAGGGATTTGCTTGCATCAAGGAATGGTGACATGGGGGCGCTCCTTAGGTAGCTGCTCAACGGCGCCGAGGGTGCCACACGCTCGCCGCCGCCCATAGCATCTACAGCGCTGTTGAGGCCGCGCTCGCGAACGATTGCTACCGACGAGCTAAACCACCCGGTGGGGACGCGATCCCACACTTCATCACACCGCTGTCTGCAGCGCCACGGCATCGGCCGCGTCCGCTCACTTGCCCCTGAGGCCGTCGACGCCGAAGGTGCAGCTTACTGCAAGCTCCTGAACGCGCGGCGGCAAGGTTGGTCCGAGACGCACCGAACACCGCAAAATACCTCGTTCACAGGGCACCAGCAGGTCGAAGTGTCCAAATGCTTCGCAATCCTTGCCGACGATCTCGGCCAGTGCCAAGTTCGGTCGGCCAACTTGACCCATGAGTTCTTCGATCTCAAACGCGCGCTCTCGGTACGGACGATCCAGCGCTAGGTTGGCGAGAAAGATCTCATCAGCGGTGTCGCTGTCCCAATCCGACAAAAGACACATCAGGCGATCAGCTAGGTAGCGGACATCCGACGGCACCTCCGATCTTTGGTGCATGTCGGGCAGAGCATCAAGTACCTTCTCCAATGCCTCAGTGGCCGGCTCCCTAGCTCCGGAATAGGTTGCGTTCTCGAAGGCGACGACGCCGATACCCGCTCGTATGCTCCATCGCATATGCGCGCTGAAGCCGGGGTATCCTCCGCTATGAGAGATGATGCGGCCGAAACGCCTGTCTTCCTCAATACCAAGACCGAATCCGTAGCCCTGCGGACAGGCCGCGCCGATCCACCTAGCGGGTAGGATAGGGCAGGCGATCTGCTGCATTTCGCGTCTCGAAGCTACCGAGAGCACGTCCCCGTCCTTAGCGTCCGCGTCAAAAGCGGCGAACAGCCATCGGCTCCACTTGGCAATATCCGATGGTGTCGAAATCGCTCCTCCGATGCTGGAAAACGCTCCCGGCCCCGAAAACGGCAATCGCACCCACTCTCCTGCCGCTCGACGATAACCGATCGCCAAATTTGAGCTTGGAAGCTCGGAGAAGTCAAAAACTGTCGAGCGCAGGCCGAGGGGTTGAAAAATCATTCTCGCCACAGCTTCGCAATAGGGTAGCCCGGCCACCTGTTCGATGACCTGGCCCAACAGCGCATAGCCGAGGTTTGAATACTCGAACTTGGACCCGGGCACCGAGTGGAATCGAATGCCGCACGCAAGAATTTCACGGAACTCGAGGGCTGAGATCGCTTCCTGTCGATCGGCCCAGGGATCGTCGTAGGCTAGGCCACCAGACATCGACATCAACATCCTGATAGTTGGTGCTACCGGTGTCGATCGCGGAAGCATGGGACGAAGCTCCGGAACGAAGTGCGTTATCGCATCGTCAAGGTTCAATGCACCCTCGTCCCTCAGGACCAGGCACATCGCCGCTGTGAAGCTTTTGGTGCAGGACGCGATCCGAAAAAATGTCTGCGCATCGGGCAGCTCGCCTGCGTCATTTTTCCTGCCAACAGCCCCTTTGAACAGTGTTCCTGCCCTGTCGAACACGACGAAACAAACACCAGGTGTCCGCGCCTCCTCAACACGTGCTCGGAATAGCCGGCCGATCTCGGTCTTGAGCGCGGTAGAGCCTGTGCGGCGTCTCACACTCAACGCCGTTACCTCCCTCTATGTGGATTTGCCATAACGCTCATCTTAATCAGGTCGCGCCGACATATTCTCATGCCTAGTTTCCTTCTGAATTAGTGGCGCGGGCGACGAGGTATTGAGGATAGTATCCCTGGCTAAAGCAAAGTGCGCGTCAGGAGGCGTCAACTGCTGAAACATACACTGCAGAACTGGCGCGGTTTTGAAATATCGCTGCCCGGGCTCCTGCATCTTGATCTGAGTAAACGGCGCGAACCATCCCGTGGCGACTTTCGGCACTAAAGCCAAGGCCACTAACGACGGCCGCCTCGAGAGGGCCGTCGGCAAGGACCCGGATTAGTAAAAATTGAGAAGGTTGATGGCGAATTCCAGGAGGAGAGGACATATCCGGGAGCCGCCGACCCCAACAAATCGCCAGGTAATCGGTGGCGACTGGCCTTCCGGAACCTGCTTGGGACGAAGCCTTATGCCAGGAACGATCCACAAGATTATCGGCAAGCTTCCCTAAGCTGTAGGAAATCCAGGGGTGATGCTGGGCAATGTGTCGGCTTCTGCCAAACCCTCCACAAACGTCTCCACTGCGTCATGCGCACAGGGTAGCGCTGGAGGCAAGAGCCGCCAATCGAGGGCCTGGTTCGCACCCCTTGTCTGCCGGCAAGATGTCGAAGCACTGCATCGTCGAAATCAACACGTAATCAAAACCGCGAAGCCATCGCAAACCTGCCGCTTGTAAATGGCTTCCGGTCCGCGCCATCTGGGCAATCCCACGACAATGTCGCGTTCTGGTTTGATCGAATATTTCTTATTCGACAAGATGAGGTTTCCTTTTGAATGAACTTGACTTTGATGCTAGCATGGATATCAGATCTAAGGCGGTCTTTCCATGGTGGTGGAGCATTTTTACGAAGAGGCTATTTTGCGTCAGTGATGGAATGGAGTTGCACTCTAAAAACCATACCTCATATTGATCAGTAACCTTAAAATCAACTCTGGCAATATTGCATAGATCGCTGCTATTAGCAATAGACTTTGTTATGTACTTTAACTTATCAGACATATCTTCATGCGATCCAACTACTTTCCTCTCGGCCAGACTGTCGGTACTTTTCTCATCATACCCAAAAAAATCTCTGGCAGTCTCAATCTTAATGACGGGGAGAAGTATTATATCCGACGAAGTAATTATACACCCGCAAGAGTAATCGTCACCAGGGATAAATTCTTGGAGTAAAGCGCCGCTGTCGTACTTGAATATTGCGCTAAGAAGGGCGCGGATATCGTACTCTGACTCGGCAATGCTATCGAACAGTCCAGTAAATAATGATGAGCCGAGCGAATTTGGTTTCACTACAATTTGGCCATGACGTAACTTTGCGCTTTGAATTGCGTCAGCCACATAGCGAGGTCTTACTAGTGTTGTCTTCGGAACTCTCACGATGTCAGTGGGCAATATCGAGGAAACGAATGACGACATTGCGTACTTATTCATCGTCAACGATGCAACCTGCGGGTCACCGAAAGTGCCTTTTAAACCTGAAAGCGCTGCGATCGTCTGAACTCCTCCGTCCTCGCCAAACTGCCCGAGCAATAAATTTACGACGTATTCCTTGCGTCGTTCGATCGCATCAAAAGTGGCGGAAAGGGTAGATCCAGGAAGGGTGCTCGTATCGGAGAGGTAGGCCGTAAGCTCGGAAATAGTAAAATCGTTGTGGAACGGAATTGTTCGGACAAGACCATCATCGCGACTGAGGTGATACATATTCTTAACAGAGAATGATCGATCCCTGCGAGGCATAGATAAGTATGAGGAGATGATGTGTGTTAATGACGAAACGGATGTATTATATTCGCTTGAGATGCCTCCGAATACGAACGAAACTGCAAGAGGCATATTGATCTCCTTTATCTGCCGATAGGACTCAGATTATAGTAGATTGTGGTTTCCAGGAGCTGCCAGCCTTGGTGGCTTGACGCAGGCCACGATGGTACGGCTTCGGGCGGTCGAACGGCACGTAAGGCATGAGTTCAACGCGGTTTTTGGGACATCCAGTTCCAGGCCAACGATCCCAATTGGAGGGATAAGTCCCGTAGCAGGTCATGGCGCAGACAACGCGTATTGCGATGCGCGCTCAGAGTCGCCTGCCAAGTCCAGCCGGAACCTATGTCGGTGCAGAGCTGGACACCTCGAAGAACCTCTCCATTTCGGCGCATTTCTGATTGAATCGGCCGGTGATTTGCCGGGAAGAGACGGATGCGGGGACAGGTCGGGTTTTGGGACATTGACGAGCGCTATGTGCGGCTGAGCGAGGCCGGCGATCCGCTGGAGAAGCTGAACGCGCTTGTGCAGGGGGAGATTTTCCGCAATCCGCTGGCCAAGGCGCTGAAGCGTTCCGATGGCGCGAAGGGTGGTCGGCCTCCTTACGATCCGGTGATGATGTTCAAGATCATCGTTCTGCAGGCGCTCTCCGGCCTGTCGGACGACCAGGCCGAGTTCCAGATCCAGGGCCGGCTGTCGTTCATCCGGTTCCTCGGGCTGGGGCTCGGCGATCACGTGCCGGACGCCAAGACGATCTGGCTCCGCGAACACCTGACGCAGGCCAAAGCGGTCGAGAACCTGTTCGCGCGCTTCAACAAGCACCTCACCAAGGCCGGCTACCTGGTCATGGGCGGGCAGATCGTGGACGCGACCATCGTGGCGGCACCCAAGCGGCGAAATACCGACGCCGAGAAGGCCGACATCAAGGCGGGCAAGATTCCGATGGCAGGAGAAGCCTGCCAAGCTGCGCCAGAAGGACCGGGATGCGCGCTGGACGGTGAAGTTCTCGAAGGCCAAGGTGGCCGAGATGGAAAGACGCAGCAGCGCGACATGCCGTTCGAAAGGCTGACCGATGAGCGAGGCGACGTCGCGGGCCAGCGGCCGGCGCCACCATCCGCCCTTCGTCCAGCACGTCTTCGCGCGGCTGAAATCCCGCATGGGCCTGTTCGTGCGAACGATAGGCACGGCGCGGGCCAAGACCAAGATCGCATGGCCAACCTCGCCTACAATCTCACCCGCTTCGTCTGGCACCAGGGGCGCACTGCGCCCGCATGATGCCAAGGCGGTCAATGCCGCCGCAGCGGCGCCACGATCGGCCCGTGCATCAAAATCATCGAACAAAAGACCAAACGCTCGGGGGATACCATACCAGGTTGTGCTCTCATCGCGGACCTAAACCCTCCGAAATAACGGTAGTTCGAGGTGTCCAGCTGGAGCGAAGTTCATGGTTTGAGTGAAGAGCTGCTGCCCGCCTTTGGTACCGTAGTAGTCGCCGGCGCCGCAAAGCTGGGGTCGGTCCCACTCGCATTTGCGGCGGAACGATAGTACTACTACTACTACTACTCGCCAGCGAGGCGGAGAGGCTACAGGTTCCCCGCGATGAACGGAGACCGAGTGGAATAGGCGCCGCTACTGCCGCAATCCCTCAAGCGCGTAGAGGCTACGTGGTCGGTGTTAGTCGTGCGTCAAGCAGAACCGACCACCTGCTCGCCTGCCGCTATGCGGACAGGCTTCCTCCTGCTCGCGCATGTACGACAGCGAACAGCGCAGCTGCGGAAAGCTGAGGAGTTCGTCGCTCTCAATGTGATGCGCTTGTCGGAGGGGCGGCGCATCGGGCATCTGCCGAGCTCATTAGGATCGGACGGACGGCCATCAAGGTAGCGCTGTCCGTTGAATTCGAGCCGGCCCATCGACAGTCTCTGCTTTCGTTGCCTATGCAATCAGGCGCCTGCTTTGATGTCGTCGAGCGGTCAGATCGGGGATCGGGGGCGGACATGGTGGTACTCTGCCTTTGAGAGAGCGGCGGACCCCATCATCTCGCTGCCATCGACCCTGATCACCCTCGCGCGCGATCGGTTCGAGTGCCGCACGGAAATTATGATAGCACTTCAGTGCTATGGTCGTGCAGTGAAGCGGATCGTGCCGAGGGAAGTGAGCTGGGCGAGGTCGGTCGCCTGGCCTTCCGCGAGATCACCGCGATTTCGATATCCCCCGCGCGTCTGTTTGGACACGCCGCTCATCAGGTATAGCGATCCCCCCGAGGGACTTTTTTATTCTAAAGAACTCGCATCCTCTATGCCACTACCGAAAATGGTAGCTAGCTCGAACCGCTCTCAGGTTTATTGTTCCTGCCTAGAACCGATTTGGGAACTTTACAACCTTTGCTTACTTTCGGTCGGCGCATTTGAGAACGCAGCCGAGCCCGAAGCTCGGCGAGGTGCCCAAGCCCTGCCCCCATTAGAACGCGGGCCCTGTTCCCGATGATTCGGAACTCGTAACAGCAAATCACATGTCAATGCACCTTACGGAGAAATGATATGTCGATCCAGAATTCCACCCATTCCATCGGGGCGAGCCTCACGACTAGAGAACTTCTCGAAGCGGCCGCTGATGAAGTTTGGAGGCCATACATGTATCACCAAACGTTCGATAGCGCAGATGCGGCCCAGATTATCGCCGAGGATGCGCAGCAGCCAAGGGTTCATTCTAGCGACGCTCTTTGTTGCGGCACATTCGGCGAGTTGCTGCAAGGTCAGCTGCCGGCCGGCTGCGTCCCCTGGGACCCTCACTTCTTAGTCACGATGCCCATCGCGCTCTTCGCGCGAGCGCACTTCATGCCGATAGCAAGCACACGATCCGTAACCGTTTATCCGTCTCATAAAATCAAAGCAAAACGACTGGCGGAGAATCTCGTGATTGCGCTCGGCGTCTCAGGAGGAATCCTCCTTTTGCAATCTGAACTCCCAGAAGGTAAAGGGCTGGCGAGTTCATCTGCAGATCTTGTTGCGGCTGCACGATCAATCGCCTGCTGCTTCAAGCGTAGAGTCCGCACATCGTTGATTGAGAAGTTGATGGCGGAAGTCGAGCCATCCGACGGGGTAATGTACCCAGGAGTGGTCGCATATCAGCAGCGAGCATGTACCCTTCTCTCCTTCCTCGGGCAAATGCCGCCGCTTGCCATCGTAGGTATCGATGAAGGAGGGACAGTCGAAACCGTCGACTATGATCAACGGCGAGGTAAAATCTCCGCCAGTCACAGGGCAGAATATCACAAATTACTCGACCGCGCACGAATAGCAATTCCGCAGGGTGACACGGCCACGATAGGCAGGATAGCTACAGCCAGCGCCCTCCTGCATCAGGAGCGGGTTCCAAAGGAGCACCTGAACTCGATGCTGAAAGTATCCGAGGCCACTGACGCTCTCGGGCTCATAGTCGCGCACAGCGGCACAATGATTGGAATTCTGCTTGATCGAATGGCGGCTGATTTCCCACAAAAGCTTCGGTCAGTGCTCTCCCATGTATCGCCGTTCGATAACTCGCCAAGAATATATCTGACCATGACTGGCGGCCGGTGAGGTAAGCAATATGGACTCCGCCCCCAAACGCCTGCCATTCACCAGCTATTCCGATGCCTATGCTCTCCCCAGCATTATTAGGTGTGAGACAAACCTCTATCTAGCGCAGTTCGCGTTCATGAAGCTTCTCCCTGCGAAATACATCATTGAGCAAGCGCTGGCTCAAGGGACTTTGACGCACGGCATGAAAGTTCTCGAGACCTCGAGCGGAACCTTCGCGCTGGGTTTAGCCGTAATTTGCCAGGAACGTGGATTCCAACTCGAGATCTTCACAGACCCAGTGATGGACAAAGGCCTGGAAAACAGGCTGAGCTCCTTGGGAGCCGAAGTCTTCATAATAACTGAAAAGGCGAAGCAGGGTGGTTATCAAAGAAGCCGCCTCGATGCATTACACGCCAGGATGAGACAGTTGGGCCACTCCTGTTTTTGGCCCCGTCAATACGAAACACCGGACAACCCCGCAGCCTATAAGCTCTTCGCCGATCAAATATCGGGGACGTTGGACGCCGACGTAACGCTGGTCGGTTCTGTGGGGTCAGGCGGCTCCACTTGCGGAACGATAGAGCGCCTCCGCCAAAAAGCCCCTGGCGCGTGCCTGATTGGAGTGGACACTTTCAACAGCGTCATTTTTGGACAACAGGATGGCGAACGGAAACTGCGGGGGTTGGGGAACAGTCTTGTCCCCAAGAACGTGAAGCATGAACTCTATGACGAGGTGCACTTCCTCTCGGCTCCGCTCGCATTTGCTGCAACCCGAGCCCTCCACGAGCGGCACGCCGTTTTCGCCGGTCCGACCTCCGGCGCGAGCTATATCGTTGGGCGTTGGCGCGCTCGACAGTATCCAAGAGAGACCGTGGTCGTCGTATGTCCTGACGAAGGCCACCGATACGTCGAAGCTGTTTACGACCCTATGTGGCTCAAGCAGAACGGATGTCTGAATGAAGGTGTACTCCTGGAGGCGCCAGCAACCGAAAATCACCCGTCGATGGCTCTCCCACCCTGGAACCGATATCATTGGAATCGGAGAAGCCGGCAAGCTGTCCTAAACGTGCTGGAGAATGCTTCATGAGGAACCGAGGAAGCTTCCTTTTCCTGGAAAGCAACACGACGGGCACTGGCGAACTATTGATGACGCGGGCCCGAGTCCTGGGCTTTGATCCCTATCTCGTTACGCGAAATCCTGCGCGCTACCCATTTCTTAAGGATTCGGTCGCTCAAGTGATCGAAGCTGAAACCCGTAGCCCGGATGAACTCATCGGGATCGCCGCCAAATTAAGAAGCCTGGCAGGAATATATTCGTCGTCGGATTATTTTGTGGAAGCAGCATCAATTGTCGCGACGGCGGTTGGGCTGCCAGCAGCGAATCCGGAGGCTATAGCCACATGCCGGAACAAATGGAAGCAAGCGGCCGAGTTGGAGCGGCAATCAATCACGATTCCTGAAACTCGGCTGGCCACTTCCGTCAGAGACGTCAAGAATATACTTGCCCAAGCTACTCTGCCGGTGGTCGTTAAGCCGGTGTCCGGAAGTGGTAGTAGCGGCGTGCGGTTGTGCGATAGTGCCGAAGCCGCCGTAAAGGCGTTTGAGAGTGCAAGGGGCGTACTGCTCGATCAGGTAGGTCTGCGCAGCCCTGACGTCCTCATCCAGCAATATATAAAGGGTAAAGAATACTCTGCAGAGATATTTGCTTACAATGGGGCGCTGCATTGCGTTGGAGTTCTTGCCAAGCACAAAGGGCCGGCTCCCTGCTTCGTCGAGGTAGGGCACGACTTCCCGGCCCAGCTAACGGAGCCATCTCTCCAGGAAATGGCCTCTTTTGCCGCGAGAGCGGTCTCGGCGCTAGGCCTGGAGTTCGGACCGGCTCATGTGGAGTTCGTAATAACGGAGTCGGGGCCCGTCATCATCGAGGTCAATCCCAGGCTGGCTGGAGGAATGATTCCAGTCATGCTCTCGCACGCCTTGGGCACGTCAATCCTCGACATGGTGATTAGACTTTACGCGGGAGAAGCATTCACTCCTCCACGGGCGAACGCAAGGGCGGGAGCCATCCGTTTCCGACTTCTTCATAAAGCCGGCAAGCTCAAACGCCTGGGCTTCTCTCGAAGTCCAGAGCCGACAGTGCCTGAAGCGGGTCTTCTGAAATCTGAGGGGGAGAAAGTTCAAATAATAGGCGACTTTAGAGACCGCGTAGCCTACGCCGTAGGAGTCGCCGATGAACTCAAAGTCGCCGCCGCGGCAGCTCAACGGATGATCGATTCCATTGTGATCGATATCGAGGTGGCTGCTGGCGAACCGGACAACAAGCAAGTCGCCGAGTCAAGCGAGGGCAGGTGGACCCTGCATCCCGAAGCGATGAAGTTGCTCGCTCCGCCTATCGAGATCTCACGTGATGGTCGCCTTTTGCGGCACCAGACGACCATAGACGAAGCACACCTGATCATGCTCGCCGACCAGAAGCTAATCAGCGAGGCAGCCGCTGCCAATCTCCTCAAGCACGTCCTGGACCTCCAGGACGAGGGCTTTCAATCTTTGGAGGGCCGCGATGCTCCGCGTGGGCTCTACCTTACCTATGAGGCAGAACTTGCCGCCAGAGCTGGCCCGGAAAATGCCGGCTGGCTGCACCTTGCGAGGTCCCGCAATGACTTGAACGCGACCATTTCTCTCTTGGTTCTTCGGGAAGCCGCGTGTTCAATTTCGCGAGAAATAGGGATTTTACAGGATGCCCTGCTTCAGCGAGCGGATGAGGCGTCGAGACTTGTGGCTCCTTTGTACAGTCAGTACCAGATCGCACTCCCTGGGTCGCCAGGGCACTACCTGCTCGGCGTCTTCTTCGCTATGGAGCGCGAGCGCGAGCGCCTCCATTGCCTGCTGGAAGACATCAGGAACTGCCCTATGGGAGCTGGTGCCGGTGGAGGCACCAGCATACCTATAGATCCCTTGAAGACCGCAAATCTTCTGGGATTCGAACTGCCGTCATTCAACTCGCTTGATGCGGTTGCGAGCCGTGACCATCACCTGCAAGGGCTTTCATTGTTCGCAGGCGTTTCAATCTTGCTCAGTCGTGTGGCCCAGGACCTGCAGGTTTGGACGACGCGGGAGTTCGCTCTCATCGACCTTCCCCAAAATCTTGCCGGCGGCTCTTCCATGTTGCCCCAAAAGAAGAACCCATTTCTGCTTGAACACATCAAGGGATCGGCAAGCACCGTGATCGGCGCATACGTTTCTGCGGCAACGGCTACCTGCAAATCTCCTTTCAGCAACTCAATCGAAGCAAGCAACTACGGCTGCTCTACTCTGGGTCTTGCGGAAGATGCCCTGAAGAGGGCCATCATCCTCACATCGCTCGTCGTAAAGCACATGTTATTCAACGTGCGGTCGATGCGTGAAAATCTGGAGGACGGCTCATCGATGACGGCCGTCGCCGCCGAACGGATGGCGTCGCGAGGCGTTCCTTTCAGGAAGGCCCACACACTAATTGGCGAGATCGCGAAACGCCTGTCACTGGATAGTTCCGTTGCGGAGCGGCGAAGCGAGCTGGCCAGCCAACTCGCTGGCGTGTTGCCGGCGAGTCTCGAAGAGTGCAGGGATGCACTGCAGTTCGGAGGAGGACCCGGAAAAGGATCAACCGAAGGGCAGATTTCCGCAGCAATAACGCTCCTTCGAAACACGCAGCTGAAATGCGCGGACATGCGGGAACGCTGGGCCCGCGCCGAGGTGCACCGCAAACAGAGGGTGAAAGAAATCGTCGATAAACACCAAGCCACCTAAGGAGTGGATATCTGGACAATGTCCATGGTACTGGCGCCTTGCGTTGGCAATGGGTTTGTCCCAGCGAGTAGATGCTATGGGGCGAGCGCCGAGGCTGTGGCGTTCTTCGGTGCTGATAGAGGCCCGCACGTCGCAGTCTTTTGACGCGAGCCGGTCCCTTACCGCTCTCGAACAGGATAACCATTTCGCGGTCATCGAAATGTGGGCGCGCGACATCGAGGTCTATGCCATCCACCCAGCCCGCGTTGCCGGCTCACGTGACCACCGGCGCGCCAAGACCGATCGTCTCGACACCTAGCTTTTGATGCGCGCCTTTCTCGGCTGGCTGCGCGGTGAGAATTGCGCTATGGCGGCGATACGATCCGCCTCGACAGGGCATCTCCAGGCTATCAGCGTGGACCATTTCTTCGTCCGGTGAAGGAGGACGCTGGCCGCCTCGTAGAGATAGGTTCGCAACAGTCGATCCCCAGCGTGAGACGCGGCCATTGATATCCGTTTCACCGGACCGCTTTCGCGGCGCCAGGCCGAGATAGGCACCTACGTTGGTGGCCGAGCGAAAGCGTGCGGGATCATCGGTCGTGTGGCGGAAGGTGAGCGCGGTGACCGCGCCTGAGGCCCGGGCCGGCATGCTCGATCAGATGCGATGTCGTTTGATGATCCAAGGTGCGCCGTTGCAATATTGCGCGGCGGGGATGATGCCGGCGCGAATCTGACGAAGGACCGTCGTGGGGCTCAGATTGAGCATCGTGGCGGCTTCGGTCAACGTGACTTCGCCGCGCTCGGCTCATTCGCCATCCCTATAGACCGCGATGTCGTGCGTGTTGCAGAAGCCCCGCACACGCCGACTGTGTCCATCCATTCGATCATTCGATCGACTAGTCCGCTTTCCTGATCGGTTGAGCATGCGCGCAGTGGTCTTGTCAGGCATCATTCGTGCGCAGGCGGGATCAACTCCACCGTCCCAGGCTCGACGGTCCAGCGCGTTTGACCCCGCCGGTTCTTTCTTACCGCCAGCCGGGTATGATCCCCGCCCTGCCAATGCAACAACAAATGAATGCGATCACCCTCGACGTGTGCCACGACCTCACGCATCACGACCCGGATGATATGAGATACAGGGATTGGAGGAGGCCCCTCCAGCGCAACTCACCGAAAGCTAAACCTTGATCCGTGGCTCGAACTTGACACGATCAAGGGTAATCATGCTCTTAAATTTTCGTACGTTCGGATTAGTATAGAGCTTTGTCTTGACGAAGACATCAAAGGCCTCGACGTCCTCAACGGCGACGATCAGGACGAAATCGGCGTCGCCCGTAACCATGTAGCATTGGGTTACTTCCTTGGCCGCGCGCATCGCGCGTTTGAAATCATCAACGAGGTCAAGTCGCTCACGGTCTAGCTCTACCGTAAGGACAACGGTGAGCGATTTGCCGAGAGCCTTCGGATCCACCAACGAGATGTCCGCAACGATTACTCCTTCCGCACGCAACTTGTTCACTCGACGCATGCATGAGGCGGCCGAGGAACCGACAAGTTCCGCGAGTTCGGCAAAGGAGAGCCGGTTGTCCGTCTGTAGTGCCGTCAGGATCCTTCGATCTAGGTCGTCCACCGAGCGATGCCAGCTATGCCTAATTTTAAATGATCTTAACACTCGCATAGTTTTGTGCAACATTTGCAGCAATTCACTCCGGTAATTGAAACAAATAGGTCATTTTTGACCAGGCAGATGATCAAAGTGTGTCTGCTTCCCGATCAACCCAGGTCACGCCGCTCTCTCCATCTCGAGCTCTCGAACGCGATTATCAGCTACAACAAAGCGAGGGTTGTGACGGAAAAGGTAGCCGGTCGGTGTCAATCACATGGGAACAGGAATAGCTGAAGCCGGCATGCTGCGTTGATTAGGGCGTAAGCCGGAATCGGTCCGACGGCTGGGTTGAAGGTGGACGTGGAGGCCTTGCCAATACATGTGGAAGACGGAAGAGCCATTCCGGCACGCCGCTGCTGCCCTTGAAAAGGAGCTTCAGATAGTTTCCCGAGATGCGTCCTTGCCGGGATGCTGCACAAATGAGGTCGCTCCCAGCCAGCGTCCCATGGAACCGCGAACACCACTTAGACCCACCCGCTCCCAACGCAAACATGCGGCGATCCTTGCGATCGACCACGGAGACAATCCCGAGCCCGGCAGGCGCTGCGTCGACTGGAAGAAAGGGGCCATTGAAGAGTCGATTAGATAACCTCATGGGACACGACTGCTCTTCATGCAAGGGAACGCCCGGGCTAGCTAAGGTCGCGAAAATTAGTCGATTGCTATCGGTAGGAGCATTCCGCTTCGCCCAACGTTCATCACAGGATCGAGGCTCGCACGCGACTGAAAACCTGCCAGGCGCCCACCGAATACGTAACAGTCAATTCCATACGCCATTTTTTTGATCGACCGGCTTGGCGGGTGCAGAGCCGTAACCTCTCCGGGCGCGATGTACTCTTGAATGACGTAAGGGTTGCGGGCGGCCCGGTCAATGTGTTCTTCCCACACCTCTGAGGATGTGAGGCGCCCAATCAAGACATGCTCGCCGCGCGTCGCGTTAGAGGGTTTCAGAACGAGATCGGTCTTGTTCTTCCGGATGTAGCTGATGAGCTCGATCCGACGCCGTTTTGGATTAGTCGTCACTCCCTCTCTAACAAGACGGGTCCATGGAATGTGGCGTGCAATAAGCTCGATCTGCTCGGCGTTGAAGTGCGAGCTGAATCGATCATTGCTGAGTAAAGCAAGGATAGCCTTGTCCGACAATACGCACTGGGAGATCCACGGATTTATCGAAACTACATCTTGAGACGCGCAGGCCAGTAAGTAGTCCTCAGCTTCACAGGCTTCAATAACGTCCCTGGGGTCAAGTTTATTGTAAGCTAACTCGATGAGATCCTCATCTGGGCCGACCAGTCCGCGAGGTGTCAGCTTCATCGCACTAACATCCAGAAACGTTGCTTTGACGCCTGCGTCTCTTAGGCCGTTAATTATCCAATCTACTTCGTTTGTATAGCGTCCGCGAAAATTGACTACGGCTGCAGTTTTCAGTTCGCTGCCGGCTGCAGCGTAATAAGCAGACACCAGCTCCCGGACGAAGCAGTTCGGATCTTTCGCGAAAGGCTGCTTGTTCACGTCTAATGACAGGTCATGTGTCAATGGATTGGGTATCCGGCTCCAGATTTTTGCGGCTAAGCCGTTCTGAATGACACCGCCTGGCGCTTCGGTATTCGTCTCAATTATCTTATAATGGCCATCGCTGCCGAAAAGGCCATCCAGTCGGCATATTCTAACAATCGGCCGATGTTTTGGGAGACGAGTGATCCAATGCCGCAAATGTTTATAAGCGGGAAATAGATCTTGTACGTCTTCATTGCAGCAATACAGCTCAGCGGCGACATCAAGGAGCTTAATCACGGCCTCAGCGGTAGCGGTGAGGCGATTTGCCAGGCCGGAGTCTATCGCAAGAGGCCGGAGACACACGGGATACGCACGCCCCTCAAAATGCAGGCCCGCCTCGGCGATGGCGCGAGACAGCTCGTCTTGAGCCTCCCAGATCGAGGCTGAATCGCAAGTTGCGAGCTCGCGAAGTCGGCGTTCAATTCGCGCATCCGCTTCGCTGATTGCGGGCACCGTCGCGATTGTCATGGGCAGCTCCTTTTTAGTGGCCTTATGATATTGGAGTTTGCGCGACCCGATGGATTCTTGGCACAGCGCGAATTTAGCTCGATCCGGTCAGCAGGCCCGTAGCTCGGAAAATCTCATTTTGTGCCCGGTTGGTCGCTGACAGGACTTGGAAGATAGTGTGTTGACGTTTTTCAGGAACTGCCAAATCTGGTGGCTTGACGCTGCCCGCGATACTGCGGTGCTTGGGTCTTTCTAGATCAGAAGCTCGTGTTGAGGACGGTGAGGGCCGCCTGCGTGCGTACCCTGTGTTTGCTATGGACGAGACCTTTTCCTTTGCCGGTGGAAGCCGCCTGGTTCGACCATGCAACTTGACGAGCGTCGGTGCGGGCGCGGGAGGCAGCGCTGTCATGCTGGCCGCCGCCGCCGGGCCACAACGAGGTGGTGCTTGAGCGTCTGCTGTTTCGCCGTGCCGGCCGTCCGCCGCAAGACCTGAGGCAACTCACCTATAGGGCGACGAGGAAGTCCTTCCAGGCCGGGCGGCTCTCGCGATTGGCCATCTCCACGGCCAGGACCTAGCGCCGGCTGTCCCAGTCAATGCCGACCGCGATCAGCACCGCCTGGCTCATGACAATGCCGGCTTCGCGCATCTTGGTAGCGGGCATCTAGGATGAGGTAGGCAAAAGGCTCGTAGGCGGGCGCTCAACAAACACTTTCAGGCTCTCGTGCAGGCGTTTGTTGACGGCCGAGATCGACGAGGCCGAGAAGGCATGGCCGCAGAGTTGGGCGGGCTGCGCTGAAGCCATCACTCCAGACCGCGTTTTGAAACCGCCATTGCGCGTCCAGCATCAGATTGAGCGTTTTCACCTAAGCAACTGTGCGATGTAGAGGGTGCAGTCGATCCGCGTGAGGACGGTGTGAGTTGCCAGACCGTTAGGCGCAGGCAAAGTAACCATCCCAGTTTAAGGAAAAAACAATGGCGACCCCGATGACACAGATTTCGCCTGTTCTTCCAGCAGTGGACGAGCATTATGTCGATGAACGGCGCTATCCGCAGGGGATCGCCTTTATGGATGGGCAATACCTGCCGATGTCTGAGGCCAAAATCTCCGTGCTCGATTGGGGGTTCCTGCACTCAGACGCCACTTACGACACGGTGCACGTCTGGAATGGCAGGTTCTTCCGGTTGGACTTGCATCTTGACCGCTTCTTCGGCGGCATCGAACGGCTGCGAATGAAACTGCCCTATGACCGGGAGAAAGTAGAGGCGATCCTGAGAAATTGTGTGGCTTTGTCGGGGCACAGATCGGCGTATGTGGAGATGATCTGCACGCGCGGCTCGTCGCCGACATTCAGCCGCGATCCCCGTCAGGCGGAGAACCGCTTCATCGCGTTTGCTGTTCCCTTTGGATCGGTCGCCAACAAGAAGCAGTTGGAAAGAGGCTTGCACGTCGCGATCAGCGAGACCGTCCGCATCCCGCCTCAATCCGTCGATCCCTCGATCAAGAATTATCATTGGCTCGATCTCGTGAAGGGCTTGTTCGATGCCTACGACAGTGGGGCTGAGACAGCGCTGCTCCTGGATACGAACGGGCACATCGCGGAAGGGCCCGGCTTCAACGTATTTGTTGTAAAGGATGGATCCTTGAGGACGCCCTCTTTTGGGGTGTTGCCGGGCATCACCCGCCGGACTGTGTTCGAGCTTTGCGCCGAGATTGGATTGTCGGCCACAGCTGCTGATATAAGTCGAGCTGAGATCAAAGGGGCTGACGAGGTGTTCATCACCTCCACCGCCGGTGGCATTATGCCCGTGACGCGCATCAATGACGCCGCGATCTCTAATGGACAGGTCGGATCCGTCACCCGCCGGCTCATGGATCTTTACTGGCAAAAGCACGATCATGCTGAATGGTCGACGGCCGTCATCTACCCGTGTTAGGAAAGAGTATGCGACAGCAACTTTGATCTGTAGCACGCAAACGAAACTCGAGCAGGCGCGCTTCGTCGGGGCGACGCCCTGGATTTGGAAGACTGGCTGTGTCCTGGTGCGGGGAGACCAGCAGTCGGAAGATGAGCGCGATCCGCGATGATCGGCAACTTTCGCGCCGCCGAGCTCGGGCCACGCTCCGTGGACGTGCACCTCAACGAGTATGACGGACTCGGAGCTGCCACGCTACCCTATGCGTAGTGGCGCGCAGACTGAGCGAATCGACAGCAGTTACCACTCGATGATGAGCGTCCAGTCATGACTCATCATGTACTTGTGTTGGACTTACTCTATGCCAACTGCGGAGTTGCCGATGACCAACGATTTTATTGCCTATTTGTCTGCGGAACTGGCTGGATTGAAGTCTGCGGGGGTGTACAAATCCGAGCGCGTCATTACCTCGACGCAGTCGGCCGAGATCGAACTCGAGGATGGCAGCAAGGTCCTCAACTTCTGCGCCAACAACTATCTAGGCCTCGCCGATAATGAATATCTGCGGAACGCGGCGAAGGCTGCGCTCGACCGCTATGGATATGGTATGGCGTCGGTCCGCTTTATCTGCGGCACCCAGGAAGAACACAAGCAACTTGAGACGCGCATCTCCTCATTCCTAAACATGGAAGATGCGATCCTCTACTCATCTTGTTTTGACGCCAATGCTAGTTTGTTCGAGACGCTGCTCGGCGAGGAAGATGCCATTATTTCCGACGCGCTGAACCATGCCTCCATTGTCGATGGCATACGGCTTTCGAAGGCCAGGCGCTTCCGCTACCCCAACAATGATATGGAAGCTCTCGAAGAAGAGCTCAAAAAGGCCGAAGGCAGCCGCTTTAAGCTGATTGCCACCGACGGCGTCTTTTCCATGGACGGCATCATCGCCAATCTTGGCGGCGTTTGCGATCTGGCCGAGAAATACGGCGCGATGGTAATGGTCGACGACAGCCACGCGGTCGGCTTCGTCGGCCGACATGGGCGCGGCACCGCGGAGCATTGCGGCGTTGAGGGCAGGGTGGACATCATCACCGGCACGCTCGGCAAGGCGCTCGGCGGGGCCTCGGGCGGCTACACTGCAGGCAGGCGCGAGGTCATCGATTGGCTTCGCCAGCGCTCGCGGCCGTACCTCTTCTCCAATACGTTGATGCCTGCGATTGCAGGGGCGTCGCTGAAAGCTTTCGATCTGCTCGAAAAAGGTTATGCCCTGCGCGAAAAGCTCTATGCCAATGCCGACCGCTTCCGCTCGAGGATGTCGAAGGTGGGCTTCACGCTGGCTGGCGCGGACCATCCCATAATTCCCTTGATATTGGGGGACGCAGGCCTCGCGCAGCAGATGGCCGACAAGATGCTCCAGCGCGGCATTTATGTGATCGGATTCTCCTTCCCAGTAGTCCCTAAGGGGCAGGAGCGCATCCGCACGCAGATGTCTGCCGCACATTCGAGTACGGATGTTGACCGTACCGTCGACGCCTTCACGGAGGTAGGCAGGGAATTGGGAGTCATCCGATGCCCAACATGAGGGACCCCATTCGCAGATGTTCGCGAGCGGTACCTGATGCATAGCCGAAACGAGCAAGGTCCCGCCCGCCTAGAAGCTGCACTGTTTTATCTTTCTGGAGAGCAAAATGCCCAGGATTGTTGTCATCGGCGCCGGGATCACCGGTGTATCGACTGCGTATGCCCTTTTGGAGCGTGGTTATGAAGTCACTGTATTAGATCGTCAGCGGTATGCTGCGATGGAAACGTCATTTGCCAATGGCGGACAGCTCTCGGCAAGCAATGCTGAAGTTTGGAACCGCTGGTCGACGATTCTAAAGGGGATCAAGTGGATGGTTAAACGGGACGCTCCACTTCTTATGAATCCAGCACCCAGCTGGCACAAGTACAGCTGGCTGGCGGAATTCGTGGCGAACATCGCTGGCTATCGCGAAAACACCATAAAGACGACCAAACTCGCGATCATGGCGCGGAAGCATATGTTTGAGATTGCCGCGCGGGAAGACATCGATTTCGACCATGTTCGTCGCGGCATTCTTCACCTATATTGGGAAAAAGCCGATTTCGATCATGCGCGGGCGGTAAACGAATTGCTAGTCCAAGGTGGATTGGACCGACGGCCCGTTGCCGTGGAAGAGATCAAGTCGATCGAACCCACTCTCTGTAGTAGTCCATATGGCGGATTCTACACGCCGTCGGATTCCACCGGCGACATTCACAAATACACTAGCGGTCTGGCACGGGCATGCGAGAGGCGCGGCGCCCGCTTCTGCTACGATGCAGATGTGAGACGCATCGAACATCAACAAGGGTTTCGAATTTCCTATGCAACTGGTGCTGAAGTCCCACATTCGGAGTGCCGTGAGATAGACGCCATCGTCATCTGTGCGGGCTGTAGCAGCCGCGACTTGGCCGCGAATTTGGGCGATCGGCTCAACATTTATCCGGTTAAGGGTTACTCCATCACAGTCGAGCTCGATGAGTTCGCGTCACAGGAAGCCACACCGTGGGTCAGTCTGCTTGATGACCGAGCCAAGATCGTTACGAGCCGATTGGGATTGTCTAGATTTCGCGTTGCCGGAACCGCTGAGTTCAACGGTCTGAACCGTGATATTCGGGACGATCGCGTTAAACCTTTGGTGGACTGGACGCGGATGCATTTTCCGAGAATAAATACCAACCACGTAGTGCCGTGGGCGGGGTTGAGGCCAATGATGCCCAACATGATGCCGCGGGTCGGCAAAGGCCGGGCACGCGGTGTGTTCTACAATACGGGCCATGGTCACCTAGGTTGGACCTTGTCGGCTGCAACCGCCGAGATGCTTGCGGAAATTATTTCTGTCGACCTGCCGGCCGACGCACGCAGAGTTGCGTGACTGCATGGAGAGAGTGCGAGGTATCCCTGACCTTGAGAAGCGTATTTAGGTATGGGGCGAATTGAAGATCGCGCGAGAGCCGCCCCGCTTAAGCTGAGCATTTCAAACCGCGCCCCTTTTTAGTGCTCGCATTTCAGCAACAGACGAATTTTGGTCCAAACCTTGCTCTCCAGGTGTTATCGTTTGAAAAAGTCGTCCACGGCGAAGTCATTCGTCGGAGAGCGAAAGGTTGACCCGCCTCTTTGAGTTCCAATGCGCTCTCGTGGTGTCGACAGAATTCATAGGTGCGGATTAACCGCGCCGCAGACTAGGGGAGCGGAGGGTGAGGATCTCTCGGCGCGACCTCATCATGCAGAAGGTCTAAGGGCGCAATGGCTGCCTACATACTTCGCCGAATGGTCTCGACCGTCGCCGTCATGGCGATTGTCGGCATCTTCGTCTTCCTGCTTCTCAGGCTCGCGCCGGGCGATCCAGCGGACATCATTGCCGGCCCTAGGGCTACGCCAGAGATGATCGCCGGCATTCGCGAACAGCTGGGACTCAATCAGCCATTGCCCGTTCAGTTTGTCCATTGGGCGCTCGGCATCCTAGGCGGCGATCTTGGGACCTCAATTTTCACGGGCAGACCCGTTCGCGAACTGATCTCGCAGCGCCTGGAACCGACCATCTCCCTATCTATCCTGACGATAATCCTTTCGGTGACGATTGGGGTCTCCTTCGGCGTCCTTGCCGCGTGGCGCTCTGGCGGCCTTGTTGATCGCATCCTGACGGCATTCGCGACACTTGGTTTTTCTGTCCCGGTGTTTGTCGTCGGCTTCTTTCTCATATATTTGTTCGCGATTAGGACACGTTGGCTGCCCGTCCAAGGTTACCAGCCTATCGACGATGGCTTCGGTCCATGGTTTGTCCACCTGATCCTGCCAACCGTTACTTTGAGTGTTCCCTACATTGCTTTCATCGCCCGGATCGCGCGGGCGAGCATGCTGGAAGTTCTATCTGAAGACTATATGCGAACAGCCGCTGCCAAGGGCGCGTCGTCCTATTCCATGCTTTTCCACCACGCACTGAAGAATGCCGGTGTCCCGATCCTCACCGTGATCGGCTTAAGTTTCGCAGGTCTGATTGGCGGTGTCGTCATCACGGAAACCGTTTTCAACATACCTGGTGTCGGTCGTTTGGTGGTCGATGCAATCAACAACCGCGATTATCCCATCATTCAAGGTGTGCTCATCCTGATTTCGGGTCTGTACGTTCTTATCAATCTGGCGGTCGATCTTTCCTACACCCTGATCGATCCCCGAATCCGGTACTGATTATGACGCTCCTCTCCGCACCAGTTGAATACATCCCGACGGGCCGCCTGCGAATATCTGACTTTCCCCGTCTGGCAAGGCGGCATCCGCTTGTCCTTGTGGGCGGCGGCCTCCTGGCGCTGTTGATCGTATTAGCACTGGCTTCTCCGCTTTTTGCCGGCAACCCGGTGAACATGGATCCGTTCAAGCGCCTCCAGCCGCCGTCCGCTGATATGTGGTTCGGGGCCGATAGTCTCGGCCGCGACGTATTTGCACGAACGGTGTTCGGCGCCAGGATCTCACTAACGGTCGGATTGACCTCGGCGGCGGGCGCGGCTTTCGGTGGTCTTTTGATCGGTGTTCTCGCCGGGTACAACCGCGTCTTCGACAATATAGTCATGCGGGTCATGGACGGTCTGATGTCGATCCCGACGATACTGCTGGCGATTGCTCTTATTTCCCTGACGGGTCCCGGGATCGGCATCCTTATCGTCGCTATCACGATCCCCCAGCTGCCAAGCGTGGCGCGGCTAGTTCGTTCGGCGGTTCTGAGTGTCCGCGAGCGTCCTTATGTGGAGGCGGCGCTCTGCGGCGGTGCGCGCCTGCCGAAGGTGCTTTGGCGGCATATCCTGCCGAGCACCATTCCGTCGCTCATGGTGCAGAGTGCCATTGTTTGCGCAGACGCAATTTTGACAGAGGCCGGGCTAAGCTTTCTGGGCGTGGGCGTGCCGCCCGAGATTCCGAGCTGGGGCAACATGATTTCAAGCTCTCGACTGTATCTCGCTATCGCCCCATTGACGGTCTTCGCCCCCGGTATCTGTCTTGCCGTTACAGTGTTGGCTGTCAACCTGCTCGGGGACGGCCTGCGCGACCTGTTCGACCCCCGCGCCAAGCGGAGGCGCTAACATGCAGATGCATCAAACCGCAGGGAGCGACGTCCTTCTTGAAGTCCAAGACCTTGAGACGCACTTTTACGGCCAGGAGAGCGTCACCCGTGCCCTGGGCGGCATCAGCTTCCAGGTTAAGAAAGGCGAGACGCTCGGTGTTGTCGGCGAGTCGGGATGTGGGAAGAGCGTCACGGCCCTCTCCATCCTTCGCCTGCTACCGAAGCTGACCGCCAGGACTGTCGGCGGCGAGGTCCGCTTCCACGGACGCGACCTCCTTAAGCTGTCCGATCGGGAGATGCGAAAGGTCCGCGGCGACCAGATCGCCATGATCTTCCAGGAGCCTATGACGAGCCTGAACCCGGTCTACACGGTCGGCCGCCAGATTGCCGAGGCGGTGCAGATCCACACAAATGCGTCCCGCTCGGTGGCCATGGCAAAGGCCGAAGAGATGCTCCGTCTCGTCCGCGTCGCGGATCCCGAGCTTCGCGTCAACAACTATCCTCACGAAATGTCAGGCGGCATGCGCCAGCGCGCCATGATCGCCATGGGTCTTGCCTGCTCGCCGGAACTGTTGATTGCCGATGAGCCGACGACCGCGCTGGACGTCACCATTCAGGCGCAGATCCTGCGCCTCATCGTGGATCTGAAAGAGCGCACGGGAACGGCCGTGATGTTCATCACGCATGATCTGGGCGTTGTAGCCGAGACATGCCAACGCGTGATCGTGATGTATGCTGGCCGGATCGTAGAACAAGCGAACGTGATAGATTTGTTTGCGCGACCGGCGCATCCCTACACTCAGGGCCTCATGCGATCGGTGCCTGACCGGCGGCGCGGCCGACAGCGGCGCCTTCCAGAAATCCCCGGCATTGTCCCAAGCCTCCGCGAGCCCATTGTCGGGTGCAGCTTTGCTCCTCGCTGCCCGTTCGCGATCGACATTTGCCGCGAGAAGACGCCCGCCCTCCGTGATGTCGGGTCGAGCCACGCCGCAGCTTGCTGGCGCGCCGAAGAGGTGATGGGCGCATGAGTGGTCCTCTGCTGAAAGTCGAGAATCTGACCAAGCATTATCCGCTTGGCTCGGGAATCTTCAAGAAGACAATCCCAGTGATCCGGGCGGTGGAGGATGTATCCTTTTCCGTAGAGGCGGGCGAGACACTTTGCATCGTCGGGGAATCCGGCTGCGGCAAGTCCACCGTGGCGCGGCTCTTGATGCGGCTCGTGGAACCGACGGGGGGGCGCGTGCTAATCGACGGGACCGACATTGCAGGCCTGAAGAAGGACGCGCTTCACGCCTGGCGCCGTCGGATGCAGATGGTCTTCCAGGATCCTTACTCGTCGCTAAATCCGCGCCTTACGGCCGGGCAAATTGTCACCGAACCCGTCGAGAATTTTGAACGTCTCAGCTGTAAGCAGCGCAACGCGCTTGCCGCGCACCTTCTCCGAAAAGTCGGAATGTCGCCCGAAATGATGCACAGGCTCCCTTCCGAATTGTCGGGCGGTCAGCGCCAGCGGCTCGGCATTGCACGCGCCCTGTCGCTCAACCCCTCGCTCATCATCGCCGACGAGGCAGTGTCAGCCCTCGACGTCTCCGTGCAGGCGCAGATCTTAAATCTGCTTCTGGATCTACAGCAGCAGATGGGCATCGCCTTCGTCTTCATCTCACATGACCTTGGCGTCGTGGAGCATATCGGCCATCGCGTTGCGGTCATGTATTTGGGGCGGATCGTGGAGCTCGCACCGTGCGAGGCGCTCTTCGCCAAGCCGGTCCACCCCTACACCGAGGCGCTGATGGCAGCAGCTCCTGTCCCGGATCCCACCCGAGTTCGGCTGGAGGCGCCCGTCGGGGGCGAGGTGCCAAGCCCGATCAATCCGCCGAGCGGGTGCGCGTTTCATCCGCGCTGCCCGCTCGCGGTCGAGCGTTGCCGTATCGAGGTGCCCCCTTTAGTGCCAATGGCAGACGGGCGCGTTGTAGCCTGCCATGTGCGCGCTCCGGCCACAGACATCCCGGTGCAGCGAGCTGCGGCGGCCAGTTCTTCGCTTGCTCAAACAACATGATCCGGTCCTGATGTATCGGAAAGCGCAAGCACAGCGACAGCAAAATGGGAACCCGAGACAAATAGGAAATCATATGGAGCGAGATTCACACCAGAATGGAAGGCAGCCGATTCAACAGAATGCTGGCTTCGATACGGTCGGCTCGATCGCGACCAACGTCGAAGACGGCTTCACAATGGCAGCAGTTGGGGACCTTCTCTTTGCGCGGCCCGTGACGAAGGGCCATTATCCTGGCTTAGTCGATGTTCTCAGGATCTTCCATGGGGCCGATGTCAGCTTCGGGAACTTGGAAACCAACATCCTGGATGTTCAATCCAAAGGATGCCCGCAGGCTGAGTACGGTGGAGCGTATTGCATCAGCGACCCGCAGCTAGGACCTGACTTAAGGGCTCTGGGTTTCAATATGGTCAGTCGCGCGAATAACCATACGCTCGACTGGGGCCTTGAAGGCATGCGCGAGACGAGCCGGGCGCTCGATGAAAACGGCATCATCCATGCAGGCGCAGGCGAAAACCTCGCACAGGCTGGAGCTGCGCGCTTCCTGGAGACTCCGCGCGGAAGAGTAGCGTTGGTGTCATTTGCTACGACGTTCATGCCGATGGCTCGTGCGTGCGATCCCGCTGGCGAGGCGCCAGGCAGACCAGGGCTCAACGCCCTGCGTTTGGAGAAGAGCATCGTTGTTCCGCCGGAGATGCTCGAGAGCTTGAGACAGGTGCGCGAAGTGCTACCGGGCTACAACCCCGCTGGAAAAGATCCAAGCCGCGTAGTCCTCGGCGGGGTGACGTACAAAGCTGGCAACAAAGCCAGTTACAGCTTCGAGCCCAACTCGCGTGACATCGCCGATATCCTGCGCAACGTTCGTCGGGGCAAACAGATCTCCGACTTCTGCATTGCGACGAATCATGAGCACGAGCCCGGGGTATGGAGTGAAGAACCGCCTGACTGCGAGCAGGCCTTTGCCCGAAGGCTTATCGATGCTGGGGCGGACGCATACATCGTGCATGGACCTCATCAGCTGCGAGGTATCGAGATCTACAAAGGCCGGCCTATCTTTTACAGCTTGGGTAATTTCTTTTGTCAGGACCTCAGGACGCCAGTAGGCGATGACATGTACGAGGTATACGGCAAGGATCCGAGGGTCGATACAGACGCCGAAGTCACGGTCGACGAGGTGGCAAAAGGATATCCGACTGCGGAAGGATTAGTAGGGTCTCAATCTGATACGATCTTCTATGAAAGCGTGGTCAGCATTAGCCGCTTTGAGCAGAACCAACTCGCTGAATTGCGGCTCCATCCGATCGAGCTCCGCCGCTTAAACAGATTTGCGAACCGGGGTGTACCGCGGCTCGCACCCGCGCCGCAAGCAGTAGCTATTCTGGAACGCCTACAGAAGCTCTCGACGCCTTTTGGCACCAAAATTGAGATCGAGAACGGGATTGGATTGATCCGACTGTCGTCCAGCTCGGCGCAATGAGCGACATGTGGAGTGATACCTCGGTGCGGCCTGCTGAGGCGCCTCGCCGAACTCCGTGCCGGATGGTACTAGCCCAGGCCGTCCGGCCGCCAGGCTTGGGCCCAGCCCGTGGGGCGGCGTTCGACCTGCTGCTTGCGAAGACCAAGCCTTCAGCAGGTGATCCACCGGATTCCTGAGCTCAGCGCCGCGCCATCCCTTTTGCAACCCCGGAGACAATCCATGAACTACCACGTCCTCACTGGCGAGATCGAGCATGAGGCAAACACCTTCAGCAAAGTGCCGACCACGCTCGAGCATTTCCGGTCCGGTGCCTTGCTGCTGGGCGACGAGGTTCCGCCGGCGCGGCGGGGCACACGCACCGCGCTGGGCGCAGCGTTCGAGGCGGCGGATAAATTCGGCTGGACGCTGTCTCATCCGCTCGCAGCGAGCGCCAC